>JASHPE010000152.1 GCA_030038235.1 Terriglobia bacterium
GGCCCACCCGGCGCCGGCAAGACTTTTACCGGGGCCCGCATGATTTGCCAACTCGTCAATCACGGGCACAAGGTCGGTATCACCGCGGTCGGTCACAAGGTCATCCGCAAGCTCCTCGATGAAGTAGTCGACGCCGCAACACAAATGAATATTGCTGGCGTTCGATGCGCTCATCGGAAGGACGACCCCGATCGCCACGGCGCGCCGATCCGAGAAATCGGCGCGAACGACGAAGCCCTCCAGCTCTTGCAGAGCGGGGAGATCAACGTCCTGGGGGGTACCCCGTGGCTATGGTCCAGAGCGGAGTTCCAGGACTCTGTCCGCGTCCTTTTCGTCGACGAGGCCGGCCAAATGTCGTTGGCCAACGTGCTGGCTTGCGCGCCGGCAGGCGGCAGCCTTGTGCTGCTGGGAGATCCGCAGCAACTTGAACAGCCGCAAAAAGGCAGCCATCCCGAAGGATCGGACATCTCCGCGCTCGCGCACCTGCTCGGCGGCAGAATGACCATCACCGAGACCCAGGGCCTTTTCCTCGGCGAAACATGGCGTCTCCACCCGGCAATCTGCCGTTTCACATCGGAGCTCTTCTATGAAGGACGCCTCGTGTCGCTGGATGGCCTGGAGCGGCAAACGATACAGGCCCCGCCGTTCTCAGGCGCGGGCTTGTGGTTCGCCCCTGTGCCCCATCAAGGCAATCAGAATCATTCGACCGAAGAAGTCGACCGCGTAGCCGCGCTCGTGGAAACCCTCACCCGCGAGCGGACCACGTGGACCGATCGAGACGGCAATCAACACGCCCTGACGCGCGACGACATGCTAATCGTCGCCCCATACAACGACCAGGTCAACCTGCGGATTCCGGGCGAAATGGGGCACTGATTCCGATTGAAGTGGGGCGCTCATTCCGATCGAAGTAGGGCGCTGATTCCGATGGGAAGTGGGGCACTTTTTGGGTAGCTCCGTAACGGTGCCCCACCTTTTTCGGAACGGTGCCCCATCAATTTCGGAATGCCGCCCCACTTCCGTCGGAACGGGGCGGGCGAGGTAAAAGCGGCGCTGGGTGATTCCAACAAGGGGGCGTGGTCTCTTGAAACCGAAGGGAGACCATGTTGCCCCAGGAGAGAACACCCATGTAATGTGCCCGCCCGCGTTATGTGGCCGGATCCGAGCCAGCCTATGGAGCCACGTGCGAGCCGAGCGGACGAGGGAACATAACGAGACGATAGGAGTACGATGATCTCCAACCCTCCCCCACAGAGAGGAGATTTTCGTGCTTGACCGCTACTTCATCCGCCCGACAACCGTCGATCGGATTCGCTCGTCCTGGATCGGTGACGCTATCGAGCGCTACGTCAGTTGGCTCGCCGAACAAAAATACGCAGCCCGCAGCATCTTCATTCGGGTACCCCTGCTGATCCGATTCGGGGAGTCCGCTCAACGCGCTGGAGCGAAGACACTGACGGATCTTCCGGCTCATGTCGAGCCGTTTATCCATACTTGGCTGGGGCGGTACGGAAAACAGTATTCGGAGTCGCAGCGTGTGGCTGCGGTGCGAGGCCTCCGTGGTCCCATCCAACAGATGCTTCGCCTCACCACACCGCAAGGGGAAGATTCTAATCCCGGAGTGCCGGACCCATTTACCGACATCGTCCCCAGATTCTTCGAGTTTTTGCGCCGGGAACGAGGGCTCCGTGAAACAACGCTTGTCCAGTACCGTCACTATCTTCGGCGCTTCGAAGATTACCTACGAAGAATCGAGCGACCCTTGCTTCGGGACCTGGCCCCATCCGTGGTCGCCGATTTCATCACGGAAAGTGGTGAAAGCATCGACGCGCGCTCGGTTCAGAGCCTCTGCAGCATTCTCAAGGTCTTTTTCCGCTATCTGTACCGCGCTTCTCTCCTGCCCCGCGATTTCAGTAAGGCAATCGAGTCACCGCGCCGATATCGATTCGCGAACCTGCCGCGCTCGATCTCCTGGGCCGAAGTCGAACGAATGTTAAACATTGTGGACCGGCGGAACGCGGTTGGCCGCCGTGACTACGCCGTCCTCTTGCTGTTAACTACGTACGGGCTGCGCGGGCGTGAGGTCGCCGCCCTGACCCTTGACGATATCGACTGGAAACACAATCGCCTGCACGTCGGCGGACGCAAGTCGGATCACTCGACGGCATACCCTTTGGATCCGACCGTAGGCGAGGCGATCCTCGATTATTTGAGAAACAGCCGCCCCGAGACGGATCAACGGGCGGTCTTTTTTGAAGCGTGTGCGCCACACAAAGCCCTTTCGCGCGTGGCAGTCACAATGCGCGCCAAGCATTACTTACGCAAAGCTGGTATCCATGTTTTCCGACCAGGCTCGCACACCCTCCGGCACGCGTGCGTTCAACGTCTGGTCGATGCCGGACTGTCATTCAAAACGATCGGAGACTTCGTCGGTCACCGAACGCCTGATGCCACTAAGATCTACGCCAAGGTGAATCTGAAGGCGCTGCGCGAGGTCGCCCTGGGCGACGGCGAGGAGGTCCTGTGAAGGGCTCACCGAGAGGTCCATTGGCTGATAGCATCGAGCGATACTTGGCGCACAAGCACTCGTTGGGGAAACAACTGACGAAAGTGGGCGCCATGCTTCGGTTGCTGGACGGCTATTTGCTCAGCCGCGGCGTTCCGAACGAACGGCAGATTTCATCTGCCGACCTCCAAGCGTTCATCGACTCGCGGCCACGTCCATCACCTCGTAGCTACAACGGCCTCATCGGCGCGATTCGAGGGCTTCTGGACTGGATGGTCATCCACGAGATCCTGCCAGAGTCGCCCCTGCAGTGCGAGAGTCGGCGGGTGACCCCGACGTCGAAACCCTTTCTCTTTTGTCAGGCTGACGCCCGTCGACTGCTCGAAGTTGCCAGCAAACTTTCCAGCACTCCCCGCGTGCAAAACCGCGGAGAAGTCTACAGGATGATCTTTGCCGTGTTGTATGGACTCGGGCTTCGTGTCGGAGAAGTGTCTCGGCTGTGCCGGAAAGGCGTCGATTTCGACCGCGAGTTGCTGATCATTCGACAGACGAAGTTCGGGAAGGATCGACTGGTCCCATTCGGACCGAAAATGGGGCGCGCCCTCGCGCATTACCTGGAACGTGAAGAATCGCGGTTTGGATTGATCGCGCCGGACGGGGCCTTCTTTTCGTTCGATCGGCAGAAGCGAAGGCCGATCGGCACCAACGCCATCAGTTGGACGTTCCACAAGCTGCTTCCCACGCTTCAACTGACAATCCCGTCGGGCATAAAGCCGCCGCATTTGCATTGCCTTCGGCACTCATTCGCGGTCAGCACACTCCTGCGATGGTACCGCACAGGCGTCGATCCAATGTCGCGGCTGTTTGATCTATCCACTTTTATGGGTCACGTCAGCCCCACTTCCACGGCTGTTTACCTGACCATCACAACCGAACTCCTCGAGTTCGCCGGCATGCGCTTTGCAGCGTTCGCA
>JASHPE010000153.1 GCA_030038235.1 Terriglobia bacterium
AGAAATCGTTTGCCGGATTCGGAATGGAGAAAAATTCAAGCTGTTCCGGCAAGATCGTCTGCGGGCTTCGTGCTTCCAGCGTGCAGGCGTCCGGTCGGGATATGTGGCCCGCGCAAAAATCATTTCATCGCGGGAAATTGCGATCGTGGAGATAAAAAATTCGGGTGTGCCACAGTCGAAATTCACGACTTTTTGAGGCCCGACCATGGACGCGATTTTGGACGGCGAGACACCGCGGGCGCTGTTGGCGGTTCTCCTGAAGCATTTTTTGCAAATGGGCGGTGACCGGGAGCATTGGCGGTGGCCTATCCGGTTCTCCCGCTTCTGAGCGCGTTCCGAGTGGCCCGTATGAGGTCCGGATCCCGCCCCACAAGCACGTGGCTGGCATATCGGGGCGCTGTCGATTTCTGACAGCTAAGGCGCCAATCAGATCAAACTGTCAGCAGCGGGCTGAATTTGCCTTAAAACCAGCGGCGTGAATCTGCCTTCCCACTCCGGGCCCGGCGCGGTGGATCGAATGCTTGGATGTGTCGAGGAGGGTACCAATTCGTTGCGGCTATCAAGACCGGCCAGGCTCGGCGTCGGCAGATGATGGGCCCCCGCAAGGGGGGACGCCATGGCCCGCGGAGAGCGCCGCAAATGCAAGTGTTGCCTGAAGTTATTTCGTCCCGATGCGCGTAACCGCCGGCATCAACGCTACTGCTCGGCTCCTGCCTGCAAAGCGGCCAGCAAAGCCGCCAGTCAAGCTCGCTGGCTGGCTGCGCCGGAGAACCAAACCTACTTCCGCGGGCCGATCCATGTCGCGCGGGTCCGTGGTTGGCGGTCTCGTCATCCCGGGTATTGGCGTAGGGCGCATGCGTTACAAGATCTCTCAATTGCACAAGGCATTGATTCTTCGATGGAAAAGGGCAATTTCGCAGGCGCTGCGTTACAAGAGCTCTTAGTGGCGCAACCTGCTGTTCTGATTGGGTTAATCGCCCATCTCGTGGGCACACCGTTACAAGATCCGATCGTCCGCACGACCCATCGATTGCTACGTCTGGGCCAGGACATTCTCGCCACCTCCGCGATCGGCGCGGTCGGCAGCAACCTGGGTCCTCCCGGTGATCGATTACGAGACGTTCTGTAAGATCCACGACTGCTGTGAGCGCCAGCGTCTGACGGTGGCGCAGGCCGCCCGGGCTTTGCATCTCCACCCGAGGACCGTCGCCAAGTGGTCGGCACGTTCGCATTTCGAGCCGCGCCGTCCGGTGTCGCGCGGCAGTGTCCTTGATCCCTTCAAGCCGCGCGTCACGCGACTGCTGGACACCTACCCGTATAGCGCTCAGCAGATCTTCCAGCGTCTGCGCGAGGAGGGATACCGCGGGGGCATCACGATTCTTCGGGATTACGTCCGTCGGATTCGGCCTCCCAAGCGACCGGTTTATCTCAAGCTCCACTTTTCTGCCGGCGAATGCGCACAGGTTGACTGGGGATCGTTCGGGAGCGTTGTGGTGGGCAATACCCGCCGCCGGTTGTCGTTCTTCGTCATGGTGCTGGCCTATAGCCGTCGCCTGTTTGTGGAGTTCACCGTCTCGCAGACCATGGAGCACTTCCTCGCCTGCCACGAACACGCCTTCGCGGAACTGGGCGTTCCCTGCAAACTCATGGTCGACAATCTCAAATCGGCGGTTCTGCAGCGCCTGGCCGGCGTCGCACCGGTGTTTAATCCGCGCTATATGGACTTTGCCCGCCACCACGGCTTTGAGATCGTCGCCTGCAATGTTGGCCGCGGCAACGAGAAGGGGCGGGTCGAATCCGGCGTGGGCTACGTCAAAAAGAACTTCCTGCGGGGGCTGGAGCTGACGGAATTCAGCTCGATCCAGGCAGCCGCCCAAGTCTGGCTCGACACCGTCGCCAATGTGCGTGTCCACGGCGAGACCCAACGGCGACCTATCGATTTATTTGCTGAAGAGCGTCTACACCTGCGACGACCCAACCCGCATCCCTACGACCTTGGCCGCACTTCAACCACGATCGCGTCCAGCCAGTTCCGCATTGCCTTGGACACCAATCACTACTCCGTACCCTGCGCGTACGCACATCGTCGGTTGACGGTCAAAGCCTATCCTGATCGCGTCTGCATCTACTTCGACGACCAACTCATCGCCCGTCATCCGCGCCGCTACGGTCGTCACGAGGATATCGAGGACCCAGACCATGCCAAGGGTTTGATCGCCCAGCGCAGCCGGGCCCGGGAACAGCGGTTGATGATGCAGTTTTTGGCGTTGTCGCCGGACGCCGCGGCCTATTTCGAGGGACTGGACCAACGTCGCTTCAATGCCCGCCAGCATGTCCGCAAGATCCTGGCCCTGGCCGAGATCTATCCTGCCGATGCGGTGGCGCGCGCCATCTCCGACGGGCTCGCCTTCGAAGCCTTCAGCGCCGAATACATCACCAACATTCTGGAGGCACGGGCCCGAGCGTTGCCGGAACCCGGCCCCTTGCAGCTGACCCGTCGCCACGACCTGCTCGACATTGACATCGCTCCCCCGGATCTCAACGCCTATGAGAGAGACGATCATGGATGAGAATGACGCGAGTCGACTGGATGCGCAGTTGCAGCAATTACACCTGCATCATATCCAAAGCCACTATCAGCCCTTCGCCAGTCAAGCTGCCGAGCAGCACCTCTCGCACGTGGACTATCTGGCGCAGTTGATCGAGGGCGAGGCGACGCTGCGCGAGAACCGCAGCATCAAGCGGCGGATCGACAATGCCCGGTTTCCTGTGCTCAAAACTCTCGATACCTTCCAGTGGAGTTGGCCGAAAAAGATCAACCGGCCGCAAATCCAGAACCTGTTCCGCCTGGCCTTCATGGCGACGCAGACCAATGTGGTTTTTATCGGTAACGTCGGTCTCGGTAAAACCCACTTGTCTATCGCGCTCGGTCACGCCGCCTGTCTGAAGGGATACTCAGTGCTGTTCACGACAGCCGTCGACATTATAAATAGTCTGGCCGCAGCCCAGTCCGCGGGCCAGCTCAAGCGCGAGCTTCGCCGCTATATGAGGCCGGCTCTGCTCATCATTGACGAGCTGGGATTTATGCCAATTGATAAGCACGGTGCTGACCTGTTGTTCCAGATCATCAGCCAGCGCTACGAGCGCGCGCCCATGGTCATCAGCACCAACCGTGCATACAAGCACTGGGCACAGATCTTCAACAACGACAGCACCCTGACGTCCGCCATCCTCGATCGCGTTCTGCACCACGCAGACACGGTCGTCATCGAAGGCAAGAGCTTCCGCATGAAGGACGAGATCGACCAGTAACCCGCCGAGGCGATCCACGATGACGCAACCAAGGGACTATCCAGTACTAACGGACTACGCCGTGTCCGACGAAGCCGCAGCTTACATCGCCGACGCGTTGATGGAGCTTGCCTTGGAATTCGAGGCAACTCACTTGGCCCAGATCCGCCGTCACCACGAGTCTCTCGAACGCGAGGTTGACGATCTGCAACTCGATCTGTTCCGCAAACTAACGCCACAGTGACCACGGGGGGGATTGCGCGAGCGTCACGTAACGACGTATAGGCACCAGATCCGGCGAAGCGGAAGCGGGCTCTGCTGGGGAGCAACCCGCTGAGGAATAGCCGGCGGAAACTCACTGCGATGGGGGTTGCGGGGCCCGGGCGTGCGCGTGCATGCCGGGCCCTCTCGTTGAGCGGTTCGGCCCCCGCCGCATCGCGGTAGATTTCCCAATGCCTTAAAAACCCATCGCAGGGCCACAAGACGGCAGATCCAGGAGGTGGCGTCCTCCGCCCCTCTTCACCCTGAGCCCCCGCCGCATGTCAGGCAAATTCATGCCGCTGCTTTTAAGTCAAATTCACGCCGCTGGTAACACCTCTTCAAATCCCGCTTCTTTTTGATGGTCAATAGGGTGATCAAGTCTGCCAACGCGTCTTCGGACATGAAGGAATTACCCTAACAACGCCTGTTCGGCTTCCGCCAGCTCCGCGCGCCGTCGCCTCGCGGAAACAGGGTCCCGTAGACGTCCATCCTCACTTACCGTCCTCTTTGATGATCTCGCACACGCCGGCCCGATCTGCAGCGGAATGAGACCGCGGCTGACAGTATTGGCGAT
>JASHPE010000154.1 GCA_030038235.1 Terriglobia bacterium
CAACCACGGTGATATGCTAGGTTGTTATAACCCCTTGAGCAATCGAGGAGCGTGCCATGGCTCTATGCCGCTCTCTGTCGCCTCTGGCAGGCAGGATGCCTACACCACAATTCCCGCGTCTGCGGGTCCCGGCTAATCGGCACCGCCCGGGATTCCCTTTGTCCAGCGCGGAGGCACGCGAACAGCCTCTCCAAAGCCAACCAAACCCATTGGGCCTAAAGACTGTGTTATCAGTGAGATATCCCCGAAATGCGATGCGCCAAAGCCACTGCGTTTATCTCTCATGTTTTCAGCAAGTTAACCCCGAAAAACAGCCTCTTTTTCGAGAAAGGATAGTTGCGCGCTCTGAATTCGAGGAATGGCGGTCGCCGCCCGGCCTTCCAAAGCCAGCAAACCCATTGCAACTAAATCCAATGGGATCAGTAGCTTATCGCCTAAGGAGGCTGCACCAAACCCATTGTACTTATCTCGCGTGTTTTCAGCGGCTTAACCGCGAAAAATGGCCTCTTTTCGGTCAGAAGATAGCCGTACATGGTGTCGGCCGTGTCCAGCGCTCAGTCGAGTTAGGTCGTCGGTCTGTCAGTTCGTCAGTTCTGTCATCGGTCCGGTCGCGTGCAGCATGCGGCATCGGCGGAGAAAAATCGCGCACGACGGAGATCACCCGATCGATAGATCGAAGACGCCCCGAGGCGAGTGAAACAATGGCATACCAACGAAGTTGGAATGTTATTCAGAATCACGTACATACCCGGATGCATCGAGCGTCGTTTTCCCGGTGCCAATTCGGCCGGATCGCATCCCCGGCCAGACGCTGGGGCATCGAAAAAATGTGGTCGGAACGAAGCTGGAATGTGCAATGGAATCAGCGATTTGCTCCACACAGACGATTCGCCCATTTTCTCCGTCTCCGCAGGAGTCGGCGTCTCAAGGTGGGGGAATCGCAATTATCGCTGGCTTGTCACTTGCCGCTCGCCACTTGCCACTGGCTGTTTGACATCTGGCTTGATTCTCGATAACGTAAGCGCCGCTTATGAGAATCCTGGTGATTGGTTCCGGAGGTCGTGAACACGCGCTGACGTGGAAGCTGCGCGAGAGTCTGCGCATGGAGGAGATCTACTGCGCGCCGGGCAACGCCGGCATCGCGCAGGAGGCGGAGTGCGTGCCCGTGGACATCGGCAGTCCGGCAGAGCTGCTGAAGCTTGCCAACTGGCTGAGGGCCGATCTCACCGTCGTCGGGCCGGAAGCGCCGCTCGTGGCGGGGGTGGTGGACGAGTTCGAGAGCGCCGGGCGCCCCGTGGTCGGACCGTCGAAGGCCGCCGCGCGCCTGGAGGGCAGCAAGATTTTCGCCAAGGAGTTCATGGTGCGGCACGATATCCCCACCGCCCGCTGCGCCATCGCCGAGAGCTACAGCCAGGCGATCGAGGCGCTGGCCGCGTTTCGCTGCCCGGTGGTGATCAAGGCAGACGGGCTCGCGGCCGGCAAGGGCGTGGTGATCGCGCAGAGTCTGGAAGAGGCGGCCCGCGCTCTCGACGACTTTATACAGCGCAAGACGCTGGGCGAGGCGGGCGACCGCGTGGTGATCGAGGAATGCCTCGTGGGCGAGGAAACGTCCTTCATCGTTCTGACCGATGGACAAGGCGTGGTGGAGCTCGCGCCGACTCAGGACCACAAGCGTCTGCTCGACGGCGACGCGGGCCCGAACACAGGCGGCATGGGCGCTTACAGCGACGACGCCATTCTCGATCCACAGGCTCGCAATGAGATCATGACCCGCGTAGTGCGGCCGACGCTCCAGGGGCTGGTCGCCGAAGGCATCCACTATCGCGGATTCCTCTACTGCGGTCTGATGATGACCGCCGAAGGCCCGCAAGTGCTCGAATACAACGTCCGCCTGGGCGATCCCGAGACGCAGCCCATCATGATGCGCCTGCGTTCGGACCTTGTTGAACTGCTGCTTTCCACGCGCGACGGCACGCTGGCCTCGCACGAGGCGCATTGGACCCCGAATCCGGCGGTGTGCGTGGTGATGGCCTCCGCGGGCTATCCTGGGACGCCGGAGACCGGTCGCGAGATCACCGGCTACGAAGCCGCCGAGGGTCTGGGCGGCGTCAAGCTGTTCCACGCCGGGACGAAGATGGAGGATCACAAGCTTCTGACCGCAGGCGGCCGGGTGATGGGCGTGACCGCGGTCAGTGAAGACTTGCAGTCAGCTATCCAAAGAGCCTACAGTGCCGTGGAGAAAATCCACTTCGAGGGCATGCAATACCGGCATGACATCGCCAGGCGCGGCTTGGAGCGTCGCGCGCCCGCGAAGCCGGGCGGCAGCCTGCCGGTCACGCCGAATCAGAGCGGGTATCCGGCGACGGCGAAGCTGCCGCCGGCGTGAGCGGTTCACGGCTCGCGGTTGCCGGTAGGCTGTGGACGGTCGACAGGACGCAGCAGGCAGTTGGCAGTAAGCAGCTTGCAGTCGCCGGGTCCGAGAGTTCTCGGTTAAGATGAGCCTGATCCGGGCGTCAAGAGCAGGAATTGAGGGGATTTGATGAGCGAGGGGAGCGGTGCGGTAGTCGGAATTCTGATGGGCAGCGATTCCGATCTGCCCATCATGAGCGAAGCTGCGGCGACGCTCAAGAAATTCGGCGTGCCTTGCGAGGTCGAGATCAGCTCGGCGCATCGCTCGCCGGCACGCACGTCGGAATACGCCCGCACGGCGATCGAGCGCGGCATCAAGGTGATCATCATCGGTGCGGGCGGAGCGGCTCACCTCGGCGGAGTCGTCGCGGCTGAGACCACGCTGCCCGTGATCGGTGTGCCCATGGCGACCACACTCGGCGGACTCGATTCGCTGCTGTCGATCGTGCAGATGCCTGCCGGCGTTCCCGTGGCTTGCACCGCGATCGGTAAAGCGGGCGCCGTGAACGCGGCCATTCTCGCCGTGCAGATCCTGGCGACGAGTGACGCCGATCTTGCGCGCAAGCTGGTCGAACATAAGCAGGCCTTAGCGCAAGGCGTGGCGGAGAAGTCGGAAAGAGTGAAGCGCGAGTTCGGCGCCTGAGCTTAAGTTGGGCCTTCCGCAAAACAAGCCGCGTTTGCCTTGATTTCGCAAGCCTCTGTGCTTAATCTGGAAGAATAATCGTCGATACGCTTGAAGGAGAGTTGATGTCCGAAGCTGCGCGCTACGTCCCACCCCTGTCCTCTTCATTGGGTGTGGCCGACCTTAATGGCACTTTGCCCGAGGTTGTCGATCCTGCTCACGCCTTGTGGGGTCGCGATCCTTCGCAGCCCCTGAGCACCAATACTCACCTTGTGCGCTGGGTCGAGAAGATGGCGCGTCTTGCCAAGCCGGCCGCGATCCACTGGGTGGATGGGTCGCAGGCCGAATACGACATCCTGTGCGGGCGGATGGTCGAGAACGGGACGTTCATCAAGCTGAATGAGGATTTGTGGCCCGGCTGCTTCTATGCACGATCCGATCCCGGCGATGTAGCGCGCGTCGAGGATCGCACCTTCATCTGCTCGCATTCGCGCGCCATGGCCGGTCCCAATAACAACTGGGAAGATCCCTACAAGATGCACCGCGAGTTGAAGGAACTGTTCGATGGCGCCATGCGGGGACGCACCATGTACGTGCTGCCCTTCAGCATGGGTCCGACGGGCACGCCCGTGTCGCAGATCGGCGTGCAGCTCACGGACTCGCCGTACGTCGTGGTCAGCATGCGGATCATGACGCGTATCGGCCTGCCCGTTTTCAAAGAGATCGACAAGGATGTGAAGCGCGTGGTGCCGTGCATGCACACCGTCGGTGTGCCGCTCGCGCCGGGGCAGAAAGACGTGCCCTGGCCATGCAATCCGACGAAATACATCGTCCATTTTCCCGAGACCCGCGAGATCTGGTCGTATGGTTCGGGTTACGGCGGCAACGCGCTGCTCGGCAAGAAGTGCTTCGCGCTGCGCATCGCGTCGAACCTGGCGCGCGATCACGGCTGGATGGCCGAGCATATGCTTATCATCGGCGTCGAGAGTCCGTCGGCCGAAAAGACCTACGTGGCGGCGGCATTCCCGAGCGCTTGCGGCAAGACAAATCTTGCCATGCTGGTTCCACCGGACGCGCTCGAGGGCTGGAAGGTGTGGACAGTCGGCGATGACATCGCGTGGCTGCGGCCGGACGCGAGCGGCCATCTGCGCGCCATCAATCCGGAAGCGGGCTTCTTCGGCGTGGCAGCCGGCACGTCGATGAAGACGAATCCGAACGCCATGGCAACGCTCGCGCGCAACACGATCTTCACGAATACCGCCCTGACGCCGGAAGGCGGCGTGTGGTGGGAAGGCATGACGGACGAGCCGCCGGCAGAATGCCTCGACTGGCGCGGCCAGCGATGGACTCCCGAGATCGCGAAGCAGACAGGCGCGAAAGCTGCGCATCCGAACGCGCGCTTTACGGCGCCGGCGTCGCAATGTCCGACGATCGATCCGGCGTGGGAGGACCCCGAAGGCGTCCCAATCAGCGCCATCATCTTCGGCGGCCGGCGCGCCACCACGATGCCGCTGGTTTATCAGGCATTCAACTGGAGTTCCGGCGTGTACGTCGGCGCAACGATGGGCTCAGAGACCACGGCGGCCGCGGCTGGCGCGGTCGGCAAAGTCCGCCGCGATCCCATGGCCATGCTGCCGTTCTGCGGATACCACATGGGCGACTACTTCCGTCACTGGATCCAGATGCAGCGGTCGCTGAGCGAAACTCCGCGCATATTCCATGTGAATTGGTTTCGCAAGGACGAGAACGGCCAGTTCCTCTGGCCGGGATTCCGCGAGAACATGCGCGTGCTGAAGTGGATTGTGGATCGCGCTCGCGGTCGCGCTGTCGGTAAGGAAACGCCCATCGGCTGGATGCCGCACTACGAGGACATCGAGTGGAAAGGCCTCGACTTCTCAAAGGAACAGTTTGAAAAGCTGCAGGCGTTCGATCGCGGCGCGTGGCGCACGGAAGTGATCGAGCACGAGGAACTCTTCTTCGACTTGCACGACCGGCTGCCGCCCGAGATCATCTACGAGCGCGAGTTGCTCATCTGTAGGCTCTAGTATTCTGGCCCCGCCGAAGCCGGGTACAGAAGGCCGGAACCTTAAACGAGGGTCTCAGTGATATCTGTGTTTGGTCTTTTGGCTGAAGCAGAGGACACGCAGTTGAGTCGGTCTGCGGGATTCGACTGCTGCGGGTGACGAAGTTAGAGAGCGTAATGGCCGACACGCTGGCCTGTGAGCAGGTGCAGATAGGTCCCGACCTGGGCGCGATGATGGGTGTTGTGTTCGTTGATGCCGAAGAGCATCGCGGCGACCTTGGCGCGAACGCCAAAAGCCTCGTTGCTGCGCTCTTCAGTCCAGCGCTCGAGTGGGAAGGCCTCGACGGCAGCCATGGTCTCCTTATGGATCTGTTCCAGGAGCGCCAACTCATCGGGCAGCGACGTCACTTCGCCGAGCAAGTTGAAGAGTCCGAGCGGCACGCGCTTCTCGTAGTAGTCCCACACGTTCTCGATCGCCACGCGGCGCACGCCCGCCTCGGACATACCCACGTGCCGCACGATCTGCCCGAGCGAGAGCATGTCCTTCGCCGGACGCCAATCGAGTTGATCCGGCGGAATCGCCTCAAAGACTTTGAGCGAGTTCTTGAAGGTCGCCTGCTTCTGCTTGAGAAAAAACTCCTTCAGGTCCAAGCTTCACCTAGTTCAGCTTCGCGAGTTCCGCCAGCACCTCCCCGATGTCGGGCACTTGCCCGATCTCGTAGACTTTGGACCAAGCGAGTTTGCCTTCCTTGTCCACGATGAAAATTGCGCGGTCGTTCCAGAAGGGAAGCTGATGCTGCGTGGGAGGGAAGATTCCGTACGCTTTGGCCACATCGCCGTAAGGCCAGCGGTCGGTGGCGAGCGGAAATGTCAGGCCGCCGAGCGATTTCTGAAAGGCTTTATGGCTGAAGACCGTGTCCGTGCTGAGGCCGACCACCTCGGCGTTGGCCGCCTTGAATTTCGCGATGTCGCTCTGGATCAGGGCCAGTTCGCTTGTGCAGACGGGCGTAAAGTCACCGGGGTAGAAAACCAGCACCACGTTCTTGCCCTTGTGCGCGGAAAGCTGGAACTCGCTTTGCGCATCACCCGTCATGTCGCCGACTTTGAAGTCCGGCGCCTGATCTCCGACGTTTAACGCCATGAATGGTCCTCCTGAAAGATTTCACAATATGAAGGCGATGATCTTTCATCGCATCGGCAGCCTCAATACTTGGGCACGCTGGGATCGACTTGGTCGGACCACGCCAGAATGCCCCCTTTCAGATTGTGAATGCGCGCGAAACCTGCTTTGCGCAGGAAGTCAACCGCGCGGGCGCTGCGCGCTCCCGAGCGGCAGTGAACCACGATTTCCTGGGCTGAGTCCAGCTCGTTCATCCGCGCGGGGACCTCGCCGAGCGGAATCAGCACAGACCCAGGAATGCGGCAGATGTCATACTCGTGCGGCTCGCGCACATCCACCAGGCGGAACTCGCGTCCCTCATCCATCATCTGCTTCAGCTCGACGGGCGTAATCTCGGGGATTTCCGACACGGTATTTACCTCCTGGCCTCGAATGCCGCAGAATTCTTCATAGTCAATCAGATGATCAATGCTCGGGTGCAGTCCGCACGCCGGGCATTCGGGATTCTTGCGCAGTTTGAGCTCGCGGAACTTCAGGCCGAGCGCGTCGAACAGCAGCAGACGTCCGACTAACGGTTCGCCTTTGCCGATGATGAGCTTGATTGTTTCCAGCGCCTGAATCGCTCCGATGATTCCGGGCAGCACCCCGAGCACGCCGCCTTCGGCACAGCTTGGCACCAGGCCGGGCGGAGGCGGTTCAGGGTACAAACAACGGTAGCATGGGCCTTCGCGCGTGGCAAAGACCGAGGCCTGGCCCTCGAAACGAAAGATGCTGCCGTAGACGTTCGGCTTGCCGGTCAAAACGCAGGCATCATTGACCAGGTAGCGTGTGGCGAAATTATCCGTGCCGTCGGCCACCACTTCGTAATCGGCGAAAATCTCGAGCGCATTGCCGGACGTGAGCCGGGTCTCGTGTCGCACCAGTTCGACGTTCGGATTGATCTCTTCAAGAGTAGCGGCGGCGGAGTCAAGCTTCGACCGGCCAACGTCGGACGTGCCGTGCAGGATCTGGCGCTGCAGGTTGGTGAAGTCGACTACATCAAAATCGACCAGACCGAGTTTGCCAACGCCCGCAGCCGCGAGATACAGCGCGAGCGGCGATCCCAGACCTCCGGCGCCGATGCAGAGCACCCTCGCCTGCTTGAGCTTGAGCTGCCCCTCCATGCCAACCTCGGGCATAATCAGGTGGCGGCTGTAGCGCAGGACCTCATCCTTGCTGAGTGTTGCGGCGTCGATGACCGCTGTTTCAGCCATGGGTGTACACCTCCAAGTCGTGAGCGCGATGGCCGGCAATGCAGAGTCGCTGGTTTTGCAGCCGGCTGCAGTGGCGGGAGGGCCCGGGAACCTGGCCCGGGCTAGCTACAGATGCAGCGCAGAATCGAGCCACTGGCGGCGCCGCTCGATGGCGCGCCACCCGCGATGGAGGGGACGATGCTGAGTACGTCGTTCTCTTTTACGGGGGTTTGTTCCTTGCTGAGATAACGAATGTCCTCATCGTTGAGGTAGACATTCACAAAACTTCGGATCTTGCCCTCGTCATTGTAAAGATGCCGGCGCAGATCGGAGTACCGAGCGATCAGTCCGCTGAGCGCTTCGCCTACCGTGTGACCTTCCACCTGGATCGACTCCTGTTTCCCAGCGTACTGCCGCAGTGGAGTCGGTATCATCACTTTCACTGCCATTTCATCTCCCTTATTGACCCTGACTGCGTTGCCCGGCCCGGCCTACCTGCGCGTGGCTCAGAACGTCCGCAACCTCGAGCTGCTCCAACTGAAACCCGGACCGGTCTTCGGAAAGCACCCACGACCGACTGTCGCGCGGACGCCCCTTCTCGACGGCGACGATAACATAAGAATACCACGGCCACGCGTGCTCGCGATCATACTCCGAGGGTCGCGCCGGGTGGTCCGGGTGCGAGTGGTAATAGCCGAGCACCGTTAATCCGCGGGCACGCGCATCTTTCTCCACGCGCAGTTGCTCGCGCGGATCAATCAGGAATCGATTGAGCTCCGACTCGCGTTCGGGATTCTCCAATGGGACAATTTCCTGCGCGCGAGCCGCATCGTGACGCAGATTGGCAAGCGGCGACACTTCCGTCACGCGCTTGACCTCGCCCGCGTGGTTGCCGAGTAGCACCCCGCAGCACTCCGCAGGGTAATCAGCGGCAGCGTGCCGCTGGATCGCATCGAGATGTTCGACGTTGAGTTTCAACATCGCGAAGCCCGATTCTTTTCTTGCCGCCAATCTTGAACTGCCAGGCATTCTGAGCGTAGCGAAGAATCTGCCTTTGGCAGTTGCCGTCGGGGCTGCGCAATCACGCCTTGAGCGGCGATTCGATTTGCGCCCAGATCAAAGTGTCCGGGATGAATGGCGGTTTCTCCACGATGCAGACGTCGAGCGCCTGATCGGCAGCCACGTAGTTGACCGAGACCTTCACCCCCATGGCTTCGATCACGCCGTTTGGTCCATCCGGCAAGTTAATCCCGCTCCTCGCCAGTCCTTGCTTCACCCGCTCCATTTTCTCCTGGGTGACGCCTTCATAGCGTCTGCAATCGACCATCGCTTACCTCCCATGGTGCAGCCTGCGCGCGGTCTGAGCGCTCGCCGAGATTAGCGACGCCGCACCAGCGCGTCAACACTGAAGCGCCCTGATCCTCGCGCCGCCACATACAAAAAGAAAAAGCAATAGAGGACCGCCGGCTCGCCCATATTCATGATAGGCCAGAACCCGCGCGGATAATGGACGGTGAAGTAGGCAAACGCCATTTCACCGCAGGCGATGAATGCCACCACCGTCGCCGCAATCCCGAACGCTATCAGCAAGCCGCCGAAGAACTCAATGATACCGGCAGTCAGCATCTTCGGGTTACCCGTCATCTGGTGAGCGCCGAGCGCGCCAAAAAGCTTCTGTGCGCCGTGACATGCGAACAAGCAGCCGAACACGAACCTCGTCAACACATAAACGTGCTCCGAAAAACGCGATCCCAGCATTCTCGCCTCCTGAGTACGTTATTTCGAGCCTTCGTCCCAAAACCGCTCGCTGAGGTACTTGTCCCCGCTATCAGTGAAGACGGTCACGATC
>JASHPE010000155.1 GCA_030038235.1 Terriglobia bacterium
TCAGCGTCCTTAGGCGGGAGCGCGTTCAAATCTTTCGGATGCAGCCCTGCAAGGGCGAATCGCTGGCGCGACGTGACCAGCAGCGCGCAGGACTTGGGCGGAACCAGCAGCCTCATTTGCGCGGCGTCGCGGGCATTGTCCATCAACAGCAGGGCGCGCTTGCCGTGCAGGACGTCCCGGTAGATCGCCGCCAAGTCAGCCTCGGCTTCGGGCAGCTTGGCGTCGGGATGGAAGGCGCGGATTACCTAGGCAAGCGCGTCTGACGGCGCCATGGGATTCTCAGGCACGCCTGACTTGCCGGCTGCGCCGCGCAGATCGAGGTAAATCTGGGCGTCGGGGCAGCTCTCGCTCAGCGCCTCAGCCAGTTTCAGCGCCAGCGCCGTCTTGCCGATGCCGCCTTGTCCTTGCAGGCCGGAGATGTGGACGCCGCCTTGCTGCATGGCTGCGGTCAGCTCCGCTAATTCGGTCTGGCGTCCGGTGAAATCGTCCGGCGGACGAGGAAGGCTGTGCAGGGCGACCAGCGCGGGAGTCGTGTGAACTGTCGCGGTCTTATCGGCCTCAAGCGGGCGCAGATGCCGGACAAAATTCGACAGGTGCTCTCGAACGAGATTCTCGAACTGCTCGGGGCCATCGTAGGGCCACCAAAGGCCTTCCCTGGGAAAGTTTTCTTTGAATTCGAGAACCCGGCCCCACTGGTCGGTCTCTCTCTTCGATTTGGGCGCATAAGGCGCTTCGTTGAAATAGATCATGATCTCCGGCTGGCGCTTCTCGCTCCAGGCCTTGTACGCCAGCCGAATTTCATGCTCGGTGCCGGATTGCGCGTCGGTGGTCGGGGTGCCGAAATGTTTCCAAAAGATGCCAATGAGGAGGTCGCAGTCCTCGATGCGCAGAATCGGGTCGATGATGCCCTGCGGCCCGTCAGCGTGGAAGCCAGGATGAGCTTCGGTCTCCCAGCGGTAGACCCGGACAGTCAGACCGCGGTCCTCGGCCACGTTGCGGCTCACCTCTTCAGCCGCGCGCACCACGGCTTCACGCTCGGCGGCGACATCGCCCGGAGAAGCGACCACCACGCGCACTATCCTGGCCTGTTCCATGGTTCGCCGACGACCTTATCGGATATCTTAATGCCGGGAGTATAGCAGGACGCGAAGGAGTGGGCGAGATTTTTGATCGGTGATTGGCGCGGCTACGACGTATGCGAGACCGTAAGATCAAGCCAAGTGGATGTCGTTGGCGAAAGAAAGGCGAATGTGTTATTGTTCTCGCGGAGGTAGAAATTTTGCGAAAAAACACGCATAACGGCGTCAAAGTAGGCCAGATTGTCCTGATTCCCGCCACGGTGAAGGACGGTATGTTCCCCACCGAGCGCTACTCTTATTGGGAAATCGGTCCCGGGAACAATATTTCCGGTTACGTCGTCAAAGACCAGATTCAGAACGACCGCGTCCGAGCGGTGGTCGTTGACGTCACAAAGGAGAAAGCGGTTCTGGCTCTTCCCGGCGAGCTCACTCGAAGCAGCCTGGTGCACGTCCCCCTGGCGTTTGCTCGGGAGCATGCAGCGCGATGATGCTGGCCGAGCGGGATTTACTGAACGCCTGGAAGCGAAGGTGGATCCGCTTTGAGCCGGACATCAGCGAGCAAACAGATTGGTCTTTCATCGATCGACCTGCGGCTCGGCTGCATTTTTCACGCGGCAGAAGGCGCAGAAGGCCGTCGTGATGCGCCCTGCGCACGATTTCGACCCCAGCGGCCAAGTTGAGAACTTCACGCTTGAGCCGGGACAGACTCTGCAACTCAAACCTCGGCAGTTCCTGCTGGCGCAGACGCTGGAAAGAGTGTTCGTGCCTCCCCAGCTCGCAGCGCACGTCAATGGAAAGAGCAGCTTGGCTCCTGCCGGCCTCGCGGTGCATATCACGGCGCCCCATATTCATCCCGGCTTCGTCGGCCCCATTACTCTGGAACTCTTCAATCACGGGGAATGGGAACGGGAGTTTTCGCAGGCCAGGACCCTGTGTGTCAGATCGTATTCTGGGAAGTCAGGACGCCGCCACGGCCCAAGGCAATTGAGGCTCTGGGAACCTACCACCACCAGCAGGAACCTTATCCCGCGAGAAGAAAACGGTGAATGATGCCGCACATTTGCCTCGAATTCTGGACTCCAAACGCCATGAATCCGAGATCGGCAACCGAGGACCGACCACTGACGACCTGCCCGACCCGTCGCCAGCCCAATTCGTAATATAATGAGAAACTCCTTGTCCGGGCGATGGTGCGGAACCGGCAATCTGACACAGGCGAGGCGTGATGACGCGGAAAATCGGCATCCTATTTGGCATGGAGAACACGTTTCCGGCCGCGCTGGCGGCGCGGATCAATGAGATGAACGCGCCGGGCGTGGAGGCGGAGTTCTTGAAGACGGGCGGCATCCGCATGAACCAGCCGAGCGGCTATCGCGTGATCGTCGATCGCATCTCGCAGGACATCCCGTTTTATCGCGCGTATCTGAAGAACGCGGCCATGGGCGGCACGGTGGTGATCAACAATCCGTTCTGGTGGACGGCGGACGATAAATTCTTCAACTACGCGCTCGCCGAGCGCATCGGGGTGGCGGTGCCGCGCACGGTGATCCTGCCGCACAAGCAGCATCCGCCGGGCACGACCGGCCAGTCGATGCGGAATCTGATTTATCCGCTGAACTGGGACGAGATTTTCAGCTACATCGGATTTCCGGCGTTCCTCAAGCCTTACAGCGGCGGCGGCTGGAAGAGCGTCTACAAGGTGCATACGCCCGAAGAGCTGTTCGCCGCTTACGACCAGACGGCCGACCTCTGCATGACCCTGCAGCAGTCGATCGAGTTCGAAGATTACTTCCGATGCTACGTGATCGGCCAGGAGAAGGTGCTGGTGATGCGCTATGAGCCGCGCAATCCGCACCATCTGCGCTACGTGCTCGACGGGCCACCGATCGATCCGGCCATGTACGAGCGCGTGGTGAACGACTGCCTGAAGCTCTGCCGCGCGCTCGGCTACGACATCAACACGGTGGAATTCGCAGTGCAGGACGGCGTGCCTTACGCCATCGACTTTTTGAATCCGGCGCCCGACGCGGACTATCACTCCGTGGGTCCGCAGAACTTCGAATGGGTTGTAACCTCGGTGGCCGAGTTCGCAGTGAAGAAGGCGCTGAGCGACGAAGATCCGGCGCGGCAGTATCACTGGTCGCATTTCCTGTCGGGAGGGCAGGTGGCGGCGCGGGGAGCGTAGTGTGGATCGATCAGGATCGGAGCGGTCGCAGGCAGCCGCAACCCAGTTGGAGGTCTCAGTGATCTCCGTGCCAAAAAAGACTTTCAACACGGAGTTCACGGAGGCCCCGTGTCCTGTGTGTTGAGAGCTTTCAGGCACAGAGTACACTGAGAGACGTTAAGACCAGTACTGTAACCGCAGGGAGGATGCCTTGAGCGTCCCGTTTACCATCGGAATTGAAGAAGAGTACCAGACAATCGATCCCGTTACGCGCAACCTTCGCTCGCACATCCACACGCAGCTTCTCGAGCAGGGCAGCACGCTTTTGGAGGAGGATTTCGTCAAGCCGGAGATGCACCAGTCGGTGGTGGAGGTGGGAACGGGCGTTTGCAAGAATGTCCAGGAGGCGCGGGAGCACATCGTCAAGCTTCGGCGACACATGGTGACCTTGGCGAGGGCTCATGGTTTGCGTCTGGCGGCGGCTGCCACGCATCCGTTTGCCGACTGGCGGGAGCAGGAGATCTATCCCGACCCGCGCTATCACGAGATCGTGGAGGACATGCAAACGGTGGCGCGCGCCAACCTGATCTTCGGGCTGCACGTGCACATCGGCGTGGACGATCGCGAAGCCGCCATCCAGTTGATGAACGCCGCGCGCTACTTCATCCCGCACATTCTGGCGCTTTCCACCAACTCGCCCTTCTGGTGCGGCATCAAGACCGGGCTGAAATCCTATCGCTGCAAGGTGTTCGATAAATTTCCGCGCACCAACATTCCGGATTATTTCCCGAGCTGGGGCGAGTACGAGCGCTTCATCGGGCTGCTGACCAAGACCCATTGCATCGACAACGCCAAGAAGATCTGGTGGGACATCCGCCCGCATCCATTCTTCAACACGCTGGAATTCCGCGTTTGCGACCTGCCCATGCGCGTGGATGAGACCATCGCTCTGGCCGCCCTCATCCAAGCGACAGTGGCCAAGCTTTACAAGCTCTATTCGGCCAATCAAGGATTCCGGCTTTACCGTCGCGCCCTGCTGATGGAAAACAAGTGGCGCGCCTCGCGGTATGGAATCGACGGCAAGCTGATCGACTTCGGCAAGCAGACCGAGGTGCCGTTCCGCGATCTGGCGGAGGAATATCTGGCGTTCGTCGACGACGTGCTCGACGAGTTGGGCAGCCGCGAGGAGATCCAATACGTGCGCACCATTTTGCGCGACGGAACGGGCGCCGATCGCCAGTTGCGCGTGTTCGAGGAAACGCAGGACTTGCAGAAAGTGGTCGACTACATCATCGAGGAGACCGATGTTGGTCTGTTTGAGCACAGCCCTGCCGAGGTCCCTGCGGCATCGTGAGGTGGCATGAACGAAGCTTTTCGAGACGTTACGATCGATCCGGAGCTGGCTTGGGGAGCGCGCAACGCCGTGCGCGTATGCCTCAAGGTGCAGCCGGAGGAAAAAGTGACCGTAATTACCGACCGCGAGTCGCTCGGCATCGCGGCCAGCCTGACGCAGGAACTTGACCAGGTGGGGTCGCCGTATCATCCGTGGGTGCTCGAGGACGTGGCGCCGCGGCCGCTCGGCGACATGCCCGCGGAAGTCCTGGCCGATCTCGAAACCAGCCGCGTGAGCATCTTCGCGGCCCAGGCGCAGCGGAACGAACTGCGTTCGCGGATGCAAATGACCGAGGTCGTGAATCGCCGCAGAATCCGGCACGCCCACATGGTGAACATCAACCGTCAGATCATGATGGAAGGCATGCGCGCCGACTTCAACAAAGTGGACGAGATCAGCGTCCGGGTGCGCGACATCGCCAGCGCGTCGGGAGCGATTCGCGCCCGCACTGCCGCCGGTACCGACGTCACCGCCGAACTCAATCCCAAGTACAAATGGATCAAGACCAGTGGCATGATTTCGCCGGAGAAATGGGGCAATCTTCCCGGCGGCGAGGTCTTCACCGCGCCCGGAGAAGTGAACGGCACGTTCGTAGTGGATGGCGTGGTCGGCGATTACCTCTGCAACAAGTTTGGCGATCTGCGCGGGACGCCGCTGACGATCCGCATTCGCGCCAACCGCCTGACCGATGCCTCCTGCGCCAACAGGGAACTGGAGGAAGAATTTTGGCGCTACACGCATACCGACGAGAACAGCGACCGGGTGGGTGAATTCGCCATCGGCACCAACATCGCCCTCGACCACGTGATCGGGCACATCCTGCAGGACGAGAAGATTCCGGGGATCCACATGGCGTTCGGCGATCCCTATGGTTCGCACACCGGCGCGGAGTGGCGGTGCTCGACGCACATCGACGTGGTCGGCACCAATTTCGACATCTGGGCCGACGACCGCCAGATCATGAGCCAGGGACGATTCACGCTCGACTAGATGCGTTGGCTACATCATGATACCCGAGGTTCGCCGGCAGTTTAATTCGAACTTTACTCCCGAGAAATACCACAACTTCCTGGCAGGCCTCGACCGCGCGTGCGGCACACCGATCGAGTTCCGCAACTGCGAGACGCCGTGCTTTCTGCCGCCGGCGCTGGTCG
Organism: Terriglobia bacterium; assembly: GCA_030038235.1. GTDB lineage: Bacteria > Acidobacteriota > Terriglobia > UBA7540 > UBA7540 > Gp13-AA77. The sequence goes on from JASHPE010000155.1 coordinate 5,791, forward strand.
AGCGCATGGTGGCGGCGGGCCGCGAGATGATCCTGCAGCTTGTCGAGGACCCGCAGTACTGCCGCGCCTCGCAGGACGCTGTCCCTCCTTCATTTCGAGTGCCGGGTGCGACCCCGCATCCGATCTTCGTGCAGGTCGACTTCGGCCTGGTGCGCGGCGCGACGGGCGAGATCGAGCCGAAACTCGTGGAGATCCAGGGATTCCCCTCGCTTTACGCCTATCAAGTGGCGATCGCTGAGGAGTACCGGTGGGCGTACGGGCTCGATGAGAGCCTGCGGTACTTGCCGCCCGGCCTCGATCGCGATGCTTATCACGGCTTGCTCCGGCGGGCGATTTGTGCGGGGCACGATCCCGAGAACGTGGTTCTTCTCGAGATCGATCCCTACGAGCAGAAGACGCTGCCGGACTTTCTGCTCACCGCACGAAGGACCGGCATCAGAATCATGAACGCGTTCGACGTCATCCAGGAGGGCCGGAAGATTTACTACAAAGCTGCCGGCCGGCGCGTGCCGATCCATCGCATTTACAACCGGGTGATCTTTGATGAACTCGAACGCAGCGGGAAGCGCCTTCCCTTCAATCTGCAGGATGATCTCGAGGTGGAGTGGGCCGATCACCCGAGCTGGTTTTTCCGCATCAGTAAATTCTCAATCCCTTTCCTGAAGCACTCGACCGTGCCAGAGACCCGCTTCCTGAGCGATTTCGATCCGTTGCCGGAGCAGCCCGAACGCTACGTCCTGAAGCCCCTCTATTCTTTCGCCGGGCTCGGCGTTGTGATCGGACCCACGCGCGAGCAGTTGGAAGCCATCCCGCGCGATGCCCGGTCGCAGTACATTCTTCAGGAGCGGCTCGATTTTGAACCTGTCATCGAGACGCCTTGTGGTTCCACCAAGGTCGAGATTCGCATCATGTTTCTCTGGATTGACGAGCTCCAACACGGCGCGATTCTGCTGCGCATGGGCCGCGGCGCGATGATGAACGTCAGCTTCAACCGCAACATGGAGTGGGTGGGATCATCGGCGGCCTTCTATCCCGCGGAGTGAGGCGTCTCCGGCGCGGCGCCGGGTTCGGCCGTCAGCTTGCGGCAGAGCCGGATGAGGCGGCGATGCGGAAGATCGTCGCTGCGGCCGAGCGGCACGAATTCTCCTTCACGAAAGCTGCTGTAGTACCAGCGCGCCAGAAGAGCCAGATGCTCCCAGGGCGGCAGCGACGTGCTCTGCGATTCCTCCGAATTTGACGTCGTCGGGCTCGGCTCATTCGCGGGCTTCGTGGGGACGAGTTGCGAGACCAATTCGCGAATCTGCTGATCGAGCGGCGCAGGTGCGGCGACTCGTTCCTCCAGCGAGAGCGTTGCGGGGCCGAGAATCTCTCCGGCCCACACCCGGAAGAAGACCACACTCTTGGGCTCGGCGCCGCGCTCCAAAATCAGCGCGTGAAGACCGGTCAGGTTGCCCGCGAGATCGGCGCGGCGGCGAAGCACATCGCTCACTTTCTCGAGGCGGCGGTGCAGCCTTGCGGCTCCTTCAAAATCGAGTGACTCCGACGCCTGCGCACGTTCCGATTCGAGCTCGCGCTCGAGCGAGGCGCCTTGAGTGTCGAGAAAACCTACTGCGCGTCCGAGTTCTTGTTGATACTCCGCGTCGGTGCAGCCGGCGAAGCACGGCGCCAGGCACATCTTCATTTGCGAATAGATACAACCGGGATGGCTCGGGTCGGGGTTGAGATCCTCGACGCAGCGGCGAATCTTGAAAAAGTCGAGGAACTCGCCGGCGTAGCGCTCGGCATCGGCACGGGAGGGGAACGGCCCGTAGTAGAGCGAGCCGTCGCGCGTTAGACTGCGCGTAGGATAGCAGCGTGGAAAGCGATTCCTCAGGTTCACTTTGAGCAGCGCGGGCGGACGCAGCCGCAGTCGTCTCCGATACGTGCGCGGGTAATGCGCGCGATTCACGTGGTAAAGCAGCCACGTCGCTTCGAAGTTCGAACCCACGCATTGGTATTCCACAAATCGCGCGAACTCCTGCAGGTTCAGGCGCCGCACACCCTGTCTTGGAGGCGCGAGCAGGCGCTCGAGCCGATGGCGCAGATTGCGGGTGCGTCCGACGTAAGGCTGGAGATTTGGCGCAGGCTCGGTGGCCGGCCACAGAACGAAGATCGCCGGGGATGGGGGCAGGCCTGCGAGGAAGGTCGCAGCTTCCGAGGAATCAAACGGCGCCGAATGCTGAAGCCTCATGGCCGTTCGGGAGCCAGCCCGCGGGATCACGGCGCGGCCGCCGCTTGCCGGAAGAACCCGGCCAGCTTCTCGTAGGATGTGTCCAAGTCTTCCGGCAGCACCCGGGTGTCGCTGATCGAGGTCATGAAATTCACGTCGCCATTCCAGCGCGGCAGAACGTGAAGATGCAGATGATTCGCGATCCCTGCGCCGGCAGAACGTCCGAGATTCATGCCCAGATTGTATCCATCCGGGCGGTAAGCCTCGCGCAGCGCCGCTTCCAGCGCACGCGCAAGGGTCATCATCTCCGAGAGTGTCTCGACACCAAGATCAGCCAGCGTCGCCACGTGCTGGTAAGGCGCGATCATCACGTGACCACTGGTGTAGGGGAACCGGTTGAGGACGATGAGATTGAGACGACCGCGGTGCAGCACCAGCCGCTCCCGATCCTGCGCCGGGTCAGAAGCCATCTCGCAGAAGATGCAAACGTCGCGATGGGTTGCGCCGCTCACGTACGCGTAACGCCACGGGCTCCACAGATAATCCATTGCGGCCGCTAGGCCGGAGCGCCGGCGGAAGCGGGCTCGGCGGGTGGCTGACTTCCACCCTTGACGAGATCCTTGAGTTCCTTGCTGGGCTTGAAATAGGGCACAGTCTTGGCGGGAACTTCCACCCGCGCGCCGGTTTTCGGATTACGGCCCACGCGCGCCTTGCGCTGCCGCCTGCGGAAGCTTCCGAATCCCCGGATTTCAATCTTGTCACCGGCGCGCAGCGACTTCACGATGCTCTCAAAAACGATGTCCACCACGGTCTCGGAGTCTTTGCGCGGCAAGTCCACGACGCGCATGACCTCGTCCACAAGATTCGCCTTCGTCATCTAGTCACTCCTGGGGTGGATTCTCGTGCCGTCGACCAGCGCTCCTTGCCGGCTCGCTGGCCATCACGCTTATCATCTCACGATTTGGCCGCCAAAGGGCGGATTTTGAGAAATGGGTCCTTTGGGGCGTCGCGGAGTTCGTATCACCGGCTAGCCTCCGGCCCTTGCGTTTGCCGGCCCTAAGCCGCCCCGCCGCCCGACGACTCGGTGCCCGGTTGTGCCTGGGCCTCCGACAGGGATGGTTCGCCAGCCGCCTCGGGCTCTCGCTCTTCCGCCGTCGTGACCGTGAGTGGCACCGCTGAAGGATCGATCACAGGCTCTGGAGGCGCAACGCTCAGATTCGCTTTGCCATTCTGCGGCGCGTCAGCGTGAGCGTGCGTTGCAGCCTCGGGAACCGGCAACGTTGCTGCGTGTTCTGACGAAAACAGACTTTCAGAGCCTGAGGAAGGGACCGCTGGTGGAACCGGCGCCACGTCGGCGGGCGCCTTGGGCTGCTTGTGTGCCGCCTGCCGTGCCGCGGATACCGCTGCTGCCGCGCGGATCGCCTGCGCCATCTTCTCGCCCATCGTGGTGCTGGCGCGCGCAGCCGGTTCCGGAGCCGGCTCGGCGGGTGCCGCCTCTTCGGGCGCCGCGTGCTCCTCATGGCCTTTCAAGCTCAGACCGACCTTGCGCTCTTCGCGGCTGACCTTGATCACCTTGAACGGCAATTCCATTCCGGGCTTCAGCGGGTTCTTGCTGCCCCGTCCGTGCTCATCGCCCATTTCTGAAACATGGCAGAGGCCTTCAATGCCCTCGCGCAGTTCCACGAAGGCGCCGAATTGAGCCAAGCGAGCCACTTTGCCGGTCAAAACCGTTCCCACCGGCGTCTCGTCAAAGAACGTCTGCCAGGCGTCCGGCTCCAGTTGCTTCAGCCCGAGCGAAATCCGCCGCTGCTTCGCATCAACGCTGAGCACCTGCGCTCTGACCTTCTGGCCCTTCTTGAGGACCTCCGAAGGATGCTTCACGTTCCGGTTCCACGAGAGGTCGGAAATATGGATCAGACCCTCGACGCCGTCCTCGATTTCCACGAAGGCGCCGTAATCGGTGATGTTCCGCACGCGGCCTTCGATGACCGAGCCTTGAGCCACCCGCTCGTCGATTGTGGACCAGGGGTCGCCGAGGCTTTGGCGCAGGCTCAGGGATATCCGGCGCTGCTCCGAACTTACCTCAAGAACGGAAACGTCAACCGTGTCTCCCACTGTGACGAATTTTGAAGGATGCTTTAGCCGGCGGCTCCAAGTCATTTCGGAGACATGGATCAGACCTTCAATGCCGGGCTCGACCTCACAAAACGCCCCGTAATCCGTCAGGCTGACCACCCGGCCGCGCAGCCGGTCGCCCGGATGATACGTCTTCACGACCTGCTCCCACGGGTCCGGCAGGAGCTGCTTCATGCCGAGCGAGATTCTTCCGTTCTCGCGGTCGTATTTGAGTACCTTGACGCGCACTTCCTGGCCTACTTGCACGACTTCGGAAGGGTGCCCCACGCGTCCCCAGGCCAAATCCGTCACGTGCAGCAGGCCGTCCATGCCGCCCAAGTCCACGAAAGCGCCATAGCTGGTCAAGTTCTTCACGCGTCCAACCAGGTCGGTTCCATCCGCGAGTACCGCATCAAGTTCAGCCTTGCGGCGCTGGAGCTCCTCTTCGAGCGCGGCTTTGCGGCTGACCACTGCATTGGCGCGCGCGCGGTTCAGCTTGATGACTTTGAACTCGATGTCCTGGCCAATCAGGGAGTCAAGGTTGCGAAGCGGCCGGATGTCCGCCTGCGACGCGGGCAGGAATGCGCGCACCCCGCCAATGGAGACCGTCAGGCCGCCCTTGCTGCGTTCGACCACGTGTCCCGTAACGTTGCCCCGATCATGCGAGGCGCGCTCGAGATTCTCCCAGGCCCGGATCTCCGCTGCTTTTCGATGCGAGACACTGAAGGTGCCCTGCTCCTCATCATAGTCTTCGATCAGGAAGTCCACGAGGTCGCCGACCTGGACCATCAACTCGCCCGCTTCGTTCAGAAACTCGGCGCGCGGAATCGCACCCTCGCTCTTGAGGCCGATGTCTACGATCACTTCCGCATCTGTAATCTTGACCACTTGTCCCTGGCTGACCCGCCCCGGGACGATGCCCGACATTTCGGGCATCCCCGTCATCAGATCCGCAGTTTCCATGGAGTCTGCCGAATCCGCAGCAGGCTCCGCCGCCTCATCAGGCGTAACGTCGGCGGGGCGATCGGTGGCGCTGACGGGCTGCTCGCCTGTCACGGCGGCCTCCCCGGTCGCGGCAGCAGACTCTTCCGCCGCCACAGGAGCTTCGATCAACGCACGGGCTTCTGCGGTCTCATTTTCCATGGGCTGCTCAGAAGCCGCGGCTGCGGCCTCCAGCACAGTCCCGCCTGACGCGGAACCGGCGTGATCTTCGGGGGGCATCGTGCACTCCTTTTCCCCAAAAGCCCGACGCGGGTCTAATAAGGGAGGCTTTATTCTACCGTTCGGCGAAAGGGGAGTCAAACGCGAGACAACCAAAAATCGGGACCATGCGGAAGTCTCGTTTTCCGGTTTTGTACCACTCTCCCTCTGGGCTGTCATGATCTGTGATCGCTGGATGCGACTATGCCTCCGTAGCGCAGTAGAGCAAAGCTGCCGCTGCCATTCAGAACAAGCGTGTCTATAATGGAACACCGATGCGAATCCCGGTCTGCGAACCATTTGACTTCGAGCGGACGCTCCGATTCATCCTGAGCCCGCCTGCCCTCTTGAACGGCCGGGTGTTCGATCCCTTGCTCGATCACTTCGAAGCGGGCGAGTACCGGCGCGCGGCCGAAGTGAACGGGCAACCGGTGCTCTACGGCGTGGCCGCGGGGCGCAAGCCGCAGGGCGCGGCCGGCCGGCCGGCGACCGGAAACGCCTGGCTCGAAGTTCGCATTCTTGCCGGTCCTGATGACGCGCCTACGCAGCAGGCGGTGGCGGAGCTGGTGCGACGCCAGTTCTCCACCGGTCTCGACCTCACACCCTTCTACCTCCAGGCAGCAGCCGATCCCGTGCTCTCGCGGCTTGTCCAGCACTTTCACGGAATGCGTATTCCGCAAGCGCCGGCAGTCTACGAGACGCTGATCTCGGCCATACTCGAGCAGCAAGTCAACCTCAGCTTCGCGCACCAGGTGAAGAAGGCGCTGATCCGGACTTACGGCCCGGCGATCGAGTTCGAAGGGCGCACTTACTATACCTTCCCTGAGCCCGCGTCGCTCGCCATCAGCACTCCGGCCGAACTCCGCAAGTTGCAGGTGTCGGGACCGAAGGCGCGCTACATCATCGATCTCTCTCGCGCGGCCCTGGATGGCCGTCTGGACCTCGAAGCCTTGCGTGACATCGAACCTGGCCAGGCGCACGAACGCTTGCTGCGTGAGAAAGGCGTGGGCCATTGGACCGCTCAGTACGTTGGCCTGCGCGCGCTCGGCCATCTTGACTGCCTGCCGGCTGGCGACGTCGGCTTGCAGAAAGTGGTCCACCGGCTTTATGGACTCCGCCAACAGCCGGCGCCCGCGCGCCTGGAGAGGCTCGCACGGCCCTGGGCCGGCTGGCGCAGCTATGCCACGTTCTACCTTTGGCTCGTCTACTGGGAGCCCGCTCGCTGGAAGGACGATCTCGCAGCGGAAATTCGCGCCGCAAGGACAGCGCCCACGCCTCGTCGTCCCACAGGTTACTGTTAAGTAAAATGCCCGTCCTGGTCCTTGACAACGACGCCGAGTTTTGTTGATTCTAAACCACATTCCCGTTCCGATTTGGTGCCTTATTTCGCCTTTTCGCGCCTCCCGTTTCGATCCTGGCGCTGATTGCAAACCACATTCCGGGTTTGGCATTTTTCTTGATTTTTTTGAGCCCTTTTGACCCGTTTTGTTGAATCCAAAGGACATTCCCGTTCCCCGCCTGGTCACCCAAACCCGGAATGTTGTTGATTCTAAACAAGGGGCATTTTCAGTCGTGGATGTTAGAGCGGGGGCGTTTTTGCGTGTTTTTTCGGCTGTAGATTGAGCTGTGTAGGCTATCGAATCATTAACGTTACTTGGAATCAAGTAGATGCGAAAATCGGAAAAATTAGGTTTTGCTGACCCGGGGCGCCTTATTTCCGCCCCTTTCGAAAAAATCCCGCTATCGCCGTGATCCCGAATGGCATTCCGGGTTTGGAAGCGCATGTCGTGTTGCGTTTTTTGCCCCGCTTGTGATCGACTGGGCTGTGTACCGTAGGCTAGAACACGACCCGGCGGCCTGTTAAACGCGATCCCGGTCACCGGCGAGAGCCGGGGTCCGGCGGACCTTTGGGTGGACTTTTGAGCGTCGGTGCGATTGGCGGCGAGCAAAGCCTGCGTGCGGCGAGGGGATCGGCGAAGAGACATAAGGACAATCCTCCGGTTTGTCAGGCGCAGTGCACGCGCCTGCCGGTAAATTGCCCTCCTAGCTCCCAAAACTATCGTTAACATGGGAAGATATAATTGTCAAGTAAATTATCGGATCATCGTCATAGAACACTTGTCGTAGTCCAGTGAAAGAACGGATTTTCAACGGAAACACGGAACGGAAAATGAGAAGTGTCGAGAGAATCGCTCGAACGAGGATCAGTTCCACGCCTTGGGAGGCTCAGGCGAGGCAAAACGGGCCTGTTGAGTCGCCTTTTGACACTGCGCGCCGCCCCCGGTTGCATTCTGGAGGCCCGGATGGT
>JASHPE010000156.1 GCA_030038235.1 Terriglobia bacterium
GGTTCGGCACCCCCCGTGTAATCGAAGTTGTGAAGTTTCCTGAAGGTCTGTGCCTGCAAGGCAAATGCGGTCGCCACACAAAGCAGAAGGGCCGAGCACGCACGGGTACACCAACTCCCCTGTAAGCGGCGTCGGTTGTCCAATCGTTGCCTACGAAGCGGATCGTATGGTGCCGAAAGTCCAGAGTACTGACCAGAGTCGTGCATTGTCCCCCCTAGTAGGTTCTTTCGATCTTGACTTTCATACCTGGCAGCTTCCGCCAACCAACGCATCCGGGGGGCTTGGGCACTCAGCGACCCAATCGCCGTCCTCGCCGGGATAAATGGCCACCTGTTGCATTTCTCACCTTGCTGACATTCGCAAGACAAGTCTACCGCAGATGGAGCCGAGGCAGCGACATAAACGACGACAGTCGCTGCCCCCGAGGCTTACGTTATTATGCGGTCCCATTCAGCGTGACGCGGTAGTCAGTTTCAGCCAGCAAGCGTAAAATGGACCGAGGAAGAAGGGAGCACGGAGGCGTCTGATGCAAGACTTGTCAACCTGCTCCCCCTATTGGAATCCGAAGAACCGACGTGAAGTGCCCGCCTCGGGGGCAGGCGGAATGCGCGTGCGGGTTCACGCTCCGTGCTAAAATCGGCACAGGAGCCACCAGTCCATGACAGGAATCCGCTTCATCACTGACGAAAAGGGTGGTAAAACCGCGGCAATCCTCGACCTCAAGAGCACCGGGAGCTCTGGGAGGACATCGAGGATGTCCTGGTTTCCCGATCACGGCGCCGGGAGAAACGCATTCCTCTCGGAGACGTGAAGGCAGAACTCATCAAGAACGGAAAGCTGCGTGGCTAACTACCGCGCTGCCCCCGAGATTACAACCTAAAAATAACTTGACGATTACCTCGCTCCCTGCTAGTGTTTTTTTTTTACAACATGGAGGGGCAATTACCGGCAGGCGTGTGAGCACGCCTGACAACCCGGAGGTTGTCCCTATGTCTCTTCGTCGATCCCCTCGCCGCACGCCTGCTTTGCTCGCCGCCAATCGCGCCAATGCGCAACACTCCACCGGCCCCAAAACCGCTCAAGGCAAGGCTCGTTCACGATTGAATGGCTTGCGCACCGGGAACAGGTCCAAGGACTTCTGGCGTCTCAACCAGGCGCTGGCGTGGTGCGCTCCTGCGGATATTCGCGCCACCGCCGCCACCATTCTTACTCCGGAGCAGTTGGAGCACCCGCTTTACGCTCGCCATATCCGGTGCTGGGAGGAGATATGCGAGATGGGTGTCAAGGCGAAGGACGAGTATCGCCGACTGTGGTGGGGGAAGCGCAAGAATCATCAAAAATTGCGACGACCGAAGCCGGAATCTCCTTTAGAATCAATGAGCATCAAAAAAAAATACCAAACGAAACCGTCAGATTATTGAAAACAAATGACTTAATTTTTTGACCTGAAACCAAACCGTCAGATTACTGAAAACAAGGGACTTAAGTTTTTGGCCGGGGGCCAATCGGTTCTAGGATTCTAAGGCAGGTGAGCTTGGACGAGGGGATTCGCGACGAATCAGGGCAAGGCGTTATAATGTGCGCTGCCGTTGATGTGTTACAAATAGCGACAACGAATCCGGAGGCAAAATGAACCTCGGTTCGAGAAACAGAGCACGTGTGCTGCGTGGCGCCGTTTTGGGTGCAGCGATCTTTCTGAGCGCCGGTTTTGTGATCGCCCAAAGCGTCCCGGTAGTGACTGGCGACGCGCGTGTGGACAAGCTTTTGAGCCAGATGACCCTTCAGGAGAAGCTCACGCTGATTCACGGGTGGCACGAAGATCCTGCCGTGTATCAGGGCCAGGCCGGATATCTCGCCGGCATCCCGCGCCTCGGGATTCCCGGCTTGCGATTTGCCGACGGACCGCCGGGCGTGCTCACGCGTCATCCCTCGCAGGCCGAGACGGCGACTATGGGCGTGGCCGCCACCTTCAGCGTCGAGGACGCCGAGCAGAACGGCGTGGTGATCGGACGCGAGGCGCGCGCTCTCGGCATCGACGTGGCGCTGCAGCCGTTCGTCAACATCGACCGCGACCTCGAGTTCGGCCGCGGTTACAACACCTTCGGCGAGGACCCGTTCCTGACCGGCCAGATGGGCGCCGCCGAGATTCGCGGTATCCAATCGCAGCATGTGATGGCTCAGGTCAAGCACTACGTCGGCTACGACAGCGACGCCAGCAACATCTGGATTGACGACCAGACATTGCACGAGGTGTACGTGGCGCCGTTCGACGCCGCCGTGAAGGCCGGCGTCTCGTCGATCATGTGCTCGTACAATCGCCTGAACGGGACCTTCGCGTGCGGCAATGAAGCGACGCTGACGCGAATCCTGCGCGACGAAATCGGCTTCAAGGGCTTTGTGACCTCTGACTGGGGCGCCACGCATGGCGTGACGTTCATTAACGCGGGACTCGACATGGAAATGCCCGGTCCGCCGGCGCACGGAGGGTTCCCCATCCCGTCGTTCTTCGACTCTGAACCACCACCGGGTCCGCCGCCACCGATGGGAGATTTCCTCGAAGGATTTTTCGGACGTCTGCCCGAGGAGCCGCCTCCCGCGGCCTTCGACATGGGCGACTTTGGCCGGAAGGTCGACAACAAGAAGATGCCCGAGGCTCTCAAAGACGGCACCGTGACCGAGGCGACCGTCACGCGCGCCGCAGGGCGTGTGCTTTACGAAATCGCACGCTTTGGATATCTCGACGGCATGCAAAAGCACGAGGTCACGGCGCAATCGATCGACGCCAATGCGAAGATCATCGAAAAAACCGGCGAAGACGCCGCTGTGCTGCTCAAGAATGAAGACAGCGCGCTGCCGCTCAAGGCCGCCGATCTCGACGATGTGGTGTTGATCGGGCCGGGTGCAGGCCAGGTGATGGCCATCGGCACCAGCGGCGAGCGCTCCGTCGGATTGCCTGAGCGCCAGGTAGGACCGCTCGCGGCCATGCGGAAGATTTCCGGCAACGAGAAGATCGGTTTCGCCGTCAACGACGACATGACCGGTTCGACCGTGCCGGCCAGCGTCCTAGCCCACGAAGGGCAACCGGGCCTGCAGCGCCTCGACGCCTCAGGCGTCCCTGTTCAGAGCGGTCAGACCGACTCCCAACTGAATTTCACAACCAAGGGCGGTAACGCGCTCCCGCCCAATTCCACGCTGAGCTGGAAGGGCACGCTCACCGTGCCGCAAGCGGGCAGTTACTGGATCTATCTCCAGGCGCTCGGCACCAATGCCAACATCTCCGTCGACGGTAAACGGCTGGCCGGGACCGGCGCCTTCCAGGGTGGCGTCCACGGGGACATTCTGCAGGCGAATCAGGACAACGCCGTGCCGACCACCGACGGTCTCGACAACGTCCGCCGTGCTATCGACCTCACCGCCGGCGCGCACGCGATCGAAGTGAAGATCACGCCTGATACGTCGAACGCACCCGTGCAATTGCGTCTGAACTGGTACACACCCGAACAGCGCCAGGCCGATCACGCTGCGGCCATCGCCGCGGCAAAGAACGCGAAGGTTGCGGTCGTCTTCCTGTGGACCCGCCTCAATCCGGTCTTCGGATTGCCCGGCGGGCAGAACGATCTGGTTGACGAAGTCGCGGCCGTGAATCCCAACACCATCGTAGTGCTCAACACCAGCCAACCCGTCGCTCTGCCGTGGCTCGACAAGGCGAAGGCGGTGCTCGAAATGTGGTGGCCGGGCGACGAAGGTGGCTGGGCTACGGCCAACCTGCTTCTCGGCAAGGCGAGCCCGGCGGGACGCCTGCCGGTCACCTGGGGCAAGCGCCTCGAAGACTACCCCGCCACGGACCCCGCTCATCCAGAGCGCTCGAAGAAGGGCGTGGATCACAAAACGACGTACAGCGAGGGCGTGAATGTAGGCTACCGCTGGTTCGATCAGCAGAAGATTGAGCCGCTCTTTCCCTTCGGCTACGGCCTGAGCTACACGACGTTCGCCTACTCGGACCTGAAGGTGAATAAATCCGCCGACGGAGGCCGCGACGTAGTGGTTACGATTCGCAACACGGGCGGCGTGGATGGCGACGAGGTTCCGCAGGTCTATCTGGGCGCGCCTGGCACGATTCCCACCGGTGTGCAGTTCCCACTGCGGGCACTTCTTGCCTTCGACCGCGTCTCGATTCCGGCCGGCGAGAGCAGGACCGTTACGCTGCACGTCGCGCCGCGGCAGTTGCAGTACTGGTCCACGGCAGAGAGCACGTGGGTGACGCCGGACGGTCCACGGACGTTGAGCGTGGGCGCGTGCTCGCGGGATCTGAAGCTGGAGGCCAGCATCGATTGAAGACGTTTGCCATTGACTATTCGCGCGGGACGGCCTCATGTAGCCCCGGGCGTGAGCCCGGGGATGAGAGGGTAGTCACCCCTTTTGTAGCCCTCTTCCGCCTGTGTGACCAGGGCTGGCCACGGCGCAGTGTGCGACGCCTCAGCCGCTCGTCGAGCAAGGCGTGTGAGATCCAGAAGTCGGTGGCTTCAAACGCGCAAAGGCACGCTGCAGGTCGTGAAAGGCTCTGTCGGTGGCTAATTACAACATTCCGACTGTGCGTCAAGTACCGAACCCGCTACGGATCGCGGCTGCTCGATCATTCGTGGGCGCCCGCCGAACCGTTCCGTCAGGCCGGCTTTTTCCATCAGCATCTTCTGGACGGCTCCATGGATCCTTTGCCAGGCGGGCAGGCGATAGCTCCATTTTTCACCCGGCTCCGGCGGATTCACCACCATCGTGGCATTGGCTTCAAACAACAGCAACTCTCCCCTGAGGTTCAAGCCAAAATCGATTCCTGCATAGTCCAGGCGCAGCACGGATTGAATCCGTTCGAGCGCATTCATGGCGAGAGGGCCAACGACTCCCGGCATGTTCTCCAGAAACGCCGCATCTTCGGCGCGGTTTTCGGCATTGTCCGCCATCTCAGCGGTGAAATAGTGGATTTTCCAGTGGCTCGAGATCGCCACGTGCAGCGGATAAATCTGCCCGTCGATCATCATCGCCCGGTACTTACGCGTTTTCCCGTCCGCTCCCCGCGCGTCCAGGTACTGCATGACGGTCAATTCCTGGCCGGGAAGTTGTGCCAGCACGGCCGGCACAGATTCGAAGCTTTCCACGCGCTCGAAATGCCGCCCGGTGTGGTGGCCGGGGACTCGCAGAAGAAGGGGAAAACCGAAGCCGTGATGAGCGAGTGTGGCGGCGGCCTTCGAACCCGTGAGCTGATCTCGCGGCAGCGTCACGGTGATCGGCGCTACCACGCCCGGCACACCGGACAGGCGCTCGGCGTTATTGCTTCGGCCTGTGGCCAGCACCGAGACAGGCGAGTTGACGACCGGCGCTCGAGTCAGGGCGAGCAGGGACTGGGCGGCGGCGAGGGCGCGCGGGGACGCTTCGGCGTCGCCGATGCCGTTAACTACGAGTTGGTGCGCGGGAAGCGGCACACTGGGATTGTAGAACTCCGGGCGCACCAGGATCGTTTGAAAGACGCGATCGTCGAGAAATCGCTGCAGCCGCACGTTGCCGCCGGTGGTTGAAACAAGGTGCAGAATCGGTACCGCGGCGTGTTCTCCGCGAAACGGCATTGGAACTACGGCGCGGTTCGCGAATGCCTCCCGCCCGTGGCGCGCGGCCTCTTGCTCTTCTCCCAGTTCCCGCAGGGCGTGATAGAGTCCCTCGTGCGCAGGCTGGCAACTTGCTCGTATTCGCAAAGCTTCTTCGAAGTGCCGGCGCGCTTCCTCCCTGGCTTCGACCGCGTCCTGGTCCTGCCCGTACGCCATCAGCCGCTCGCCCTCTTCAAGAAGGACGTTGCCCAGGTTCACGCGGCTCATGGGATCGGTGGGATACCATTTGATGGCTTCCCGGTAGGCGATTCGCGCTGCCTGGCTATGCTTCGTGGCGAAGAGTACGTTGCCCAGATTATTCAGCGCCGCCAGATGGCGCGGCTCGCGTTCCAGCACCTGGATGTAGGCGTTTTTCGCGTCCTCCAAGCGGCCGAGATCCGACAGAAGGAAAGCTCTTCGGAACCGCAAATCGAGTGAGGCGGGATCAGAGGCGAGCCCGGTCTCGACTCGCTCCAACTCCGCTTGCCATTGCAGTCGTGGCGGGACTTGAGCGGCGGTGGCGATGGAAGTCAGGCATCCCACGTCCTTATTACTGAAAGCGCGGCCCAGAACGAGCGTCCGTTCCACTAAAGTGTCAATCTCGTCCCGGCCCGTGCGATGATTCACGAGGGCGACACGAATGGCGAGGCGCCCGTCGATGATGGTCGTAGAGGGGGCCACGCTGCCCGACTCCTGCAGCTCAATCACAATCCGGGCATTTACGCGGTCGGAGTCATCACTCGCCCGGTAGCGAAAGCACACCACGTTCAGTTCGACCGGCGCCAGCAGTTCCAATTCAGGCGTTGTCGCAAGGCGGTGTTCCAGATAACGAGCCAGCGCACAACTCCGCGAAATGGCTGCGCCGATTCTTTCGGTACCGTAAACCTTCAGCGTGAACCATGTCTTCAGAGCGCGGAAACCGCGCGAAAGCTCCGGACCATAATCGCAGGGCCAGGGCGATCCGGCCGAGAGGCCGCGCGTTTCGCGCCGTAGGTAGCCTGCGGAAGCGGCGAACGCATTCCGTTGCAGCTCACCGTCACGAACCAGCAGGAAGCCGGCATCGTAGGGTACCTGGCCCCACTTATGAAAATCAAAGGCCAGCGAATCGGCGCGTTCGATGCCTCGAAGCTTCGGCGCAAGGTCCGGGGATAACATGGCCAGCGCACCGTAGGCGCCATCAACATGAAACCAGAGTCCTTCGCGATCGGCCATATCGGCGATGCCGGCAAGATCGTCGATCGCGCCGGCGTCCACGGTTCCAGCGCTTCCCACGACCAGAAAAGGTCGGCAGCCCGCTTCACGGTCTCTGTGGACCGCGTCCTTGAGGGCCGCGAGATCCATCCTGCGCCGCTTGTCGGTCGGGATCAGCCGGAGAGCATCGCTACCGGCGCCGCAAAGATCCATGGCCTTACTCACCGAGGCATGAACCGCCGTTGAGGCATACGCCGTCAGGCGTTTCGGTTCAGTCGCCATGCCCTGGCGGCGCACGCCCCAGCCAAGCTCGGCGTCACGAGCCACAACCACGGCAATGAAGTTGGCCATCGAAGTGCCGCTCGTAAACAGGCCCGCGGAGCTTTCCGGGAAGCCGAATACGTCTCGCATCCAGTGCGCAATCTGGCGCTCGACTTCGATGGGAATCTGGTCGCGACCGCCCACGTTGGCGTTCAACCCCGCCGCGAGCATCTCCGCGACGATGCCGACCGGTGTGCCGCCGCCATGCACCCAGCCCATGAAGCCGGGATGAACGTTTCCCACCGCGAAAGGCAGGATGTAGTTCATAAATTCCAGATGGACTTCGGAGAGAGAAGACGGTCCGACTGGAACCGATTTTCGAAACCGTTGCCGCACGTCTTCGGGTATGGGCTGCCAAACCGGGCGCTCTCGTATGTTCTGGGTGTAGTCCAGAATATCGTCGAGCATCCGGTGGGCCTGGGCCCGAAAGCCGTCCCAATCGGCGGGGTCAAGTGTGTGGCACTCCGGCTTGAAGCAGGCGAGCTCTGATTTCTTCTCTTCAGCCCGCGGCATTTGAGGCATCTTCTTGTCCACTACCTAAAACTCTCGCAATTTGCCGACCAGCGAATGGGTGGCTTCGACGAATAGCGATTCAACTATTGTGAAAGGGCGGGTTAGGCGACGGCCTTGGACCGGTGTAGGTCACTCGGTCTAGCATTCATGAGAGGATTCTAAGTGGATTCTAATCAGGGCGCCGAATCTCGCGCATGGGCGGCCTGAGGTCACGCCCAGCCCGAGACATGGCGGTCAGGTTCGTCCCCATCGGTCTGCTCTAGCTCTCCGTTCTGTTCCAGCCGAGCCTCTTGGTCCTGCTGACATATCCAAGCTTGGTGATAGCAGCATCTGCCAACGAAAACCCCAGGAAGTCGTCGTTAGGATCCTGCCTGATGTTCTGGAAGGGCAGAATGGCCAGGCTCCGGGGTCCGGTTCCGGACGGCCTGTGCGCCGAAGACCTTCGATACAGAAAGTAACCGATGGCATGCAGGCGACTCTTAGATTGGAAAAGGTCTGTGCCTTAAGAGTCCGGCAGCTCGAAACAGTCTCCGCATTATCGGAAGTTCTTGATCACAAGCGCATCGCTCGGTTCCGTGCCGCGCGAGAGAGCCACGCGCCCGTCGTGCGACCAGTCGAAGTAGAAGATCTTGCCCGAAGGGTAATGCGTCACCGGTTCCGGTGGCCCGCCCGACAGCGACTGTTGCCAGATGTTATCTACGCCATTGACGCTGTTAATGAAGGAAACGGCGCGGCCATCAGGAGTCCAACGAATAGGTTGTTCGTAACTACGCGGCAGCGCGAAAACTTTGGCGGGCGGGCCGCCCGCGAAAGGAATCACCGCCACGCTGGTTGGTTGATTCCGGCCGGGAAAGTACTCGCAGGCGATCCACTTTCCGTCCGGAGAGACGGAAGGTCCACGCGAGCCGTAGTCGGTCATCTGGGTCTCTGGACCGCCCTCGCTCGGAACCTTCATCAATGTGTAGTTACCGCCCGCCAGCCGGGTGAAGATGATCCACTTGCCATCCGGTGATATCGCGGGCAGGACGTCCTGCGTACCGTCGCTAAGCTGTTTCAGATTGCTTCCGTCCATATCCATGCGCCAGATTCTCGTTTGGATGGTTTCGTCCCATCGGGTCAAGGCAATGAAATCGCCGCGCGGAGCGACGGCGGGATCGCCCAGGTCCCATCCTCCGGAGCTGGAGGTCAGCCGCTGGGGTGGCGAGCCGTCAGCGCCCACTTCCCAGAGGTCGGCGCGTGCGTTTGGAGCCGAGTAATATACGATTCTCCCGGCCGGGGTCCACGCGAGGCCCGATCTGCCGTCGTCGTTCTGGTCGCCAGCGCTCAGCGAACGTGTCTCGGCCTCCTGGCCGGGCGTAACCACCTCGATGGCTGCAAAAACTTGATCCTGGAGGGCCAGCACCGTGGCTGCGTCCGCCCTCACCCGGACTCCCCCGTAGTTGGTAAGGTCGTGGGTGATCTGTCGCGGCGTGCCTGCGCTCAGCGAGACTTCGTAAAGCTGCGAAGTCGGCGACTCCCCGAACACGCCAGCAACAAGCAGGTGACGATTCTTCGGCAGCCAGGTGAGGTCCAAGATCCCGGAGTTCCCTTGCGCGCCAGCCACGGGCTGCGCGGGACCGCCTTCCACCGGAATCGTGGTCAAAACCCAGTTGGGGCTATAGTGACAAAAAGCAAGTGTCTTGCCGTCCGGCGACCACGCGACGCGGTATGGAGCAATCCCCTCCGGCCGCTTGTAGGATATCAATACCCTCTCGCCGGACCCATCCAACGACGCCACCACCAGGCTGTCGTCGCTATTGGTGTCCCGCACAAAAGCCACCCGCTGGCCGTCGGGCGAGAATGCCGGCGAGCCGGAAATCCCTGCCGCCGGCATCTTCCTGGGAATCCCGCCCAAGGCTGGCACTTGGTAAAGATCACCGCTACGACTAAGAGGATCCCGTCGAACAAAGTAGACGTAGCTGCCGTCGGGAGAAAATGCCAGGCCCCGGCAATAGGCTTGGTCCAAGGCGACAATTTGAACGTCGCGGTCGGTGGCCAATTGCCGCAGCCAAATGCTGTCCTTGCCTCCCGTCCAGCGCACGTAGACCACATACTTGCCGTCGGGCGAGAGGTCCGCCCGCTGGACGTCGCCGCTGCTGGTTACGCGGGTGAACTGCAGAGCAACAGGAGGAGACGGCGCACGGTTGGCAGCGCGATAAAGGACGTAGACCAGCGTGGCGGCGATCATCGTCACGGCAACGAGCAATGCAGTAAGGCTTTTCTTGTGACGCTTGACTAGCCCCGCAATCACTGCGGAATCGGAGCTGTCGCCTTGCGGTGTCGTCGGTGTCGTTTCCGGCGATGAAATCACGTCCCCCGGCGCCGGCGATGACAGCGCGGGTACAATCGCCGAACGCGTCGAGGTCGTGTCGCGGAGCAGGCGCTTCGAGTCGGTGCGAACGTCAGCCGCGCGCTGGTAACGCAACTCGCGGTCCTTCTCCAGCGCCTTCATGACGATATGGTCCAGCTCCAGTGGCAATTCCGGATTCAATCGCGACGGTCTCGGTGGATCGTCGCGCAGAATGGCCGTGAATATGATGGCGGTGCTGGCGCCGCTGAACGCCGGCTGGCCGGTTGCCATCTCGTAGAGCACGGCGCCGAGGCTGAACAGGTAACAACTGATCCTGGTGTTCGCCGATCTCGTAAATGCTGCAGATGTTGGGATGGTTGAGGGCTGCGGCGGCGCGAGCTTCGCGCCGGAAGCGCTCGATCGCCTGTGGATCGGCTGCCACCGGCTCAGGCAGGAACTTTAAGGCGACATGGCGGCCCAGGGTCAAGTCCTCGGCGCGATAGACCACACCCATCCCGCCGCCGCCCAGCTTTTCGATGATGCGGTAGTGTGCGACCGTCTCGCCAATCATGTCCAGGCACGCCTTCGAGGTCGGCACAAATCATAGACGGCGTGAGACCTTGAGTCAAGAAAATGCAGGTATGCCATTTACCAACCCCTCAACATCTCCTGAAACGGCCTTGGCCATTCCCTTTGCGCCAAAATGACCTTGTTTTGACGGCTTGAAGCGCGTTACGGCTCGCGGTCGAAGTCAGCCGGTGCTGCGCGCGCACCTCACCGCGCGAAGGGCTTCGCGCTCAAGATCTTACCGCCTTCTTCGATAGCGTAAGTGGAGTTGGCCGCCAGGCGCTTGAGGGAATCCTTCTGGCCGCTTGGCCAGACGATGGTCACGTCGGCTACGGTCGCGTGTCCCATTCCGAAGGTCAGCGTCAGTTCGCTCTGCGAGCAGTAGCTCGATCCGGAATGAACCGTCTGCCAGTCGTCGGGCAAAGGCTGGCCGCTGAACTGAACGCCCACTTGCGCGCCGATGCCGTCGCGATTCGATCGCGTTCCGACAGTGCGGATTCGGATCGCGTTGTTGCGGTCGCCGCCGACGTTGCGGAAGAGGTAAGCGGGACCGCCATTGGTGGTAAGCAGGATGTCGGGCGCGCCGTCGTTGTCGATGTCGGCGTAAGCGGCGCCGCGTCCGACGAGCGCCCTCGCGAATCCGGCCTGCTTGCCGACTTCGTCGAAGCGGACGTTGCCCTTCGCGTCGCGGCCTTCGTCGTGGAAGAGCAGCGGCGGCTCTGCGTAGGACACTTGCGGCTGGATGCGGTTGATGTCGGGCTCGATGTGGCCGTCAGTCACGAAGAGATCGTCGAGCCCGTCGAGATCGTAGTCGAAGAAGAAGATGCCGAACGAAAGCGAGAGCAGGCTGGCGCGTCCGACGGACGACGACGGCGCCATGTCGATGAAGAACCGGTTCTTCTCGTTGTGATAGAGGCCGATCATCTGGTTCGAGAAGTTCCCGATGGCGAGACTCGGATAACCCGAACCGTCGAAGTCCATCGACGTGATGCCCATGCCTCCGCGCGCGATGCCGTCTTCGCTGAAGGCGATCCCGGCCTGCACTGCCTGCTCGGTGAAGGTGCCGTTGTGGTTATTGTGGTAGAGCTTGTTCGGCTGCGTGTCGTTGGCGACAGCGATGTCAGGCCAACCATCCTGATCGTAATCGATCACGGCCGCGCCCAGCGACTTGCCCGTTGTGTCCTCGATGCCGGCTTTCGCCGTCACATCCTCAAATCGGCCGTTGCCGAGATTATGGAAGAGACGGCAAGTGTCGCCATGATACGCTTCGGGCGTGCAGTAGGACTTGGTGTGGCCGTCGAGCGAGCAGTAGATATCGGTCTTCGGCGACCACTTCACGTAGTTGGTCACGAACAGATCGAGCTTGCCGTCGCGATCGTAGTCGAGCCAGACGGCACTGGCGCCGAAGCCGGTATTGTTCACGCCCGCTTCGCGCGTCACGTCCTTGAACGTGCCGTTGTGCTGATTGTGGAACAGCCGTGACTCGCCGAGTCCGGTGACGTAGATGTCGTCCCAGCCGTCGTTGTCGTAATCGCCGACCGCGACGCCCATTCCGTACATCTCGAGCGCGAGTCCCGCGCGCGCGGTCACGTCGGTAAACGTGCCGTTGCCGTTGTTGTGGTAGAGCTTCATGGTGCGGCGCTGGCCCGTGCGATGGTCCGGGAAATCGCTTCCCTGAATGAGCAGGATGTCGGGCTTGCCATCGTTGTCGTAGTCAATGAACGCGCAGCCCGCGCCCATCGTCTCGGGGAGATACTTCTTCCCGAACGCGCCCGTGTAGTGGACGAAGTTGATGCCGGCCTGCCTGGTGATATCGACGAAATGGACCGAAGTGTCGGCGCTGGCGTGATTCGTCGTGAGCCAAGCGCGTAGCGCGAGCAGCGTCGTCAGGACGCCGAGGCAGAGCACCACAATGCGCGCAAGAAATGTCTTACTGCAGCGAGGCCTGTGTGGCCGCAACCAAGAAAAGATCTCAACACAGAGTTCACGGACGCTGCCCCGAGAACGCAGAGAAAGGGGCTCGGCGACCCGCTCCTCGGCGCTGTTCGTTTTCTCTGTGGCCTCCGTGGAACCTCTGAGACCTCTGTGTTGAAAAGCCTTCCAATAGTTCACTTGAGCCTGCCTCCCGCCTCAAGCGCGGAATTCTGAACCGTGGACGGGGATTGCGCGGTCGCGTTCCGCGCCGTCTTGCTCTCTCTCATCGGCATCGGCCTACGGTTCCTCGCATATTCATGGCTCGGCTCAGTTCCGAGCGCGGCCGAGACGTGCTCGTGGATCGGCTGCGCCTCGTTGTTGTCGTCGGGATGGGTCAGCTTGTAACCACCAGCGATGGCCTGTGCGGACTCGTTGGCCTTGAAACGGAGGTACAGCTTCTCCTCGCGGCTCGCCGATGCGTCGTTCCCGAGTCCGCGATAGCAGAGCATCAGGTTGTAGTGCGCTTCCAGGTCTTCGGGATCGATACTCAGCGTGCGATCGTACTCGGCGACGGCGTCCTTGTACCTGCGCTCGAGGAACAGCATGCGTCCCATCTGGTTGCGGTTCACGCGATCGTTCGGATAAGGCCCGGCGGCCAGCGCGAACTGCTGGTAAGCGGCCCCGTAGTCGCCGTCGGTCTTCAGCGCGAGACCTGTGAAGTAATGGGCGCTGGCAAGATTCGGGTTGAGCTTAAGAGCCGTGGCCAGCATCGGCTTCGCCGCTTCGGTGTTGCCTTCCTGAATGCGCGCGCGCGCAACGTTCACCCATCCGTCCGCATAATCGGGACGGACTTTGGTGACCATCAGGAATGCGCGCTCTGCCCCCTTCAGATCGCCCTGCAGGAGCAGGCCGATGCCGTAATCGTTCCAGCGCTCCCAATCCTGCCCGTTCAACGCGATCGATTCGGTGAACTCCGGCGCGGTCGCCGCCGGCGGCGCGACCGGTACCGTTTTGGTATCCTCCGCGATCACGACGATAGGCACATCCGGAATGCCCTTGACAGACTCCGAATCGCCGGCGGTCGAACCTGTGAATACCCACTTCCCGTCGTCGTAATTCTTGGTCACGTCCGGGTGCGGATCGGAGGGATCGCGCACGCCCGCGAACGACCATTGCGTATTCCACCAGGTGAACTTGCGGTAGTTCAGCTTGGCCGTGAACGTGATGTGATCGCCGGCGTCGCGTGGCACTTGTAGCCGGTAGTGGACCGTGTCCGCTGCGCCCGGTGGAATCAGGTGCGCGTAGACCACAGCGCGCGTGGACCACGCGTTGCGCTTGTTGATCACGTTGCCGTGCTCGTCGAGCTGCAGCGACTTGTAGAAGTGCGCCCCCGGATCCACGGG
>JASHPE010000157.1 GCA_030038235.1 Terriglobia bacterium
GTCCTGGGTGTTCATCCGATCGCTACCCTCGTCATCGCGGATGATGAGGGAGAGGTGCACCTCGCTGGAAGAGGAGTCATGGCGCGTGAGCTTCCATTCGTGCCTCCAGGTCTTGTCCTGATCGGCAACGATCTCTGGCGGAGTGGCGGAGGATTGAGCGCGCTCCGCCGGGGAGAGCGTCGTCGCGCCCGCGGGCAATGCAATCGGAGATGCTTCGGACGCGAGCACGATGCGTGCGGAGATTTGAGGTTGCGGCATGGCTTGGTTATGTGCAACGGGGACGGTCGAGTCCTTCGCAAACGCCACCCATCCGGGCATCCGCAGACCAAAACTGAGCAGAGCGAGACCGGCTGCGATGCAGGAATAAACGTGGGCCCGTGAAGCGCCCGGAGAAAAATGAAACCTCGGCCGGAGCAGGATTTCGATGCGCTCGCCGAGGTTCGAAGATCGGTGAGCCATGCCCGTAGCCAGCAATTCGCGACGGCGCGTGCGGCAGAATTCGAACAAGCGCGAGAGAGTCGCGGCATAGTGGACGGCGGAGCCAGTGGCGGCGACAACCCAATCGTCACAGGCGATCTCCCGTTCTCGCTCGATGCGGCGCAGAACCCACGCGGCCACAGGGTGGAGAAAACAAACCGCAAATGCCAGCCGGCCCATCAGGTTGGTCCAATCGTCGCGGCGGACGACATGAGCCAGTTCGTGAAGCAGGACGCAGTCGAGTTGCGGCTCGGCAATCTCTTCCAGGAGGAGGTCCGGGAGAATTACCACCGGATGCAGGAATCCGGCGGCGAGAGGTGAAATCACTTCATCGGATACAAGAATCTGAGGAGCGCGCGAAGAGCGGGAGTCGCGCAGAAGCTGCTCGAAACGCACAACCAGCTCCGCGCTTGCTGGCCGGGCACGATTCCGCAGGCCGCGGAGATGCAAGTAACTCTGTACAATCCTGCCGAGTAGGACCGAAGACACGGCCATCCAGAGGAACAGCAGGCTTGACGGCCAGTTTCCCGGATGAAATTCAATGGGGACACGTACGCGAGGCGCCGCAGCGGAGTGAGAATAGGGTGCCTGCAGTGGAGCGGATCTGAGCCGTGGCGAAGGAGCATCGGCGCCCGTTGCGAGGAGAGGCTTAGCGGCGGAAGAGGTTTCGGCGCGCCTTGGGAGTTGCTGTTCCGTTGCCGCGGGAGAAGGCAGGAGCGGGGCAGGCCGACGGAGACCCGTGGCGAGAGGCATGAGCACGACCAGCGCCAGCACGGCCCACCAGACGGCATGTCGCGTTGCGGCGTTAACCCGAGGCATCAACCGCAGCGCGAGCCAGATGACAGCCGCCACGGCGAGTGCCACCCAGAGCGTGTTCAGAACAGCCATGAGTCCAGCAGCAGAAAAACGATTTAGGGACTCGAGGATCGCGTTCATTTTTGACCTTCCGCGAGGAGATTTCGAATGTTTCGGAGTGCCTGCTGGGACAGATCGCCGTCGTCGATCGGATTGAGGACAAGCAGTTCGGGGGAATTGCCGAAGAACCGGCGAACCAAGTGGCGCACGGCGTTCCGGCTGGCCTGCTTGCGGCCGACAACCGCGCGATAGACGAAGGCCCGACCTTCACGGGGCTTCGTATGCCGGACATGGCCTTTCTGCTCGAGAATGCGAAGCGTGGTGAGGACCGTGTTGTAGGCGAGGCCCGGCTCGCCGGGGAGGGCCGCGGCGACTTCCCCGACCGTGGCTGCACCTTTGTCCCACACGATATCCATGAGACGGAGCTCGGCTTCAGTGAGATTGAGGGATTGTTTTCGCGGCATGAGCGTCTCCATCAACTAAGGAATTAAGACTAGCAGCTTAGCGCGAGGAAAATGGATTTGTCAACTATACAATTAAGAGTTGTTGTGTGGCTGCGCTGCCCGGCCGAGGGGCCGTGGAAACGCATACGATGCGCCGGAAGCTATCTAAGGCCTGCCTTGGGCACCGACCTGGTCACCATCGGCACTTATTTTGGACGCGAAGCGGGCTTTCCTCCACCAACCGAACCGCCGCCGCCGGACGCCCACAGCGTGGACGATCTGCTCACCTCACTTTCCGCTCCTCGGTTCATTATGGACCTTCGCCAGCCCCCGAGTAGCGGCCCTCTTCATGAATGGTCTCACTTGCCTCACGCAACCGGCCGGGACCCCTACAACATTGTTCCAGCGCGCGCTTACGACGCAATTCTCTACATGGACACGATCACACCATCGCGAACATTCGACAAAAAGTGAACGGAGACCTTTATCCTGATTAAGGTGAACTGGGCGTTGTTGTCCTTCGTGGCGGCGCATGCGGAAAGCCAGGCTCATTACCGAAGTTCTCCTCAGGCTGGAGAAACGCTACGGCAAGCAGCAGCCAGGCTGGCCCGTGGACCCCTATGAGTTCATCATCTGGTGGCATTGCGGATACCCAGCGAGCGACGCGGCTTGCGAGAAGGGCTGGAGCAAACTGCAGCAAGAAGTTGGGGCGGACCCGCGCAACCTCTTGGAAGCCAGGCCGGATAGGATCGCTGCCGCTTTGAAGCCGGGCGGTATGTTTCCGGAATTGCGTGCATTGCGACTTAAAGAGATCGCAATGCGGGTCGAGCACACTTTCGACGAAGACCTACGTTCCGGTCTGGGCGGGCCCCTGCCGCACGCTCGAAAAGCTCTAAATTCAACGCGTATCGTGAGTTCGTGGAACGCTTGGCGCGGCTGACGCCGATTGTGGCGCTGTTTGAAGATCTGCAATGGGCCGACGAACCGACGCTGTTACTGCTGCAGCATCTGGCGCAGGCGGTAGCGGGAATGCCGCTGTTGATGATCGGCACGTATCGCGACGTGGATTTGGAGGTCGGGCGGCCCTTCGCCAAGATGCTGGAGTCCCTCTTGCGACAGAAGCTCGGCACGCGCATTTTGCTGCGACGTTTGCCGGTCGCCGGAGTGGAGCAGATGCTGGCGGCGCTCAGTTCGCAGAAGCCGCCACAATCCCTCGCGCGCGTGGTGTTCGAACAGACCGAAGGCAATCCATTTTTCGTTGAAGAGGTGTTCCAGCATCTGGCAGAAGAAGGGAAGCTATTCGACGAAAAGGGCTCATTCCGCCCCAGTCTCCGAGTGGACCAATTGCAGGTGCCGGAAGGAGTGCGGCTGGTGCTCGGGCGGCGCCTCGAGCGGCTAAGCGAGGACGCACGGCAAATCCTGACGACGGCGGCTGTGATCGGCCGAGTGTTCCCGCTGGAACTGCTGGAGGATCTGGAGAAGGCGCGGCCCGACGCAGCTCTGGAGGCGGTAGAGGAAGCCGAGCGCGCACACCTGGTGGAAACCGAACGGCGCGGGCGGCAGACCCGCTATCGCTTTGTCCATGAGTTGGTTCGGCAGACGCTTTCCGAGACACTGTCGTTGCCCCGCCGTCAGCGGCTGCATGCGCGGGTGGCCGACGCAATGGAGCGAGTATACGCTGCCACTATCGACGCGCACGTCTCCGCACTGGCGCATCATCTGTACCAGGCGGGATCGTCCGTGGATCAGGAGAAGACCGTCCATTTTCTTTCGGAGGCTGCGAGGCAGGCGAGCGGCGCCGCCGCTCACGAAGACGCTCTGGATTACCTGGACAATGCTTTTTCCCTGCTCGACGATGAACGCACGATCCGCGCGGCCGATCTCCGTGTCCGGCACGCGGGCGTGCTGCGGAGCCTGTCACGGGATCAGGAAGCCGTTCAGGAGTATGAGCGCGCTCTGGCGATCTTTGACTCGCTGGGCGATCACGTGCGGTTCGTCGAGACCTGCGGCCCGCTCCAGACTCTCCACATGCGGGCCAGTCAATTCTAGGAGGTGAGGGCGGTAGTCGAGCGCGCCGCTCAATACGCTAAGGATGGCCCCGCCTCCATGCGATACAGTGTGTTGGCGATGCAAGCCAATAACGCCGGCGCGGCCGGTGAAATTGATAGGGCTCTCGACCTTGTCGAAGAAGTTCATAAGATTCCCGAGAATGAGTTGTCCCCCGCCGTCATTGGTTTTGTGGCTGATCAGGAGATGTACACCCGATTTGAGGCCGGTCAGTGGGATCTCTGTGAGGCGGCCGCACGAAAAGCGGCCCGGATCTTCGAAGAATCGGGCGACGTATGGCCGCGCGCCGATGTCGATATGGGACTTTTCTGGCAGCCGCTCGACTGCGGCCAGCCGGCACAAGCGGAAAGGCTGATACTGGAAGCCATCCCGCGCGCAGAGCAGGTTGGACACGACATCGCGAAGCAGCTCTTACTTGGTGCCCGGACGGGAGTATACATTGCCGACGGGAGCCTGCAGAGCGCCGAGCGAGCAGCCAGAGAAGCGTTAGCGTTTGGGCAGTTCCGTCATCTCGGGTGGCGCTTCGTTTTCGATGCGATCCTGGGTGGCACTGTTCTATACCTGGACCAGATCGAGGAGGCACTCTCGCTCTTGACCAAAGCAGCTGCGGGCCCTACAACGCATTTCCGTGGTTTTCCTGAGGGACTGCTCGCTTTGGGCATGAGTGCGGCTGAGATGGAGGGCGCGCGAATGCCTGCGATGCCGCGATTCAATTCCTGCCGAGGCCGGGAACCAGCCGGGGATTCGGAGCGTGGCACGCCGTCCTCAGCCTGACGGAAGCGCTCTGTCTCTGCGGGCGTCGCGAAGAGGCCGGACGTTTGCAGGCTGAGGCGGAGAAGATCGCCGCCGAATGGGACTGCAACATTCTCGGATTTCCCGTCCGGACCGCGGGAGGCATCGCGGCGGCCGGCGCCGGCAACTGGACCCGGGCCGAAGAGCACCACCGCGCCGCCATCGCGCGCATGGGGGCCGTGCCCTACATTACGGCACAGCCGATCGCCCGCTACTGGTATGCCGACATGCTAGCCGAACGCAGAGGTCCTGGAGATACCGAGGGTGCCAAAACCCTGCTCAAGGAATCCATTGCCACGAGTGAAAGAATCGGCCTTGCGCTGTATGCCCGGTTGGCTCGGCAGAGGCTGGCGCGAATCCTATAATAGCTTCGGCTGCGATGCCGCTGAGGTGGCAGATGATCGGCGGAGCATGAAGCCAGCAGCTTACCGGGAAATCTTGTTAATTGCCTGTATCGTGCCTTGGCATTTTCTTTGGATTGCGCCCGTGTCATTGTCGCCCGCTCGGTAGTCACCCAACCACGGACTCGCGATAGATCCTACCCGGTCGGCTACTGTTTAGCCTGAGCTTGCAACCGTGTCCTTGCTCCGGGGCTGCACAACAATTCAACTTGCCGGTAAGCGGGGTATGTGTAGATGCGCCAGTGCCCTTTCCGGGCGGAAGATCGGCCACTCGGAAACAAATCCGGGCGCCCAGTTGACGGTAAACCGCTTCTTTTGAGGCACACCATGCGAGCGCGAAGCCAAGGAGAGGCTAGCCTGTTTGCTCGTCAACTTGGTGCCCAAGCCCAGAACTTCCGAGTGCCCCGTTATACGACAAAGTGCCGGGCGCAAGACCAAACTTGCCCGGCGATCCGTGAAGTGACCATGGGCCTTGCACCAAACGTTCCAAGTTGCGCAATGAGAACCTCGCTT
>JASHPE010000158.1 GCA_030038235.1 Terriglobia bacterium
GTGTCGAGATTGGGATACGTGTTAAACGTGGAGGCCGAGCCTTCGTCGGTGTTGTTGCCGCCGTCGATCTCCCAGTTGTTGTACTGCATGCGGCCGCCGTTAAACGAGATGTTGTTGTTGCCGAGGACGCCCACATGCGACGTATCCAGGCCGTCGTCGGCCACGGCGCCCGGGACCAGCAGCGCCAGGCTCACAAAGTTGCGCCCGTCGAGGTTCAGGTTGGCGATCTGGGTGGCGGTTACCACCCCGGAAATGGCCGCAGTCTCCGTCTCGACCTTGGCGGCAGCGCCGTGCACGGTTACTTCCTGAGTCGCCTGGCCCACCAGCATGGTCAGATCGACGCGCAGCACTTGGCCCACGCCCACTGTGATTCCCGAGCGCTCGAGTTTCCGGAATCCCGCGAACTCCGCGGTGATCACGTAGCTTCCGATCGGAATGATCTGCGCGGAATACTCGCCCACGCTGTTGCTCACCAGTTCCCTGGTAAAACCCTTTTCGGGATTCCTTACCGTGATCTTGGCGCCCGCAATCACGCCGCCCGAGGCGTCTTTCACGGTGCCTACGATGCTGGCAGTATCCTGCGCCCAACTGATGGCGCAAATACCGAGGAGGAGGAGAATGATAAATGGCAGCGCTCTTCTCATGTGCGTACCTCCGGCACAAGCATTGACCTTTTCGATTGCCGCCCGGCGCAAGGCAAAAGTCAGGCAGAAGGTCAATTTGACGTGGCACCGCCCTCTTGGCCGTGGCCATTCACGGGCGGGACGCCCATGCTACGTCAAACTGATCCACTACGGCCGGCCGTTAGCATACGCCCGACCGCCTCGGAGTGCAATGGCCGGATTAGGTTAGGGTTCTGCGCAGGCCGCGTCACCGGAATTCTGCGCCGTGACTCAGCAAGAAAGTGCCGGCCGCACAGTTGGCGAGATTTCCGCCTAAGCGTCCCAACTCCAGCGAGAATCTTCCAATACGATGGCTGTGCGGACGCTGCCACAATGGCCATTCCGGCAACCAGGGCCAGCGACCACCAGCGGTCTCGCAGGTAGGCTCTTATCATCGTTCGATAATGTTACTCCACCAGACTGCTGGCGTCCATCTCGCGGCACACGCTGTTCGGTGGTAGCATGAGGCTCTATGCGCATCGCCGTTGCCTCCGATCATGCCGGATTTGACCTCAAGCGCGACCTGATCGCCTACATCGCAAGTCTGGGCCACGAAGTGACCGATCGGGGCGCGCACAGCTTCGTGCCGGGCGACGACTATCCCGATTTTTCTGAAGCGCTGGGCCTCGCCGTCAAAGATGGAAAGGCCGATCGCGGCGTGCTGGTCTGCGGCAGCGGCGTGGGCGCGTCAGTAGCGGTGAACAAGATCCCGGGAATTCGCGCTGCCGTCTGCCACGACACTTACTCCGCGCATCAGGGCGTGGAGCACGACGACATGAACGTGCTGGTGATGGGATCGCGCGTGGTTGCCATCGAACTGGCTAAAGAACTCGTCCGAAACTTTCTCGCCGCCAGCTTCTCCGGCGAGGAACGCCACGTGCGCCGGCTCGGCAAAGTGAAGGCGATCGAGGAGCGGTTCTGTCGAAGTTGACCGTTCACAGTCGACAGTTGACAGTCGACGTTGAACGCCGGTGACACCACCCACGACGACGGCTCATCTAAGGGTTTATAAGGAGAAAATCATGAGTTCTGTGAAAACCGCCGAAATGAATTCGCTTAAGGAACTGGCTGCGCTGGGGCAGGCGGTCTGGCTTGATTACATCCGCCGCAACCTGATTACGAGCGGCGAACTGAAGCGCCTGATCGATGAGGATGGCTTGAAAGGCATGACCTCGAATCCCTCGATTTTCGAGAAGGCGATTGTGGGTGGCGCCGAGTACGCCGCCGATCTCGACCGCCTGCGCGCCCAGCCTGGCATGGACGCGATGGCGATCTATGAGGCGATCGCTATCAAGGACATTCAATCGGCGGCCGACGTTTTGAGGCCGGTTTATGACGAGACCAAGGGCCGGGACGGCTACGTCAGCATGGAGGTCTCGCCCTATCTCGCCATGGAGACCGAGAGCACCATTCGCGAGGCGCGGCGCCTGTGGAAGGCCGTCGATCGGCGCAATCTGATGATCAAGATCCCCGGAACTCTGCCTGGATTACCCGCCATCCGCCAGGCAATCGGCGAAGGGATCAACGTCAACATCACGCTGCTCTTCGCCGAGGAGCGTTACGAGCAGGTGGCGGACGCGTTCATCGCGGGCCTTGAGGATTTCGCCAAGGGCGGCGGCGACGTGCGGCAAACGGCGAGCGTCGCCAGCTTCTTCGTCAGCCGCATTGACACGCTGGTCGACTCGATCGTGGAGCAGAAACTGAAGAAGGCCGCCAGCGAAACGGAAAAAAGGCTGCTTGAAAGCATCGAGGGCCAGGTTGCCATCGCCAACGCGCGGCTGACCTATCGAAAGTACAAGGAAATCGTCGCCGGACCGCGCTGGAAAGCGCTCGAAGCCAAGGGCGCGCGCACTCAGCGCCTGCTGTGGGCGAGCACCAGCACCAAGAATCCGAAGTATAGCGACGTGCTGTACGTGGAGGAGCTGATCGGTCCCGACACCGTGAACACCGTTCCCACCAACACTTTCGAGGACTTCCGCGATCACGGCCGGCCTCGCCTCAGCCTGGAACAGAACGTCGAGCACGCAGCGCAGGTGATGGAGTCTTTGCCCAAGGCCGGCATCTCGATGAAAGATGTGACGGATAAGCTGGTCGAGGATGGAGTGCGTCTCTTCTCCGACGCATTTGACAAACTGCTCGCGGCCGTCGACCAAAAGACTTCCGGCGGAGCGTAAGCATGGCTATCACCAGTCTCCGAGCTTGAATGCGAAACGCACAGGACCTGCTCGTGCCCGGACAGAAGTGCACGTTCGGGATCATCAAGGCGGCGCAGGCCACCGCCGCACCCGGATCTGCCGTGTCGAACGGCAGAACGTTCTGAACAATGTAAACACGCGAAACGTCTTAAACCTTTACTCTCCAGTTTCAGGGTGGTATGGGTGGTGCCGTCGACCGTTGACTGTCAGCTGTCGACTGCTGGAACCGCCATGGACGCCGCACCCGACACTCCGAAACCCAAACGGCGCTACGCCGTGACCGACAAAGTGCGCGAAGCCCGGCGGATCAGCCTCGCCAAAGCGCGCGAAAAGGCCCGGCGCGCGCTGCGTGGATACCGCCGCGGCTCCCACGAGGACGACGTAGCCTACGGGGCTCGCCTGGATCGCCAGATCAAGCCCTGGTGCACGAACCTCCGTC
>JASHPE010000159.1 GCA_030038235.1 Terriglobia bacterium
GTGGCCGAGCAGGCGAAGCAAGGACAGGAGCAGCAGGCGGCGATGACCCAACTGCTGGCCCAGGTTCACGGCATCCAGCTAAGCCTCGCGAGCGGGCGGCCGGCCCACTCCGGGCGTCCGCACTCGCGGATCACGCGGACCGCGACGCGCCACGCAGACACGCGGGCACCCAAAGTGGCAACCAGAGCCGAGGTCAAGCAGCCTTCGGGCCAGTTGCTTCCGTCGTTGGTGTTCCCACCCGCCGGAATCTCGAAGATCGTGCCGAAGTTTCCGGCGGCCGCACCGTACAGGTTGCCCTTGGAATCCAAAATCACACCGCCGTACACAAACCCTTCGTACAGATGACCAGGGTTTGCCAGGATGGTCTCCTTGCCGCCCGGGCTCAACCTGAAGATGGTCCCGATATCCTGGGAGCCGCCGCCGATCGTCGACCCATAAAGGTTCCCCGCGGCGTCTCGGGCGAGGGCGCCGTAACCGGGGGCGCCGCCGTCATCCGGCGGTCCTTTGAAGTTGTAAGGCACAGTCTCCGTCCCCGTGGGGCTCACCTCGAAAATAGTCCCCCAACCGTACGTGCCGCCTTGGCCGGTGGTGCCGTAAACCTTGCCAGCCGGGTCAGAGACGAGGCCCGACGCCGGACACTCCCCGTCGTTCGGACCGCATTGGAAGGAATACAGCACGCTGTAGCTTTGTGCCCGCGCCGGAGTGGCGATCACAAACCCCGACGCCAGCGTGATTGCGAATGCCGGGGCGCTGCGCCGTGTTCCAATCCGATTGATCGTGTCCATGCTGTCCCACCTCCGCCCTGCCTGTTTTGCTGGATGATCCCCCACGATAGCGCCCCTCTGAGGAATAGTCCGCCGGCAACTCATCCGAACGATGAGCTCGGGGAGGAGGCTTCGGCTTCCTCCCTTCTTCATCGCTCGGATAGATTGCCCCATGCCTCAAAAACTCAGCCGTCCCGAACCGGTCTGCCACTTGGCAATATCTCCGGGGCCGGTCCGTGCTCGGAAATGGTTGGCCTCGCGCGGGAGGCTTCGCCTCGAGAAGCGAACGCCGCGTGGCAAATGAGACCCGCGCCCGTGCACGCTACCCGTACGTGATGCTTGCCTTTGGAGTTATGCTAAAAACGAGGGCAGAATCCAAGGCAGGGCTGCCGTGATTTTTGGATCTCATTCCGCGACGCTCTCCTGCCATCATGAAGGTCGCTATGAAGACCTTGTTTCGTTCGTTGCCGGTGTTGGCACTCGCGATCCTGATTGGATTCGCGATCGGAACCATGACTCTCGCCCAGGACTCGGGCTTGACCGTCCTGCACGTCCAGGCTCCGGACTTTCCGCCGCCCGGGAACGCGGATGAGCCTGCGATCTCCGGAGCCGGTGGCAACTCCGCCCAGGGCGTGGCGCCGCTCGGGCCGGCGGGTCGAAGCGGGTCAATCACACCGGGATCGGCGCCTACTACCCCATCGCCACAAGGTTCGGAGCCATCTGTCGGTGGGGCGGGGGGCGGCGGCGTGACCTGGATCAACAGCCCGCCCCTCAGCATGGAGAAGCTGCGCGGCAAAGTGGTGATGATCGACTTCTGGGACTACACTTGCATCAATTGCATTCGAACCTTTCCGGAAAACAAGAAGCTTTGGGATCGTTATCGCAATGACGGCTTCGTGCTGATCGGCGTGGATGATGCCGAGTTCTCCTCAGCGGCGCCGGTGGACCGAGCGCGCGAGGCCGTGAAGCGCTTCGAACTGCCTTATCCGATCGTGGTGGATTATCACTTTCAGATCTGGAACGCCTACAAGAATGCTTTCTGGCCCAACATTTTCCTGATCGACGCCAATGGAACGATCCGCTACAACCATTCCGGCGAAGGCGACGATAAGGAAATCGAAAGCGCCATCCAAGGCCTGCTGAAAGAAGCGAATCCGGTCCTCACATTTCCTGCGAGCGACACCATCGCTCCCGACGTCAATGTTAATGCGCCGAATTGCGGCGAGCCAACACCTGAGATGTATGTGGGCGACTGGTTCGGGCGCGGCGCCCTGGCGAACCCCGAGGGCTACCACGACCACAAGACTGTGGATTACGCCCGGCAGAATTCCGTCGCCGACGGACACGTGGCGCTCGCGGGCCGCTGGGAAACCGACAAGAACGGCATGATCTATCGCGGCAAGCACAAGGGCGACGAGCCGGGCCCGGACCATGCCACGGTTCAATATCACGCCCGTGAGATCTATTCCGTGATGAATCTGGCGAAGGGTCGTGAGGCGCGGCTGTACGTCAAGCAGGACGGCCAATACCTGACGGCCGCCAACAAAGGCGCGGATGTCACCATCGATTCCCAGGGGCAGTCTTACATTGAGGTGCGCGAGCCGCGCATGTATTACCTGGTGCAGAATCCGGAGTTCGGCAGCCACACGGTGGATTTGTATCCGGCGGCGGACGGCTTGATGATCGATTCGTTTACCTTCGGGAATAACTGCCAGACCGATTTCGCCCACCTCTGAAAGCAGGCCGGACCGTAGCGGGTGTTGGTTTCGTCCGGCTTGGATAATCCCTTGGTATGGGTGACCGGTTGGTGTGGGTAGTCCCTTTTCCAAAGCACGTCATTGCCGCGAAAGCGGGAATCCAGTTCTTCGTATTTTCGGGATGTGGATTCCCGCTTTCGCGGCAATGACGTGCTTCGCCAAGCGCTACCCGCTGTGGTATTGTTCACGTTCGCGCAGGACGAAATATGCCGCAAAGCCAGCCCCAAGGACAAGCCGCCAGCCTGGAGGCGCTCGCGAAGGTTCATTTTAATCGTGAGTTCACTGTGGGTCAAGGATGCTGGCCGCCAGAGGTCATGGCGCGGGCCGCTCCGGTGGCTTGAACGGTTTCTGATCTTCATCGGGCTGCGGGCACCCCTTGATCTCGAAGAGCCGCCGTCGCGCTTCATTTAATCATCTCAGCGCGTGCGAGCTGTAAAAAACTGAAGAATTTTCCGCTCTGGATGTTCAGGCCGGAGACGCCGTGCTTTACCGCCGCAGGTTGCGAATTGCGCGAAACCACTCCGCCAAGCGAGGAATGTAGACTTTGCGTCGAACGGGGTGCCTCTCCGCCACGGCTTGCAGAATGTGAACGATCTCCGACGCCGGTACACGTGTGGCCACGGCGTCTACTGACCCGAAACGCACCGTGCGGTCGCGCCCAAGGACAAAGACCGCGGGCTTGGCGATGCCGCCTCTCTCCCGAGGGTTATAGATATTCCACTCCCGGATTACGCGGCGCTCCGTATCGCACAGAATTGGAAACGGCAAACCGAGCTCATGCCGCAGCACTTCGGATTTGTCCGGTGCATCCACTGAGACGGCCACTACGCGCGCCCCGGTCGCGCGGATCTCCTGGTAGTGCTCGCGGTAGTCCACCAACTGGCGGAGGCAGAAGGGTCACCAGTGGCCGCGATAGAACAGCAGCACTACCGTGCCTTCGGAAACCAACGCCGATAATCGTTGCGGCGCTCCCGTGGAGTCCGGCAACTCGAATTCCGGCGCAACTCCTCCAGTGGCGGGAATTCTCGCTATGGCCATGGCAGCCAGTGTAATCTGATGCGATCAGGACGTCATCTCGGTCAGCGACTTATGCATGCGCTCGATCGCGTCGTCCACCTGGGCTTCGCCGATGTTCAACGGCGGCGACAGCCGGACGACGTTGCCGAAAAGCCCGCCTTTTCCGATCAGCAGACCGTTGAGGCGGCAGCGCTCCATCAACTGATTCGTTTCCTGCGGCGCGGGTTCTTTCGATTTCCGGTCCTTCACCAGTTCAAGACCCTGCATCAGGCCCATGCCCCGCACGTCGCCGATCAAAGGATGCTTCTGCTGCAGTTCGACGAGCTTCTTGCGGAAGTAGCCGCCCACACGATCGACATTTTCGAGCAGGTTTTCCTCTTCGATCACTTCGATGGTGGCCCGCGCGGCCACGGCCGTGACGGGATTGCCGCCGAAAGTCGAAATCGTGGCGCCCTTATAAGCGTCCGCGATCTCGGGTGTCGCTACGGTCGCGCCCACGGGCGTGCCGTTCGCCAGACCCTTGGCGCAGGTGATGATGTCGGGCTCCACCTCCCAGTGCTCGATGCCGAACCATTTCTTGCCCGTGCGTGCGAAGCCGGTCTGGACCTCGTCGGAGATGAACAGCCCCCCGTACTTCTTTACGATGGTGAACACCATTTTGAAGTACTCCGGGGGCGGCGTAATGAATCCGCCGACGCCCTGGATAGGCTCGGCAATGAAGGCCGCGATCGCGCCGGAGGTGGTGGTGCGAATGGTATCTTCCACGTCCTCGGCGCAGGCCACGCCGCAACTCGGATAGCTGAGCTTGAGCGGGCAGCGGTAGCAGTAGGGATTCAGTGCGTGCGAGATGCCGACGCTGATCACGCTGCTCTTGCGATAGCTGGAGATCCCGGTTATCGCTTTGGTGAGCTGCGACGAGCCGCTGTAAGCGTGCCGCAGCGCCACGATGTCGAAGTTTCCGGTAGCCATGCGCGCCACCAGAATTGCCTTCTCGTTGGCCTCGGTGCCGCTATTGGTGAAGAAACTCTTCTGAAGACGTCCGGGCGTAATCTCGGCCAGCTTTTCCGCCAGCGCCACGGCGGGTTCAGTGATGTACGCTGTCGAGACGTGCTGCAGACGGTCGACCTGCTCCTTGATTTTGCCTGTGACCTTCGGGTTGCAGTGCCCGACGCTGATGGTCAGGATGCCGCCGAAAAAGTCGAGGTACTGGCGGCCGTCGACGTCCCACAGGTGGTGGCCCAGCGCGTGATCCGCCACCAGCGGCTCGGGGTAGTAGGTGGTGACGCAGGGAAACACGTACGCGTTCTTCTTCTCGATCATTTCTTTCTTTGTCATCGATCTACTCCTCGCTGTGATTAACAACCATGATAGCGGAGATCGGACGCATCGGTTGGTCAGTTTGATGTCGCAGCGGCTTTATGCCGCCATCAAATGGCCGGGCAAACCGCCGCTACGTCAAACTGACCCGGTGCGGTGGTACAATCAGGGAAGCTTGGGATCAAAGGCGACGGTTCTTGTCCTTTTCGCTCTCCTCGTTGGCGGTTGTTCTAAGCGGCAACCCGAACCGCAAGTGGTGTACGTTCAACCGCCCGCTCCGGCGGCCTCACCGAGCACAAAGCAAAGCTCCGCAGCCCCGCCCGAGACGCTGACTATCGAGGAGCCTCCTCCGGTCCCAACGCCTGAAGCGCCTGCAGCCGTGACGAATACAACCTCGAGTGCACCAAAACCGCCGGCGCCCGCACGAGCGGCACGGCCTCGGACGGACACTCACGCTCCCGAAGAGCCGGCGGCGCCGGGAACCACTCCGCCGGCCGACACGCCCCAAGCGCCCGCTCTGGAGCCCGCGGCGTCAGCAGCCAGCGAAGATCAGATCGCGGCGAGCCAAAGCAGCATCCGGCGACGAATCGATGGGCTCAACAACAGGGATTATTCCACACCGGCAGACAAGCAGATCCTGGACGATGCCCGTGCTTTCTTGAATCAGTCGGTGCAGGCCCTCAAGGAGCACAATCTGCTCAAGGCACAGGAACTCGCTGATAAGTCTGCGTTGTTGCTGGACGCATTGGAAGCAAAACCGTAGTCGAAGTATGAAGGATGCAGTATGAAGTATAAAGTCTGAAGGGATGCAGACTTCATACTTCAGACTTCACACCTCATCCGTTCCGCATCGGGATAGCCGAGAATTCAATATGCCCCTTTACTTTTCCTCGCACATCACCGCTTGCCTGACTAAACAAGCTCTGCGCGAGTTGATGTCGCAAGCCTTCGCCGCCACGGAAGTGAGCGTGCGTCGCGCCTTCGCCGGTCAACTCGGCGGCCGGATGCTGCTTGAAATTGAGGCCCCGAACCAGGGCACTGTCGAGAGGTGGATTGCCGCCAACCGCCTGAATGCCGAGTGGGTGATGCGTATCGATCTCGAGGGCCACCCGGGCAACGTGCGGGAGACGTAGGGGCGGCCCTTGTGGCCGCCCGACTAAAGCGCATTCCTTCGGCATCCCGTCGGTTGGGCGGCCACGAGGGCCGCGCCTACGTCTGAAATCAGACCGCCACTCACAGCCACGTCTCCTTCCCTTCGTAGAAGGTCGCCGGACCGTGCGGATCCTTGGCGCGAAAGGCTCGAAACTGCCGCAGCACCGCCTGATGCCGCCGGTCCGACGTCCGGATGGGCCGGTGCGGCAAGTCGATGAGCTCGCGCTCCACTGACCATACGTTCTTCGCGGACAATCGCCAGTCCACACGCACCAATGTCCGCAGATCGGCCACGCCGTAAGCCTTAACGCGCGCGGTGTTGTCCACGTATGGATCGACGTAACTCATCACCAGGTCGCGGACGGTGCGAAATGCGGGCTTGCGGCCGTGCAGCCCCGCGTCGCGCGAACGCGCCACCGTCCCCCAACGGCCGCGATGGCGAAACAGAAACAGGGCGTGATCGAGCATATCCTGCGACTCGATGTCGAGCAGCAGCGGCGGATATCCATGCTGCTCCATGATGGTCGCGGCGACGAGCGCGCCTTCCAGGCAGTGGGCTTCCCAATTCCGGACTACGCCGCGAAATGTGCGCAGCGTCTCACCATTCCGCTCCCAATTGTAAGGCAGCGAGCGCAGAAACGCCTGCACCTGGCGTGGCGTGCGGCAGCGGTCGATCAGCTCGCGTTCTTTCGGCGTGAAGGCATCACGGGCCGGCGGATTCGAGGGTCGTCGGTTCAGCATGGCATCCAACGCTCGTGCCAGAGTTCGAAACAGAGCAGCGTCCACAGCGCTTTGCGATGGTCGGCGCGCCCGCTGCGATGTTCATCGAGCAGCCGCCCGACGAACGCCGGATCGAACCAGCCCTGCCGCTTGATCTTTTCGGGATTCAGCTTCTCGTCGAGCAGCGGACCCAACTCGCCACGCATCCAGCCGGCGACCGGCACGGAGAACCCGCGTTTCTGCCGGTAGACGATTTCGCGCGGCAGCCACGGCTCCACTGCCTTCTTCAGAATATACTTCAGTCGGAAGCGGCGCAGCTTCAGCGCCACCGGCAGTCCGGCAGCGAATTCCACCAGGCGATGATCGAGGAACGGCGTGCGCATTTCGAGCGAGCAGGCCATGCTGGCGCGGTCGACCTTCACCAGCAGATTGTCTTCGAGGTAGGTGCGGAAATCGAGATAGAGCGCTTCGGCCAGGGCGGTTTCGGGGTGCGCTCCTTCCAGTACGCGATCCAGGGCCGCGAAGACCTGCCTGGGATTTGCCTGCGGCCGCGGTCCGGGCCAACCGGGAGCGAGCAGGCGCTCGAGTTCGTCCGGAGCGAACATGCCGAACCAGATCAGATGGCGCTCGGCCGCGGGTTTTTCCGCGTGAGCAAAAAAACGCTGCAGGAATAATCCCAAAGGCACAGCTCCCGGTGAAACCTTAAGCCGCCGCCCCATCGGCTCCGCGAGACCGTGGCGCAGCGCGCGCGGTAATCGCAGATAGTAGTCCGCCAGGCGCGCGCCGATGTAGGTAGGGTAGCCGCCGAACAATTCGTCACTGCCCTCGCCGCTCAAGGCCACGGTGATTTCCGAGCGGGCAAAGCGCGAAATCAGGTACGTGGGCAGCACGGCCGGGTCGGCGAGGGGCTCGTCGAGATGATCCACCATCGCGTCGAGCGCCTCGCGCAGATTCTTTGTATCAGCGTCGAGAGTGTGATGCCGCGTGCGAAACAAGCGAGCTACCTGCGATGAATAAGGCTGCTCGCTGAAGCTGGGCTCCGCGAAAGATACGGAAAAGCTGTTGACCTGTCCGGGCGCGAGCTCGCTCATCAGGGCGACGAGCGTGGACGAGTCCACGCCGCCGCTCAGGAAGACGCCCAAAGGCACATCGCTCACCAGCCGCGAAGTCGCCGCCTGGCGTATGCGTTCGCGCAGCTCGATGACGATCGCCTCTTCATCGCGGCGATCGATCGCGCGCGCGTGCGGCGGACGCAGGTGGTCGGCGAGCCGCCAGTAAGGCTCAATCGAGATGCGCCCGTTTTCCACCAGAAGCCGGTGCGCCGCCGGCAACTTGCGGATATCGCGAAACGCGCTGCGCGGAGCCGGGATGTATCCGTGAAAGAAGTACTGCGTCCACGCCCCGAAGTCCGGCTGGCGCGGCACATCGGGATATTCGAGCAGCGACTTGATCTCGGACGCGAACACAAGCGTAGCGCCGCCCTGCCAATAGTAGAGCGGCTTCTCGCCCGCGCGGTCCCTGGCGAGCAGCAATCGCCGCCTGGGCTCATCCCAGAGCGCAATCGCGAACATGCCGTTCAAATCCTCAAGGCAGTCCGAACCCTTTTCTTCATAAAGATGAGCGATCACCTCGCCGTCGGAATGGGTGCGAAATTGGTGCCCGCGTTCCAGAAGCTGCTGGCGCAGCTCGCGAAAATTGTAGATCTCGCCGTTGTAAATCAGCGTCACGGCACCGGTCTCGTTCCGGAGCGGCTGATCGCCGGTCTCGAGGTCGATGATCTTCAGGCGGCGAATGCCCAAGGCAAGATACGGGCTCAGAAATCGGCCTTCGCTGTCGGGCCCGCGATGGGTCAGCCGCTCGGTCATGGAACCGATGCGGTCCGGCCGCGCCACGGGATCAAGATTCAGATTGAGGATGCCGCAAATGCCACACATGAAGTGAGGGTCAGAAAAGATCGATTACCCGCCCTGCAGCCTCGTCCCCTCCTGAGCCCGAGGCTTCCCAAACCGAGTAGGCCCAGGCCTGCCAAAGGGGCAAGAACCGCGATTCCTGTTTGGCCACGTCAGGGACTTCCTCGTTCTGCACGATCACGAGAAACGGTGTGGGCGAAGCGCGTCCCAACGCTGCGAAGTCCTTGCCATCGAGGAAAAGAGACGCGGCACTTTGGTCCGGCGTCGCCCCTTCTGCGACGGCCCTCGCGCGGATCGCCGGCCAATGGGCGGCGATGTAGTTGCTGGTGAATTCGCTTGCTTCAGTCGTCACCAATCCCACCGGCCGGCGCAGATAGAAAGGGAGACTGGTGCGGAAATAGTAGTAGCCATAGATCGGCAGATCGCGTTCAGGGCCGCGCATGATTGCCGCTGCCAAGCGCTCGGTGCTGGCTGTGGCAGCGTAGCTTTGAATCGGCTCCCAGCATCGCACGACCAGGAGGGGCACAGCCAAGGTAAAAATCGCCAGGCTTCCCGCGCTGTAAACGCGTCCGCGCGAGCGAGACGCGAGGTTGCGTCCCAGAATGCCGAGCGCAGCCAGGATCAGACCGCTGTAAAAGATCGACGACGGCAGCGCCTCCAGGACGGCGGGATGAATCTTGTGGACGGCCTCGCGGTGAAGCGAAGGCGTCTCAAGCCAAGCGGGCACGGCTGCTGTCAGGATCCCGATGGCGATCAACGCCGCGAATCCTGCGGTCAGCCAGTCCGGACGTCTGCCGGGCGCGTCGGCTTTCACGTCGCGATTCCAGATGTCGCCGAGCAGCAGGGCCAGCGCCGGAACCGCCGGCAGGAAATAGGCCGGGAGCTTCGAGTGAGAGATCGAGAAGAACACAAACGTCACCATGGCCCAGGCTAGCAGGAAGGCTTGGGGCGCGGCGCTCGCGTCGCGCAGACGCTTCCAGCTTCGGATGTGGTTGACGCCGGCTACTAGCAGGGGAAAGCTCCAGGGCAGGAACCCGACGAGGAATACCGGGATGTAGTAAAACATGCTACCGCCGCGGTGCGCGTGCGCGGTGGTGAAGCGGAGCACGCTCTCGTCCCAGAAAGCGTAACGCGGAAAGTCGGGGTTGCGAATCGACACGGCGATGAACCAGGGCAGGCTTACGGCGAGAAAAATCAGAATTCCCGGAGGCCACGCCAGTCGCTTCATGTCGCTGAACTTCTGCTGAGCCGCGGCGTAAACCAGGATCGTCAGCAGAGGCAGGACGAACCCCACAGGTCCCTTGGTGATTGTCGCGAGTCCGGCGGCGGCGAACATCAGGCAGTCCAGATCGTGGCGCGGACGCCCGGCCGTGCTTGAGAGCCAGAACGCAGCCAACGTAAGCGCGACCAGGAACGTGAGGGTCATGTCGAAAATCACGACCCGCGCGAAAACCATGGCCAGCGGGGAAGTGGCGAAGATGATTCCCGCGATCCACGCGCTTCGCTCGGTGAACATGCGGCGCCCCAGCATCCAGATCAGCAGTACAGTCGCCAGCGCAGCCAATGCCGAGGGCAAACGCGCCGCGGCTTCAGACAGCCCGAACACGCGAAACGATCCGGCGACCAGCCAGAAGAAGACTGCGGGCTTGTCGAGGTAGGGCAGCGTGTCGTAGTGCGGCGTGATCCAGTCGTCGAGCGAGATCATCTCGCGCGCCACCTCGGCGTTGCGGCCCTCGTCCGGATCGATCAGCGGTAGCCGTCCGAGGCCGATGAAGAAGAGGCAGGCGGCCACGGCGAGGAGTGCGAGAAGTCGGTAGCGGGTCTTCATTGGACGAAGAAGTCAGAAGCCAGAAGTCAGAATAAGACCTTGACAGGGCTCCACGACAGCGATAGAAGCGTCACCGATGTGAGCTTCAGCACTACTTGGCACACCTGACCACAAACTACTGACTACTGGCTTCTGACTCCTGACTCCTGACTCCTGACTCCTCCAGCTCCAATACCGTCGCGTAATCCACGTAATTCCTCTGCATCCAACGTACGGCCCACACGTCTCCGAGACCCTTGACCATACGGCCCCAGGTGCCATAATGCGTCTTACCCGCGCGCCGCGGACGATGGCGGACGGGAACCTGGGTCACACGCGCTCCGCGCATCTTCAGCAGTGTGGGCAGGAAGCGATGCATGCCGCGGTAGAGATCCAGATTCTGCAGCCACTGGCGACGGAACGCCTTTAAGGTGCAGCCCGTGTCCACAATGTCGTCGCCGGTGGCCCAGTTGCGGAAACCGTTGGCAATTTTGGACGAAATGCGTTTCAGCCATGTGTCGCGCCGATTCACGCGCACGCCGCAGACGACGTCCCATTCTTTGAGCAGCGCGACCAGCGCGGGCACGTCCGCGGGATCGTTTTGCAGGTCGCCGTCGAGCGTCACCACGGCCTCGCCGCGCGCCAAGTGAAACCCCGCCGCCATCGCCGCTGTCTGGCCGAGATTCCGCCGGAAATGAGCGATGCGAATGCGTTGATCGCCTCGCGCAGCCTGCCTGAGCTGATCAAGTGTACCGTCGGTGCTGCCATCGTCCACGAGGATGAATTCTGCGCAGAGGCCTGCCAATGCCGTCCCGATCTCCTCGACCAACAGCTGCACGTTCTGCTCTTCGTTGTGCATCGGAATCACGAGGCTGAGGTCAGGAGTCTGCATGATGCGCGGCTTGGGACCGTCGAGGGCATTTTAGCACGCGCTCCCCGCGCCCGCCCCGAATCCACCATAGGATTGGGTTGACACGGCGAACCCCGGGCGCATCCAATAAAGGGGTCGAGCGAGGCGGGTAGCGCTTGAAATCCAGACGAGGAACAGCCCGCCGCAAGTTCGGAGGATCGATGGCAACAAGGTTGCGCTTCGCACTTTGGGTGATGGTGATTACCGCGCTTTGGGCCGCGCCGCAGGTGTTGTCAGCGCAGGACAATCAAGGTCAAAATCAAAATCAGACCCAGCCCCAGGATCAGACTCAGCCTCAGCCTCAGGATCAGAGCCAGGCACAGGGCCAGAGTCAGCCGCAGATCAGCGATCAGTCGATCGTGGACGACCTTAACGCCAAGCTGTTTGCGGACTCGGCGCTGAAGACTCAGGACATCCGCGTGAGTTGCCAGCAGGGCGTGGTGGTGCTGCGCGGTTCCGTGGATACGCAGCTCGAGAAGTCCGCCGTCGACCGGATCGCCAGTTACGAGCCTGGAGTCGTGAAAGTGATCGATAGCCTGGCGCTTGGCAACGGCGGCGGCTCATCCGCGGGAGCCGGGTCGCAAACGG
Source organism: Terriglobia bacterium (assembly GCA_030038235.1). Lineage (GTDB taxonomy): Bacteria > Acidobacteriota > Terriglobia > UBA7540 > UBA7540 > Gp13-AA77. Next base: position 11,943 of record JASHPE010000159.1, read on the forward strand.
CTCAGCCCGCTGGAATCACGGTACCTGCCGGCAGCGTGGTGACGATTCGTACGATCGACTCGATCGATTCGAGCAAAAATCAGACCGGGCAGGAATTCACGGCGACGGTCGATGCCCCGGTCGTGGTTTCATCGCAGGTCGTGATTCCCCAAGGGTCGACGGCCAGAGTGCGGCTCGCGAATTCGCAGAATTCGGGCCGTGTCGAAGGCAGCGCTCAACTTGAATTGGAACTCACCTCCGTGACCGTGAACGGAACCGCCTATCCAGTCCAGAGCGGATACTACCAGCAACACGGCGCGTCGCGCGGACAGCGTACCGGTGCGGCCGCGGGTGGCGGCGCGGTTCTCGGTGCGTTGATTGGCGCCATTGCGGGCGGCGGCAAAGGCGCGGCGATCGGCGCAGGCAGCGGTGCGGCAATCGGCGCCGGCACCTCGGTGGCCATGAAGGGATCGAGCATCAAGGTGCCGCCCGAGACCAAGATCGATTTCACCCTGCGGCAGCCCGTGACCATCAATCCGAACGCGTCGGGCGCCCAACCTGCTTCTTCCAACTGACGGCCGCCGCAGATCATCGTGGCAGCGTCGCTTCGCCCTGAATCTCGAAAGTCGTGTGCAGATCGTATGGGCTTGTGCCCGGCTGCCCGCCTCCAACCCACACCGTGTACCTGCCGGGCATGATCTTATGATCGCCCTGCCCGGTGACCAGGCTCAGATCGCGCGGCGTGAGGACAAACTTCACGTGATGAGTCGCGCCGGCAAGCAGGTGCGACCTATAGAATCCTTTTAGCGCCCGCAGCGGCGCCCCCGGAACTTGCGGATACTCCAGGTAGAGCTCGGTTACCTCATCGCCGCGAATGCTTGAGTGATTCTGGATGTCGGTTTCCACGTTCAAGGGATCGCCAGCCTTGACTGTTGGGGACGAAAGCTTCAGGCCTTCGTACGTGAAGGTCGAGTAGCTCAGCCCGTAGCCGAACTTGTAGAGAGGATTGCCGCGGAAGTAGCGATACGTGCGATTCGCCATCGAGTAATCGTCGAACGACGGAAGCTGATCGAGGCTCGCGTAGAACGTGACCGGCAGTCGTCCGCCCGGATTGTTCTGTCCAGCGAGCGTCTCCGCTATTGCCGTGCCGCCTTCCTCGCCCGCGTACCATGCCTCCAGAATGGCGTTCGCATGCAGCTCGGCCCAGCCAGCCGCCAGCGCGCTACCGTTCATCAGCACGACGACCAGCGGCTTGCGGGTTTGCAAAAGCGCTTCGAGCAGGTCCTGCTGTACGCGCGGCAAGGCGATGTCCGTGCGATCGCCGCCGCTGAAGCCCTCAACATGGATCGGCATCTCCTCGCCTTCGAGATTCGGCGAAAGACCCACGAACGCGACCATCGCATCGGCCTGCTGAGCTATCTTCACGGCCTCGTCGCGAAGGACGTCCACAGGTGGTTTCCAGGTCAGGGTCACGCCGGCAGCGAATAACGGCGCCGCGTGCGTGTACTCCAGGCGGAAGTCGTGCGCCGCGGTATCGTTGAAGTGAACGGGAATCTCCGGAACCTTCGGTTTCCAACTGAAATTGCTGTGGCTGCTCTCGCTCAGGAGCTTCCCATCAAGAAAGACACGAAAAGTCTCCTTATCTCCGCACGGATAGCAGTGCGCCGCGTCGATGCCGAAGGTGTAGTCGCCCGGACCGGGCGGCGTCAGAGTGCCGCTCCAGCGCACGGCGAAAGCCTTCATCGGAACATCGGGCGCGGGCGCGGCGGCGTCCCAATCGAATTGAATCTGTGGATCGGTGCGCGTGAGCACGGGCGATCCGGAGAAATCCGTGTTGGCGAAGTACTCGGCCTTGAGACCCTGCGCGTCGTCGCCGGCCGTCGGATGAAAAACGGTGCGTGGCACGGGGACCGGCAGCTCGGAGACGTAGGGCGATCCTTGAGCGTAGAGAACCTGCGCTTTGCCGGCGAAGACGGCGCGCATGCCATCCACCGGCAGCACCGGATGTGACGGTGTGCCGTTGTAGTTCCCCTCGAGCGCCGGGAGCGACTCCGCGTTCGGCCCGATCACCGCGATAGTCTTCACCCTGGGCTTCAGCGGCAGAGTCCCGCCTTCATTCTTCAGCAGCACCATGCTTTCGCGCGCGGCTTGAAGGGCAAGCCGACGGTGCGCCGGCGTGTCATCTTCTGACATCGGGATATTGTTGAAAGGCACTGCATCGGGCGGGTCGAACATACCGAGCCTGATCCGTGCGGTAAAGAGCCGCCTGAGCGCGGTATCGAGTTCACTCTCCTTGATCACACCATCGTGCACGGCCTTGACCAGGGCGACGTATTCGTTGCCGCAGGTGGTGTCCGTTCCGCCCTCGACCGCGTCCGCCGACGCGTGCTCGAGGTCGGGCGCGAAGTGGTGGCCCGCCATGATGTCGTCCACTGCGCCGCAATCCGAGGTGACGTAGCCCGGGAATTTCCAGGCGTCGCGCAGGGTCTTTTGCAGCAGATAAGTGTTCGCGCACGCGGGCTGCCCGTCGATGGCATTGTAGGCGCACATGACGGAGTCGGCGTGACCCTCGACTACTGTGGCACGGAACGCCGGCAGGTACGTATCTTCGAGGTCGTGCGGCGTGGGATGCACGTCGAACTTGTGCCGTGCAGTCTCCGGGCCGCTATGGACCGCGTAGTGTTTGGGAGTGGCGATCACCTTGAAGTACGTCGGATTGTCGCCCTGCATGCCGGTGACGAACGCCGTCCCGAGCTGCGCGGTCAGGTACGGATCCTCGCCATATGTCTCCTGTCCGCGGCCCCAGCGCGGATCGCGGAAGATGTTGATGTTGGGCGACCAGAACGTGAGGCCGAAATAGATGCTGTGATTGTCGTCGCGCTGCGCCTGATTGTATTTCGCGCGCGCTTCGGTGGCGATGGTTTTGCCTTCCTCGTGAATCAGCACCGCATCCCAGGTGGCCGCCATGCCGATCGCCTGCGGAAAGACGGTGGCGTAGCCGGACCGCGCCACGCCGTGCAGCGCCTCGTTCCACCAATCGTAAGCGGGAATGCCGAGCCGCGGGATAGCGGGCGCGGTGTGCTGCATCTGCTGCACTTTTTCATCGAGCGTCATGCGCGAGATCAGATCGTTCACGCGCTGTTCGATGGGCAGTGACGGATTGCGATACGGCATGGCCGCGATTTCCTGCGGGCTCGGATTCGCGGACGGTGTGCCTTGGTCTTGCGCGAACTGGCTTTGCGCGAAAAGAATCGCCGCAATGGCGGTGCTCAAGACGAGAAGAGATTGAAGGAGTCGTGTGCGGGTCATAGCTATGAAAAGATATCCGCATGCGGGGCGCAGATCAACGGGGAAAAAGGTTCACAGTTGACTGTCAACTGTCAATTGTGACTTGATCCGTCAAAAGTTCTCGATGAGCCAGGCATTTCCCGCCTCGACACTGTTCGCGAAAGCCAGATGCCGCCCGTCGGGGGATGGCACGCCCCACGGAGGCCCGGCACTTTCGGGCGTTTGCAAGCGCGTGGCCCGGCCCTCAAGGTCAACATAAAGAAAGCTGCAGCCCGCACACTGGCCATCAACCAACTGATTGGCAATGTACCATCCCTTGCCGTCCGCTGCCCAATTCAAGGTGTAGAGTTTCGTCCAGCCGCTTACGGCCACATCATGCACCGTGACGGCTCCCGGGTGCGCGAGGCTCCCGAACGACAGGATGCGGATACGGCCTTCGTGCCCGTCGGGCCGGACCATGGCAATACTCGACCCGTCAGGCGAGAGGCCCCAGTCACTCGGGTCATAGTCCGTGCGCGCCACCTCCTGAAGCTGGGTCTGCGCAATTCCACCCGCAGGCGGCTCCTGGGTGGGATCAAAGCGATAAAACGCCAGTTGCTTCTGCTCGTACTCTCCCACCACGCAAAAGTTCGCGGACGGACTTGCGCAGTAATAGTTAGCCAGGTTCGTGTTGGCTAAGACGCGTTCCGGCAAGCCCCCGGAAGCGAGAATACGCATCAGCTTGACGACCGGTTCCCCGCGAACCAAATAGAACAGCCACTTGCCGTCCGGGCTGAAACGGCCGAAGGTGGCATTTTCCGACGTGACGAGGGGCTCAGGGGCTTGCTGGTTGAGCCCACGCTTGAAGATGTTGTAAGAGCCGTTGCGGTTCGATTCAAAAACCACCGCCTGGCTATCAGGCGTCCAGGCGTGGGCGTACTCGTTCGCGCCTACGCTCAGGCGCCGTACGTCATCCAGACGCCTCCCACCGTCCTTCAAGTCGGCTACGAAGATGCTGTTCTCACCCACTGATCTCAGAACCACCAGACGCCTTCCGTCAGCGGAGATGCTTGGATCCTCGAATTCTCCGCTCCACTGGCTGACGCGATGGGGTTGACTGGTTGGCCGTCCGGTTCGCGGGTCGGTGGTGACTTCCCAAAGACTCCTCAATCCATAGAGGGTACGCCCGTCGGGCAGCACTAAGAATCCGTTCCAGACTTCATTCCCCTGGCTCGGCGGAACAAGGGTCAGGGACTGGCCGCTTTCCAGGTCGAACGATTCCAGGGAGGGAGCTCTAAGCTGGCCAGAGAAGGAGAGGTACAGGATTCGTCGATGCCGCGGATACCAGGCCGGATTTGACAAATGGACCCCGTCTTTGGGGGAAACAACCTCCTTCGCGTGTTCGCCGTCGGCGTCCATAACCCAAATGGCATCTGACGAGTTTGTCGTGAAGGCAATCTGGTTCCCGTCCGAAGACAAGCCTACGTCGCGGACGTCGCTGCGGCGCAAGCGCGGCGGGCCGCCAAAAACCGACACCGCCCAAAGCTGACTGCTGCCGTCCGGGCCGGCATTGGCCGTGAGCAGCAGGTCTTGGCCGTTGGAAAACCATGTAATCTGGTTGATCCTGGCATCGGCGGGCGCCCGCAGCGGATGGACCTCGCCGGACGCGATCAACTTGAGGTTGAGGCCGGAGGTGTCCACGTAGGCCAGGGAATTCCCGTCCGGAGAAATGGCGGCGCAGCTCACGGGCGATCCGATGTTGTTGGTGGTCAGTTGGCGCTCGATCATTTCCGCCGGGCGCGCCCTGGATCGCCCCGCATACCAGGCAATAGCCAACGCCGCCAGAATCACCGCCGGCGCTCCGGCCAGCCAGAGCGTCAAGCGCCGTGGCCGGGGCATCCGTAGTGCGGGGGTCTCGCCCGCTGTGGGACGGGCATCCTGCCTGTGATCTTCTTCTTTGAGGGAGCGGGACGCTCCCGCTAGAGCGGCCGAGACGGCCGCGCTACGTCCTGAGTCCGTATCTCGCTTCAGACGCTTCAAGTCGGCTCGCACGTCGGACGCGTGTTGGTAGCGCAGATCGCGGTCTTTTTCCAGCGCTTTGTCGATGACTTCCTCGAGCTTCGCCGGCAGGCCCGAGTTCAGGACCCGCGGCGGCGTGGGAGCACGGTTCAGAATGGCGTCATAAGTGACCGCCGTGTTCCCGGGGAATGCCGGCCGTCCCGTCGCCATCTCGTAAAGAACGGCGCCGAAACTGAAAAGGTCGGTGCGCGCGTCCACTTCTTCGCCGCGCGCCTGCTCCGGACTCATGTAGGCGACCGTGCCCATGGTTGCGCCCGAGCTGGTTAGATTTTCGTGGTCAATGGCGACGGTTGGTGTGTCGTGCCGGTCAGGCGGGGGACCGGGGTTCGGCACCGCGGTCAGCTTTGCCAAGCCGAAGTCGAGTACCTTTGCCTGCCCCCGTTCGGTGATGAAAATGTTGGCCGGCTTGATGTCGCGGTGGATGATCCCCTTGGCGTGCGCCGCATCCAAGGCGTCGGCGATCTGGATCGCGAGATCAAGCACTTCATCCGTCTTTAAAGGCTTCGACTCGAGGTGGTGCTTGAGGGTCTGCCCTTCAAGATACTGCATCGCGATGAAGGGCTTGCCTTCGTCCTCGCCGACCTCATAAATCGTGCAGATGTGAGGGTGATCCAGCGCTGAGGCGGCGCGCGCTTCGCGGCGGAAACGTTCCAGAGCCTGATCGTCCGGGACACGCCCTTCAGGCAGAAACTTGAGGGCCACGAAGCGGCCGAGTCTGGTGTCCTCGGCCTTGTAGACCACACCCATCCCGCGCCGCCGAGCTTATCGACTATGCGATAGTAGCCAACCGTGGTTCCAATCATGATTCGGGAGACGCGTGCGGAGCGCCCCCGAAATCTTAGCATAACGGGGCAGAAACGATGCCAGCGGGTCGGAGGCTCTGAACCGTCGATCAACCGCCTGCCGCGACGGTCACCGCTTGCCCGCCTTGCTGCTACAATCTCCGCCATGAGCACGCCCGCTTGGAACTGGCGCATCGTGCTGGTGCGTCCGCGCAACCCGCTGAACATCGGCGCGGCGGCGCGCGCCATGGCCAACTTCGGATTCCGCGACTTGGTGGTGGTGAATCCTTACGAGCCGACCTGGCAGGAGACGCGATCTGCTGTCGGCGCCGAGAACGTGGTGCTCGCGGCGCGCGCCGTGCCCACGCTCCTCGACGCCATCGGCGGCGCGTCGCTGGTGGTAGGCACCACGGCCGGGTCGCGAAGGTATCTGACACGGGAACTTGTGCCGTTGAACGATCTGCCGGCGTGGCTCGCGTCGCGCTACACCAGAACATCGCGCCATAACAGGATATCGTCATTCCCGCGAAAGCAGGAATCCACGTCAGACAAACGCAGCGGGCGTGAGAGCCGTGCGGCGCTTCCGGCTGCCTTGTTATTCGGCTCCGAAAAGACCGGTCTCTCGAACGAAGAGATGAGCTACTGCCAGGCGCTGGTCCGCATTCCCACGTCGCCGGGCTGTCCGTCGATGAACCTCGGCCAAGCGGTGGCGGTATGTTGCTACGAACTGGCGCGGCAGGGTCTCGTATCGAACCGGTCAGCCGGAGCGCGGATTCATCGTTCCGATCCGGCGACGCAGCAATCCTTGGCGCACCTCTTCGATCGGGCAGCGCGGGTTCTGGACACGGTCGGGTATCTAAAGCCCAAAAGCCGCGAGGCTACGCTGCTCAAGTTGAGGGAATTTATGCTGGAACTGGGACTCTCGAATTATGATGCGCGGATTCTGGGCGGGGTCCTGGCGCAGATCGAGTGGAAACTCGGGCTGGGCGCCAACGAGCGCACGGAGAACGCGCCAATATGATCGAGTTTGCATCCGAGTAATTCTTACGCATTTGCTTCTAACTAGCTGAAACCCCAAACGAAGCCAAGGGATTTGTGAGAATAAATCACTTACCATTTTTCATAGGCGCCGGAAGCCAAAAGGTATCTGAAAACAAAGGATTTAAATGATGAAAGCCAAGAGGTTATTGAAGCCCAATGACAATGATTTAGATGCGATTTAAAGGGAGAGAAACGATGCCTTTGATGCGAAAACGAACCAGTTCCAGGTTAGCCCCGATGGACACCAATTGTGCGCATGCCCAGAAATTCGGCGAAGCGCACATCAAGGCCTGGAAATTCTGTTCTGCTCTGAACCTCCAATCGCAACCGCTGCCGCCGGAGGCTCCGGAGCGCGAGAGGCGCGCGTGTCGGCGAGGATCAGCGGGAGGTCTGCCGGTGGCGGCGTGACTCGACCTGCAGCAGTCCGTTGATCGAAAACCCGACCCCTCCCCCCGGGTCGATTTTCGTGCAACGAAGCTACCAGGCCTTTTAGAATCAACAAAACGTACCGTAAAAGGTGCACAAACGAAGCTACCGTTTGCGGCGCGCTGCCAGCAGAAGCGAATCGATACGCGACGTCCCGCCGGTCGGCGCTCCCTTATAGGGCAGGCTCGCAGCCGAGCGCCGCTACAGCAAATGCACGGAAATGGGATTACACTGAAAAATCAACCATTCAGGTCGAGTATGTCTACTTATCTAGTCACGGGCGGCGCAGGATTCATCGGTTCGCATGTCGTCGAGGACCTTCTGCGGCGCGGCGAGCGCGTCCGGGTGCTCGACGATCTGTCGAGCGGGAGCAAGGAGAATCTCGGCGAAGGGCTCAGCCGGATCGAGTTCTCCGAAGCCGACGTTCGCGACCTCGAGGGGATCCGTCCCCTGTTTTTGGGCGTCGACTACGTCATCCATCTCGCCGCACGCTCTTCGGTGGTGTTGTCCGTCGAAGATCCGGTGACATCGACCGCGGTCAACATCGGCGGCACCGTCAACGTCCTGGTCGCGGCGCGGGACGCGGGCGCCCGCCGCGTGGTCTTTGCGGATTCGGCAGCGGTCTACGGAGACAATCCCGAGCTGCCGCGCGTGGAGACGCAGGAACCGCAGCCGCTCTCGCCATACGCGCTGACCAAGCTCGCCGGGGAGTATTACTGCCGGATATTCACCAGCGTCTTCGGACTCGAGGCGGCGCCGTTGCGCTTCTTTAACATTTTCGGACCGCGCCAGAATCCGCACTCGCCTTACACCGGCGTGCTCTCGAAGTTTATTGTAGCCTATATTAGTAGCCAACAACCGATTATATTCGGTGACGGCGAGCAGTCGCGGGACTTCACCTATGTGGCCAATGTCGTGGACGCGGTGCTGCGCGCCTGCACGGCGCCCAACGCGCCCGGTCAGCCGATCAACGTGGGCGTCGGGGCCAGTTTCACGCTGAACCAGGTCATCGCGATCCTCAATCGGATTTTCGAGAAAGAGGTCAAGCCGCGCTATCACGCGCCGCGAGCGGGCGACGTGCGCCATTCGCAAGCCGACGTCAGCCGGGCGCGCCAGATCCTCGGTTATGAACCGATCGTTGGATTCGAAGAAGGGCTGCGGCGCACCGTCGCGTGGTACCGCACGGCGCTGGGGCGGAAAGCAGGTGCGCCGTGACGCCGGCTGCAGTCGCCGGCTCGGTGCTCGCGCCGATTGCGGCCGGCGGCGCGCTCCTCTACTACGCCTGCTCCGTGCCCGCGTCCCAGATGCTCGGACCAGCGCTGGTTCGCGGACCTGCCGGTGGCCGCAACGTCGTCCTGACCTTCGACGATGGTCCCGCCGAGCCTTTCACCGGCCAAATCCTCGATATCCTGCGCCGCTACCAGGTGCCCGCGACCTTTTTTTGCTGCGGCAAGAATGTGGCCCGACTTCCCGACCTCGTGCGGCGCGCACAAGCCGAAGGCCACACGCTCGGAAATCATACCTGGTCGCATCCACTGCTCTACTTCAAAAGCAGACGCACGATAGAAGACGAGATCGACCGCACCCAGGAGATTATCGAACGCGTCGCGGGACATGCACCGCGTGTCTTTCGGCCGCCTTACGGCGTGCGCTGGTTCGGGCTCTTTCCCGCGCTCGGCGCCCGCAACCTCACGGACGTGCAATGGTCCGACACCGGATATGACTGGAAAGCGCGCCTCGATGGTGCGGCCATCGCGCGCCGCGCGCTCGGCAAGCTCAGGCCGGGAGCGGTCATCCTGCTGCACGACGGCCGCGAGCCACGTGAACCCGGCAAAGTAGACGCATCGACGACCGTGGCCGCCCTGCCCGCGATCATCGACGGAGCGCGCCGCGCGGGCCTGGAGTTTGTGCCGATGGAGTCTTTTCTCCCCGACATCAATGCGCGAGAAATTAACCGCGATCGGCAGGGGAATCAAGCCAGGACGAGATCGGGATGGTAGACGTTGCTGGCCACGCGGCGCGCGATGGCGATCAATCGCCGGTCTCCATTCATGACCTTGAGCAGCGAAATCGCGGGAGCGTGACCAGCCACGCCCGGCCCGAGCCCGCGATCGGCGCGCAGAGCCTGCGCGAGTTCGAAGCTATGCCCGTGCCGCACGTCGCTCTCCTCGCGTCCTCGCACCACCAGCGCCGGACAATCCGGCAGCAGCGCTTCGAGTGGGATCAGGAACTTCGTGGCCTCGCCCGCGGCCGCCCCGCGCTCCAAATCCGTCAAGCTTAGGGCGCGGCTTTCGGTGAATTCCGCCACCGCCGTGCGACGGAGGCTCGCGAGATGAGCCGGACATCCAAGCTTCCGCCCGGCATCATGAGCGAGCGAGCGCACGTAGGTGCCACCGGAACACTCGACGGCAAACTGCGCCTCAGCGCCGTCGAGCGCCAGCAATTCGAAGGCGTAGATCTCAACCTCGACGGGCTCGAGTTCCACCGTCTCACGGCGCCGCGCCAATTCATAAGCGCGCACGCCTTTGACGCGCTTGGCGGAAAACGCGGGCGGCGTCTGCCTGATGCGTCCCATGAATTCGGCGAACGCGCGCTCGAGTTCCCGCACTTCCGGGCGGCAGTCCACGGGCTCGGCGGCCGGCGCGCCGGTGGCGTCATAGGTGTCGGTGGCGAAGCCGAAACGAATCGTGCCCCGATAAGCTTTGCGCGATTTCAAATAGAACTGCGCCAGCCGCGTGGCCTTGCCGATCGAGAGCGGGAGGACGCCGGTCGCGAACGGGTCGAGAGTTCCGAAGTGCCCGATCTGGCGGATGTGCAGAGTGCGGCGCACCGCGGCCACGACGTCATGCGACGTCATGCCGGCGGGCTTGTCGATGAGCAGCACGCCTGCCGGCTCGGGAAGAGTAGGGATAACGGGCTTGGCGGCGGTGGATTCGGTGCTCATTTGACCTTCAGACGCGGCGGGGAAGCAGCTTTCAGCCCAGCGTCCTCCGTTCTATTCGCTGGAATGGAGCTTGCCGAGCAGATCCTCAATGCGCGCCGCTTCTTCAGCGCCGCGATCCAGCACGAACACGATCTCGGGCGAGCGGCGCAGCCGAAGGCGGTGCGTGATCTCGCGCCGGACATAGCCGGCGGCGGACTCGAGGCCCGCCAGGCTTTCCGCGCGCTCCTCGTCGGTGCCGAGCACCGATACCAGCACTCGCGCGTGGGAAAAATCGGCGCTCAGATCAACACAGGTCACGGTCACAAAACCGATACGAGGGTCCTTGAGCTCGCCCTCTACCATCCCGGCGACCTCGGTACGAATCTGGTCCGCCAGCCGATCGTGTCTGCGCCCTGGAACCATCTTTGAAAATTGAGTGATTGAGCGAATGGCGATTGAGTGATTGAAAGTCCAAAGTTGAAAGTCAAAAAGATGACGTCGCCAAATCACTCAATCGCCCAATCCCCCATTCACTCAATCGCTCAATCAAAAGATTTCGATGTCATAGTGCTGCACATCGCTGCCCAGCACTCTTTCCGACTCGGTGAGCACGCGCCTCAGCACCTGATCGAGGATCTGCCTGCTGCTGGAGATGGCGGCCACCCCGATCGTCGCCTGCTGCCACAGGTCGGTGTGGTCGAGTTCGGCCACGGCCACGTTGAAGCGGCTGCGCAGCCGATCGCGGATCTTCAGCAGTACCGCGCGCTTGTCCTTGAGGGAATGCGCCCAGGGGATCTGGATCTCGATCGTGAGCACGCCGACAGGCATGGACATTGCCGATTGACGATTGGTGATTGACGATTGCTGATGAGGATCCCAGAGAGACCGCGCGTGCTGGCGGGCTATGCCAATCGATTCGTCAAATTCGTCGAATCATTAATCATCAATCGCTCAATCGTCAAATCAAACCGGCATCGTCTCCGTGACTTTTTCCGTCACGAAGGACTCGATCACGTCGCCCACCTTGACGTCGCTGAAGTTCTCGAGCGAAATGCCGCAATCCATCCCGGAGCGGACTTCGGCCACGTCTTCCTTGAACCGCCGCAGCGACCGCACGCGGCCCTCGTAGATGACGGCATTGTCGCGCAGCAGGCGGACGCGGGCGTCGCGGGTAAACTTGCCGTCCTGCACGTGGCAGCCAGCTACGGTTCCCACCTTCGAGATGCGAAAAGTGTCGCGAACTTCGGCGTGGCCGAGCACCGTTTCCTTGATCGTGACGGCCAGCAAGCCTTGCATGGCTTTCTTGATCTCGTCGGTGACATCATAAATGATCGTGTGCAGGCGGATGTCGACCTTTTCAAGCTGAGCAAGTTCTGTAGCCTTGCGCTCCGGCCGCACGCTGAATCCAACAATCACGGCATTGGAGGCTGAGGCCAGCAGCACGTCGCCTTCGGTGATCGCGCCCACGCCGGCGTGGATCACCTTGATCTTCACGCGCTCGTTGCTCAGCTTGTTCAGCGTTTCAACCAGGGCCTCGACGGAGCCCTGCACGTCGCCCTTGATGATCAGCGGCAGTTCCTTGACTTCGCCCGCCGCCAGTTGCTCGTGCAACTGCTCGAGCGTAAGACGCGCGCTCTTGGCGAGCGCGGCCTCGCGCTGCTTGGCCAGCCGGTGAATCGAGATCTGGCGCGCCTTGATGGTGTCCTCGATCACATAGAGGCGGTCGCCCACCTGCGGCACGTCTTCGAGGCCGAGGATTTCCACGGGCGTCGAGGGCCCGGCGTCCGCCACCGGCTGCACGCGGTCGTCGAGCATGGCGCGGACCTTGCCGTAGATCGCGCCCACAATGAAAGCGTCGCCCACCTTCAACGTCCCGCTCTGCACCAGAAGGGTCGCTACCGGGCCGCGACCGCGGTCCAGACGGCTTTCGAGCACTGTTCCCGAGGCAGGCTTGTTTGGACTCGCCTTCAAACCTTGAAGGTCTGCGACCAGCAGAATCATTTCCAGCAGCACGTCGAGATTCTGGTGCTGCTTGGCCGAGACTTTCACGGTAACCGTGTTCCCGCCCCATTCCTCGGCCATAAGATCCTGATCGGCGAGTTGCTTCATCACACGATCGGGCTGGGCGTCGGCTTTATCGGTCTTGTTGATCGCCACCACGATGGGGACCTTGGCGGCGCGGGCGTGATTGATCGCTTCGAGGGTCTGCGGCATGACGCCGTCGTCAGCGGCGACTACCAGCACCACGATATCGGTCACCTTGGCGCCGCGGGCGCGCATCAACGTGAAGGCCTCGTGGCCGGGGGTATCGAGGAACACCACCTGGCGTCCGTTCACCTGCACGCTGTAGGCGCCGATGTGCTGGGTGATCCCTCCGGCTTCCTGTGCGGTCACGTTCGTCTGGCGGATCGCGTCCAGCAGCGAGGTCTTGCCATGATCCACGTGCCCCATCACGGTTACGACGGGCGCGCGAGGCCTCAGATCCTCCGGGCGATCGGCCACCTCGACCTCATGCGTAACCTCTTCTTCGTAGCTGATGATGGTCGGTTCAGCGCCAAAATTGCGGGCGATTTCCGCAGCGGTCTGGCCGTCGAGCGTCTGATTGACGGTGGCGAAGATCCCCTTTTCCATGAGCTTCTTGATCACATCTTTGACGCGAGTTTCAAGCTTTTCCGAAAGCTCTTTGATGGTGACGCCTTCGCTCAGCGTGATCTTGCGCGTGATGGCGATGGGCTCGGCCGCCGCAGGACCCCTCACAGGCTGCGGTCCCGGACGTGCGCCGGGAGTGGGCCGCGCGACCTGAACTCCGGCGCGCGGACGCGGCATCGCACCGCCTGCCGCAGGCGCCATGCCGGGACGGGGCGCGGTCGGATGGGTCTGCCGGTGATGCTCGCCCGGCCGACGGACCGTGGCCGGCCGCGGGGCGCCCTTTCCAATTCCGGGATAAATCGGTTGATTTGAAGTTGCCGGCCTTGCACCCGCCGGCGCTGCGCCTCGGGCAACGAGCGGTGTGGCCCCTGGCGTCGCGGCCGGAACTTTGCCTGCACCGGGAGCCGGCCGGACTCCAGCCGGCGCAGTCACCTGGGGCGCGCGAGCCGCTGGCGCGCCGGCGCTGGCGCTTGCGACCGGCGCCGCGGGCTTCCCGGGCAGAACCGCTCCGGGTACAGTGGGCATCCCCAGCACGGGACGCCGGACGGCGGGCGCCGGCGGGGCAACCGGACCGGCGGCGGCCGGCGCAGGTTTCTCCGAAGGACCCTGCGCGCCGAGGATGGCCCTACGGGCATCCTGCTTGATCTGGTCAATCGTACGGATGGCGGGCGCTTCGATCTTCGGTGGCGCCGGTGGGGGCGCTACCGGGCGCGGTGGCGGCGAAACGTGCTCAGAAGCCGGCGGCGCCACGCTCGGCGCTGGCGGAGTCGGCGCCGGCGGAGCCTGGACGACTGCGGGTGGCGCAGCCGCAACCGGAGTCACTTCCGCGGCCGGCTGCGGCTCACCGCCGTTCTGACTGAAGTGATGACGCACTCGCTCGGCAAGATCGTCATCGAGAGCGCTCGAATGCGACTTTTTCTCGCCGTGTCCTATCGAGACGAGATAGTCGAGCACCAGATTGCTCTTTACCTCGAGTTCGCGCGCGAGTTCGTTAATACGAATCTTCGACATCTATTTCCGCTACCTCAAATCCAGCGAGCGCCCCAAAGCCCGCTGCCTCAACCCGATTGGACTGGGAGCGCGGGCGGTGGCACAGCCACTCTTGGCTGTGCCTTGCTCCCAGGCGAAATCCTACTGACTTTTCTCCGGACTGTCCTCCCCGGTGTTCTGCTCTGCGTCACCCTCGACGCCGGTCTCTGCCGCGCTTTCCTCAGTCACTTCTGCGGCCGCTTGGGCTGTTTCCTCCGAGGACTCGGCGGGAACACCTTCACTGGCGGCGCCAGCAGCCGCTTCAACGGGTTCGGCGGCCACGAGGGCCGCCCCTACGTCTTCAGCTTCGGCCATCTCCGTCGCCGTGGCCTCACCCTCGGCCGCGGAGGTCGCTTCGGGAGCCGACTCGGACGCCGGCGCCTCAACGGCTGTGGCTTCGGGCTCTGCGGCCTCTTCCTCGGCGGCGGCCTGGCCCGCTTCGAAGTAGTCGGTCACAACTTTGCGAATGCGCTCGACCGTCTTCTCGCCCACGCCTGGAATCTCGGTCAACTCGTCCGGCGTCATGCTGGCAAGCTGCTCCACCGTCTCGACGCCGTGGCTCTGCAGCCGCTCGATGGTTTTCTCGCCGAGGCCCGTAAGCTCGATGATCGAGGCGCCGCGGCGGGCCATCTCCGCCATCTGTGACTCGATTTCCTGGCGCTTTTCTTCTTCGCTCTTGATGTCGATGTGCCAGCCGAGCAGCTTCGCCGCCAGCCGTACGTTCTGACCCTTCTTGCCAATGGCGAGCGAGAGCTGGGTGTCGTCGACGATCACTTCCAACCGCTTCTCTTCCATGTCAATCACGGAAACGTGATTGATTTTGGCCGGGCTGAGCGCATTGGCGGCAAACCCCAGGATGTCTTCGTTGAATTCGATAATGTCGATCTTCTCGCCCTTAAGCTCGCGGATGATCGACTGCACGCGCATGCCTTTCATGCCCACGCAGGCGCCGACGCAATCCACGTCCGGATCCTTGGAAAAGACGGCCACCTTGGTGCGTTCCCCGGATTCGCGGGCGATCGCCCGGATCACCACCGTGCCGTCGTAGATCTCGGGAACTTCCATCTCGAACAGGCGCTGGACCAGCATCCCGTCGGCGCGGGAGACAACCACCTGTGGCCCGCGCGCCGCACGGTCAACCAGGGTGATCACGGCCCGCAGCCGGTCACCCACCTGGTAGGTTTCCAGGCGCGACTGCTCCCGCCGCGGCATGCGTCCCTCAGTGCGCCCGAGGTCCACGATCACGTCCGAGCCTTCCACGCGCTTCACCGTGCAGTTCACCAGCTCGCCGACGCGCTGGTTGTATTCCGTGAAGACCGTCTCGCGCTCGGCTTCGCGGACCTTTTGAAAAATTACCTGCTTGGCAGTCTGGGCAGCCACGCGGCCGAGCACATCCGTAGCCTTCGGAATCCGCACCACGCCTTCGAGCTCGGCCTGCGGATCGCGAGCCCGCGCCTGCGTCAGCGAAATCTCGTGCTCGGGGTCCGCCACCTGCTCCACGATCTTCTTGACCGCATACACTTCCACCTGGCCCGTTTCCTTGTTGAAGCGCGACTCCAGGTCCTCCACGCTCTTGTAGTACTTGCGGGTCGCAACCAGGATGGCGTCTTCGACCGCCGAGATGATGACCTGGGTGTCGATGCCCTTCTCGCGGCTCAACTGGTCAATCGTCTGGAAAAGAAGACTCGTGCCCATATTCACCTTTTATTGACGATTTTCGATTGACGATTGCCGATCTCTGGGCGACGACTCACGCCCACAGTCTTCGCAATCTTCAATCGTCAATCGTCAATCGTCAATTCACCAACCTTCAACGAGCAGCTTGGTTTTCGAAATCGCCGCCAGGTCGAATTCGCGAATGCCCAGCTCGCCGAGATCGAGCTGCACTCGGCCGCCCTCCAGGCCCGCCAGCCGTCCCTCGACCACGCTCTGACCGTCCAGCGGCTGGCGGAGGATCACGCGCGCGCGGCGGCCCGCAAAGTGCTCGTAATCGCCAGGTCTGCGCAGCTCGCGATCGAGGCCCGGCGACGAAATTTCGAGCGTATAGCTTCCCGGAAAGGGATCCTCCACGTCGAGCATGGCGCCGAGCTGCTCACTGACGTTCTGGCAATCGGCATGAGTAATGCCGCCCGCCTTGTCGATGTAGACCCGCAGCAGCGTGTTGGACCGCCCACCCTTCAGCTCAACATCGACAAGATACAGCCCCTCGGAGCCGGCCACCCGCTCTGCCATGGATCGTATGGTTTCGATATCGACGGCCATACCGTTCGGCGGCTCGAAGCCCGACACGTAGCGC
>JASHPE010000160.1 GCA_030038235.1 Terriglobia bacterium
GTTTCAGCCGATTCCGATTCCCAGAAATCGGTGCTGGCCGTGGACTCGGCTTGCACCGCTACGGATTCCTCGACGGCGGCTGCGGCCTCGGCCTGGGGGCGATAGAACATCCGTAGGACGCCCTTTCGATCCCGCTGAAGCGAGAGCCAGCCCTCGCGCTGGGCGGCGTGCAACAGGTCCGTGATGCGTGCGAAGCCCGCGCGGCGCTCGTCGAAGTCCTTATCCACGGCACGCACTCCGTGGCGGATGTGGCGGAGATAGAGCGGACGGTTGGGAGACTTGTCGGACTCGCTTTCGATCGCGCGCCGCAGGATCTCGAGGGCTTGCTCTGCGGTCATGGATATGGCAGGCGTCTCAGCCGCGGCTTCTTCTCCAGTGGGTGGAGCGGCTTCGGGTGCCGATTCTACGGCGCCCGCTGCCGGGACCCCCTCTGCCTGCGGCCGCTCGACAGGTTGCCCGTTCTCGGGTGATGGGGCTGCAGGAACTTCTCCCGGTTTGCTGGCGGTTTCCACAAGGTAACCGCGGTCGATCTTGCGCAGGCGCAGCAGCCCCGCCTCTTCCATCTTCTGCATGAATTCGAGGAAGGTACTGACCCCGTAGTCGCGCTCGCTGAACGTGGAATCCAACTGAAGCAGAGTGCTTTTGAGCAGGCCGAGCTGAGGAGACACTCCGCGTTCGGCGAGGACCGCCAGCGCGCGCTGGATATTCGGCAGAGCGTCGGAAAGAGCGCGCGTCTCGATGGCTCCTCGGGCGGGCTCGCCGCGGCGCGAGGTGCGCGGCCGGCCCGCGGCGGCCACGTAACCTCCGGGACGCAGCAGGTTCTCGTAGGCGATGAACTCGGTGCAATTGCGCTGCAGGATGTTGCTGGTGAACCCGCGGCCTCCGACCACCAGCACCTGCTTGTCGTACTGCTTCAGCTTCTCGACCAGGGCGATGAAGTCGCTGTCGCCGCCCACGATGGCGAAGCCGTTGATGTGATGGCGAGTGAAGGCCATTTCCAGGGCGTCGAGCGCCAGATTGATATCCGCCCCGTTCTTGTCGCCCCGCGGCGTCACGTTGCGCTGCACCATTTGCACCGCGTGCTGCGTCATCTGCTTGCTGTGTTCTCCGGCGCGGGGCCAGTCGCCGTAGGCTACCTTCGTAATGACTTCTCCCCGTTCTTTCAGCGCCTCCAGAACCACGGAAACGTCAAATTCCTTACCCAGCGTGTCTTTCACACCGATCTGTATATTGTCGAAGTCGATGAAGACCGCGAGCTTTAGCCGCTCTTCGGCCACAAATTACCTCCAGGGCTGCCGCTTGGAAGGGCGGCCCGATAGCCGTATGATAGCACGGCAGTTTGTTCGTCAGTGCGTCAGTCCGTCAGTAGATCAGTACGTCCGTCGGTCGGTTAGTACATCAGTAAGTCAGTAAGTTAGTATTTCAGCGTTTGGTCAAATCATTCAGCGACGATCTGAAAAGTGACCAACTGACGTACTGGCATACTGACGCACTCCCTACGCCATCTCCTTCAAACTCAAATCGATCAATTGCGACGTCCCCGCGTAGGGATCGCCGGGCCGGTCCATCTCCATCGAAAAGTACCCTCGATACCCGCTGTCGCGGGCGATCTTGAACGTTGCCGGCACGTCCGCATTGTAAATCTTGCCGTGATCGCCCTCCTCCGAATCCTTCATGTGCGAGATGCAATAAGCATGGCGGAACAGCACGGCCATGGCGTCCAGGTTGAAGGCCGGATCGCCGCTGGTCGCCGAGTTGCCGAAGTCCGGGCAGGCGTGCAGCCACGGATGATTGGCGTGATCGAGCACGCGCGCGATGAAAAAGGCGTCTTCGCTGACCAGGTCGTCGTTCTCGAGACTGATAACCACGTTGTGCTGCGCGCCGTAATCGGCTACTTCCCTCAGACTGTCGGACGCGCGGGTGAAGTCCGGCGGCGAGTCGTGCGTCTCTGCCACGTGCAGGCGGATGCTCGGCGATCCGATCCCGACCGCCACGTCCACCCATTGCTTCCCGCCGTCGATGGCCGCCTTGCGCTTGTCGGGATCGGGATCGTAGACGCTTTGCCGCAAGTCGGCGGCGATGTCGATCACGTGTACGCCCGACTTCTCGATCCCCGAACGCAGTTTTTCGAGGTCGTCCGGCGTGCGCGCCTGAACGTGCGGGCTCCAGGTCTCGATATTCCGCACATTGAACCGCTCCGCGACCATGGCGGCGAACGCGGGCAGGTCCATGCCCGTCTTGCCCGGGTTGCGCCTGCGATAAAACGGCGAATCGATGACCTCGCGAAACGGGTAAGACGCTACCGCCAGCCGGGCGCGCGGATCGGTCGGGAAGTCGCGATGGGGCGGCGCGGGAGACTCGGACGCGGCGGGGGTCTCACCCTGAACTGCCGTTGCAGCACGGGCGCCACCGCAGCCGGCGGCCGCCAGGGCCAGCGCGGCCGAACCGCCCGTCAGAAACTCACGCCTTGAGACTGGGTTCATAGTCGCTCCTCAACGTCGCCCGAAGCCGGTCCGCCCGCGATGTCCCCGAAGTTTCTCGGCAACTCACTGTGAACAAATGAGATTCCAGCTTGGGTCGTAGGGATGTTTTTCGGTTCCTCACGCTTCCCGAGATCGGCGTTTCCGGCAAGCCTCACCGATTGCGATGGACAGAAGGCACGTCCTTCGGGAGTATTTCCAGTTATCTGTTTGACTCTTAGGGACTTTCCAGCTTCGTGTGTGGGGATGTTTTCAGGTTCGACCCGCTCCTGGCGCTCGCGTAGCTGGGCCCGATGGAGAACCCGGGCGGTCGGCAGCACCTCGGTGAGCGGCGATGGGAGGCGGCGGAGGCGCGGCGCGTGCTCTCGGCCAAATCTTTCCAGGCATCGCGCTGATTTCACAAGACATTCCAGCTTGGTTCGTAGGGATGTTTTTGCGCGCCGACCAGGCCTGCAGCCATGAACCTCCGGTTGACTCACCGGAGCGCCCGATCGGCAATCGTCACTCAACATTGGGAGGCGACAGGGGTGCATGGGGCACGCTCCTCGGGACGCGGATCCCTGCAGGAAGGAATTACACACTAGCACGTGCAGGCCCCTTTGTCAAGGTAATTCTTCGAGGCCCTGACTGTAGGCTAGATTGCCCGTAAAGTGGCTGGTGGCCAGTCTACCCCTGCCTCCCTGACAGTCCGGGTCGCGCCAGCTTTTGAGTGCGGCAGCTTGCTGCCGCTTTCTCCGGAGCGAGCTTGAATCCGGGTCGCGCAAGCTTTTGAGTGCGGCAGCTTGCTGCCGCTTTCTCGTCGCGAGCTGGCTCGCGGCGTTACGGGCAACTCTTGATATCAGTTGCAATCACGGCCAGCAAGCTGGCCTGGCCAAAGCGGCAGCAAGCTACCGCTTTCTCGTCGCGAGCTGGCTCGCGGCGTTACGGGGAACTCTTGATATCAGTCGCAATCACGGCCAGCAAGCTGGCCTGGCCAAAGCGGTAGCAAGCTACCGCACTCAAGACCTTGTGCTATCGTCCTGCCGTGGTGCCGAAATCCGCGACGCCGACCCGCAGTATGGTGTCTCGTGACCGTCCTTCCGGCTTCTCCGTCCACGCGCCGTAGACGCGTCCGCCGAGCGCGGCGAGGCCGGTGTAATCGCCCATAAAGACGCCGCTCGGATTGAAGGCCTTGGTGGTCCAGGCGTAGTTCTGGAACGACTGTCCGCCATCGGTCGAGCGGGCCAGCGCGACGATGGCCTCGCGGTTGCGCGGATCCTCGCGGCGATCGTAGAAGACCACGTTGGCCGCGCCCGTCTGCTGATCGACGGCCAGCCACTGGAAGAAATGATCGGCGCCGTTATGGATGGGATCGGAGTTCACCCGCACGGCCGGCGCCCATTTCTTGCCGCGGTTGGCCGAGGTGGAGCAGAACACGTCCACGCCGCCGTCGCGGTAATCGCTCCAGACCACGTAGAGGCGTCCGCTCTTGCGGTCCATGTCGATCACGGGAAAGCCGTTGGACCGCATGGTGCCTTCCACGTCAAACATGATGGGCGCGGTCGGGATTACGTTGCGGGTCTTCTTGAAGGTGCGTCCGCCGTCCTTCGAGAAGGTGAACACGACGTTGTTACCGTCGCCCCAGACCACGTAGAGCGTGCCGTCCGGACCGACGACGCCGGAGAATCCTTCGTTGGCGCCGTTGTCGTCGCGCGGCAGGCCGCGATGGGTGTCGATCTCGATGGGGTCCGACCACGTCTTGCCGTCGTCGGTCGAGCGCGAGAGCAGAATCTGGGAATCGGCTAGCGTCCAGCGGGTCCAGCCCACATAGAGCGCCCCGGCATAGCGCGAATCCGTATTGTCAGCCACGATGTAAGGCTTGTCTTCGAAAGGAATGCCCGGCTCGGTCTTCTGGGCGGCGACCACGTACTCGTTGTCCTCCCACGTATGCCCGCCGTCCACCGAGCGACGCACGAAAATCCCGTTGCGCGTGGCGCCGTGCGCCCAATAATTGGTGGTGCCGAGACGGTCGAAGGCGATGTAGCACAGGAACGCGTGGCCCTGCTTGTTGTAAGTGATCGAAACGTCGCCGGAGACACGATAGTCCTTTGACGAGGTGTTGTCCGCGATGGTCCAGTTCTTGCCGGCGTCGTCGGAGTAGGCCACATGCGCATTGTCCTGATAGGCGACCGCCACTTGCTGCGGCTTTGCGGGGTTGATCGCCACGCCGGGCTCGGTGAAGAATCCGGGCTTAGGCGTGATGTCCTGCACCTCGGCGCCCGGGGCGGGCGTCAGGGTGGGCGGCGGCGCCGCTTCCTGCGCCGGGAGCGGCGCTGCGAGTAATGCCGAAGCTAGAATTGACAGCAAGCATGCTGCGAGGGGGTTGCCGACGCCAAGGCGGCTGAATCGGGTCATCATTCCTCCAGAAGGTTTCATTCAACCCGTCAATTTATCAAAAATTCATCGCCAAGCGCGAGCCTGAGAATGCACGTCCCTGGGTGCGCCGGCATCCTGCCCGCTTGCGAGGTCATCTGATCGCAAGCTGAAGGTGGGCAGTGCCCGCGTTCCCAGGGGCGGCAGGGATGCCCGTGGAGTCTTTTTGAGGGTCTGCCGCGTATACCGGAGTAGAATGGGCAGCGCGATTCATCTCTACGCACTCTCGATGGAACCTGAGACCAGGGCAGTGGCGCGAGGTCTGCGCCGGCGCGATCCGGAGCTGCTCGACAGCCTGATCGCGCAGTACGAGTATCGGCTATATCGGTATCTGCTCTATCTGACGGGCCGCCCCGAGACGGCGCGCGACCTCTTCCAGGAAACCTGGCTGCGGGTGCTGGCGCGAGGTCATCAGTACGACGGTGTCACGCGCTTCGAGGCATGGTTGTTCTCTATTGCCCGCCACCTGGTGATCGATCTCGGCCGCCGCAAGCAAATGCAGAGCCTGGACGAGTTGCTGGAGCCGACTGAAGGCGGCGGCGCCTGGGAGCCGCCGGCGCCAGACGGGGTCTCCCCGCTCGCGCAATTCGCGGGACAGGAGCAATCGCAGCAGCTTGGTGCAGCGCTCGCGCAACTACTGCCGGTCTACCGTGAAGTGTTGCTGCTGCGGTTCCAGGAGGAATTGTCGCTCGAGGAGATCGCGGGCGTGGTCAAAGCGCCGCTCTCCACGGTGAAGTCGCGGCTCTATCGCGGATTGAGCGCAGCCCGCGAATTGTTGGAGGCACAGCGATCATGAAGCCTCACATGAATGAGGACGTCCACGAGCGGGCTCGACGCCTGATTGACATGGAGCGTGTGGAAGGACTCACGCCTGCGGATCGGAGCTGGCTTGCAGATCATCTTGCGGCATGTGAGATGTGCGCCGGCAGCGCCGCCCAGACCGAGGCCGCACTGCGGGCGCTGCGAACGGCATCCGTATCCCTGCCGCGCGGGCTGGCTGCTTCGGCGCAACTGATCGTCCGGCGGCGGGCCGAAGAGTTGCGAGCGCAACACGCACGGAACGTGGCACTGGTGATCGGCTGCACGCTTTCCTGGGTGATCGGAGTGGCCAGCGCGCCCCTGGTCTGGAAGGTGTGCGCTTGGCTGGGCGCTACGCTCGATCTGCCGCGCGTGGTCTGGGTGTTGGGGTTTGTAACCTGGTGGTTTGTTCCCCTGTCGGTGATGGGCCTGGTGGTTTTGTGGTTGCGCCGCCGTTGGGAAAGCGAATCGCCGGCATTCGGATCGAGGTGGGAAGGCCGGTGACGAGCCGGGAGGTGTGATATGTCGGGCAGCGATCAGTTTTTTGGACGCATAAAGGGCAACTGGCGGCAGCGGGCGAATGAGCGATCCACTTTCGCCTCGGAATTCAGCTTGATCCCCCACTGGCTGATCATCGTGTTTTTCGCGCTTTACGGGGTGGCGCTGGTTATGGTGGTGGGCGCGGTCTACACCTCCCCGGAGTCTCTTCCCGATCCGCTGGCGAGGCAGCCGCATGCCCTGCAATTGCTCGCCATGTTCGGAATTGTGACGGGAATTGCGATCCTGGTGGCCGGCTACGTTTTCCTGATCGCGTACATCAACCGCGATGCCAAAAGGCGTGGGATGGGCCCCTGGTTGTGGACGGTGATCGCGATGTTTGTTCCTTATCTGATTGGCGTGATTCTCTATTTCGTGTTGCGGGAGCCTTATCCCTTCGAATGCCCGCGCTGCGGCCGGCTGGTGAACGCGCAATTTAACTTCTGCCCGAACTGCCAGTGCAATCTGCGTCCGAGCTGCCCGAACTGCCGCCGCGAGATCCGCCTCGGCGACCGCTTCTGCCCGCACTGCGGCATGTCCCTTGAAGCCTCCGCGCCCGCTCCGCCAGAGAACAGCCCGGTCTGATCCAGCAGGCTGCTGAAGACGGCTGAGAAAGTGCGGGGCTCTCAGAGTCCGTGTGAGAACGCTCGTGAGGTCGCTGAGATGTTGGTTTGAACGGAGTCGTTCCGAGTTCCCGCGGCATGGTCAGCCCGGCGCCGATTACTTTACTCGCTCGCGGCCTCGACCTTCTCAATGACGATGGCTTTGGACCCGCCCCTGGTGTAGACCCTGCCCGTTACGCTCACCATCTTGCCCGCATAACTCATCAGCTTGTCGTTCTGCCCGGTCGCCGGGGTATCGCCCGAGATGGGCCAATAGATGGTCCCCGCTTCTGTCTGGATCACGAGCGGCGAGCCGGCCTTGGCGCAGGCGATGGCGCAATCCGGGCTGATCGGCTTCGTGAGGTGCTTGGTGAAAGTACAAGCCGAGTCGATCACATAGCCCTTGACGGTTTCGGGCATAATCCCACCTTTGCTGACCCTGACTTGTTCGCTCTTCGTTTGCTGAGCGCACGCCGCGCGCTCTGCTGCGAGGCTCGCGCCGAGCACCGCCCCTGCCAGGAATAGTCTTGCGCACAACGGTTTCAGTTTCATGTCTCGCCTCCTCGTGGGATTATACGCTATACCCGCTTCGATGGCGGTCGAATCTAAGGTGGGATGAGCGAAAAGGTTCCGAAAGGAGAAACAATGCAGAAGCGTAAACTGGGAAAGAGCGGCCTGGAAGTTTCGGCTCTCGGGTTCGGCTGCATGGGCATGAGCTTTTCTTACGGTCCGCCCAAGGAGAAGCGGGAGATGATTTCTCTGCTGCACCGAGCCGTGGAACGGGGCATCACGTTTTTCGACACGGCCGAAGTCTATGGCCCGTATATCAACGAAGAACTCGTGGGCGAAGCCCTCGAACCATTTCGCGGCCAGGTGGTGATTGCCACCAAGTTTGGTTGGAAGATCGATCCCAAGGTGGAGCGGGGACTGGCCGGGCTTGACAGCCGGCCGGAGCAGATCAAGCGCGTCGCCGAGGCGTCGCTCAAGCGGCTTAGGGTTGACGCCATCGACCTCTTCTATCAACACCGCGTCGATCCTGAAGTGCCCATCGAAGACGTGGCGGCAGCGGTGAGGGACCTGATCCAGCAAGGCAAGGTCAAGCATTTCGGACTTTCGGAACCCGGCGCCAGGACGATCCGCCGCGCGCACGCGGTCCAGCCGATTACGGCAATTCAAAATGAATACTCGCTGTGGTGGAAGCGCCCCGAAGAAGAAGTGCTGCCGACGTGTGAGGAGCTCGGAATTGGCTTTGTTCCATACAGCCCGCTGGGCAAAGGCTTTCTCACGGGCAAGATCGGCGCGGGCGCGACGTTCGACAAAACCGACTTTCGCAGCCAGCTCCCACGGTTCACGCCGGAGGCGCTGAAAGCGAATCTGGCGTTGGTGGACCTGCTTCAGAAAATCGCCGAAGCGAAGCATGCCACACCCGCTCAGATCGCCCTCGCCTGGCTGCTGGCCCAGAAGCCGTGGATCGTTCCCATCCCGGGCACTACGAAATTGAATCGCCTGGAAGAAAACATCGGAGCAATCGCGGTCGAACTTACGTCTGACGATCTCCGCGAGATCGAAAGCGCCGCCTCAAGAATCACCGTGCAAGGGGCTCGGTACCCGGAATTCCATGAACAGATGACTGGCCGGTGAGCGGCATCCGCCAGGTGGGAGGAATCGAGCATGAAGGCACTGCTTTGTTGGACCGTCGCAGCTATTGTGGCGCTCGGCGGAGCTTGGCAACTCCAGCCCGCGGCAAAGAGCGGCCCAACCCCGGTCTCGGACCGGGAGAAATTGATCGGCGCGTGGCACCTGGCTTCCCTGGCAGAACCCGGAGCGGATGGAAAGGTGCAGAGCCTCGCCGGCTTGACGGGAACGCTGATTTATACTCGCGATGGCCACATGTCGGTGCAGATTATGTACCCTGAGTCGGCGGCTGCCCTCTCCAACGACTACGTCCTGAACGGGTATGAGGCTTCGTTCGGCAGCTACCGTGTCGATGAAGCGAAGCACACGATCACGCATCACGTGCAGGGCTCGATTACGCATGGGCTGATAGGGAAGAACCTGCTGCGCGTGTACCAGTTCACGGATGACGGGCGGCTGATCGTTAAGTCGGCTCGGCCGGACGAACACTGGTCGGTTGCGTGGGAACATTACTGACCGGTGACCGGAAAAAAGCGTGGTCTCCGGGTGCATTCAGTCGTTCTGAAATCAGCAAACCGAGTGTGGATATGCCGTACGCATCAGACCAACGCCTGCTTGAGGCTGTGCTGGACTCCTGGGACCGGAACAACACCATCCTGCTCAACCTGCTCCGCGCGCTCCCGGAGGGCGGGCTGGAGGCCAGGGCGATGGAGGGAAGCCCATCGGTCGCGGAACTGTTCACGCACATCCACTATGGGCGGCTTGTGATCGTCTTCGAGGACGCTCCCGAGTTCGCCCGAGACGTGCCCAAGGAAGAGTGGGTGGTGGAGCGTGACCGCGATCGCATCGCGCAAATGC
Organism: Terriglobia bacterium; assembly: GCA_030038235.1. GTDB lineage: Bacteria > Acidobacteriota > Terriglobia > UBA7540 > UBA7540 > Gp13-AA77. Next base: position 9,323 of record JASHPE010000160.1, read on the forward strand.
TGATTGGCAGCGCCAAGGCGGTGCGGGACGCGGTTAAGAGCAGGGTGGAGACAGGCCAGGACATGAAGCTTCACTACGACCATCCGGTCCTGCTGCTCCAGCACATGCTCTGGCATGAGGGCTACCATCACGGTCAGATGAAGCTGGCGCTTAAGATGGCGGGCCTCCCCATAACCAATGAGGAAGCCGGGCCGATCACGTGGGGCGTCTGGATGCGCAAGAAGTGAGGCGGTCGTCAGCTCTCGGCCATCAGTCCTCAGCGAAGAGCCGCCTTTTCTCGCTGAGGGCTGATCGCGTTTCCAAATTTCTCTGCGGTAGCGGAAAACTTCGCTTATGAATAGGCCAGAACTTCCTCGAAGTCAGCTAGCGCGACTTCTGAGATTCGAATTTGGAAATCCACTGGGGAATGAGCTTCCGCAGTTGCTCGGCCGGCACTGTCCGGCCCGCCTCAGCATCGGCAATGCCTTCGCGAATTGCGGCCAGAGTCTCCGCGTCTACTTCCACCTCGTCGGTCACCGGCACTTCGAGCTTGAGATCGGTCACAAGCCAAGGGTTCCGCAGCCCCCTGGAGGAAGCAGACGCATTCCGACGCTCCTGACACTCAGTTGAGGGACTTCAAAAATGGACATCAAGAGAATCGGCTCACAGCCTTCCGGCAAAGGACCTTCAGACTGGTTCACGGGCACGGTGCGGATCGATCCGCTCTTTCAGGCGCCCGATCCGGCACTCGTTCAAGGCGCCAGCGTCACTTTCGAGCCGGGCGCGCGGACCGCATGGCATACGCATCCGCTGGGCCAGACGCTCATCGTGACCGCCGGCTGCGGCTGGGCACAGCGTTGGGGCGGACCGGTCGAAGAGATCCGGCCGGGTGACGTGGTCTGGTTCCCGCCGGGAGAGAAGCATTGGCACGGAGCAACGCCGGCCACGGCCCTGACGCACATCGCCATTCAGGAAAGACTCGACGGCAAGGTTGTCGACTGGATGGAACAGGTCAGCGAGGAACAGTACCGGCTATGACAGTCGGAAGTCGAAGGTCGAAAGTTGAAGGTCGAAACTTGAAGGTCGGGGTCGAAGACTTCGAAGCCTCGTCCAGCCTCGCCTCAGAACCAGCCGCGGAAGGCGACTGCGCTCCCGTCTGCGGCTCTCAATCGTCAATCGGCAATGCCCAAAGGCCCGCCCCTACGAGTCACGGAGGTAGCCATGCCAGCGCGAAACGATGCTCTCAAAGACCGGCTTTCCCGTTATCGCGAAATCAACGTCACGGTGACCGGCAGAAAGTCGGGACGCGTCATCTCGATCCCGGTATGGTTTGTGTTGGAGGACGACACGCTTTACCTCCTACCGGTGCAGGGGTCAGATACGCAGTGGTACCAGAACGTCCTCAAGAACCCGTCGATTCGGATCGATGCGCGCGGCGCCGAGGCTGAATTCCAGGCCGTTCCTATCACTGATGCGGCACGGGTCTCGTCTGTGGTCGAGAAATTCCGCCACAAGTACGGGACGCACGACGTGAAGCAGTACTATTCAAAGCCCGACGTCGCTGTCCTCGTTTCGATGCGGTGAGACGAGAGACAAGAGACGAGAGACAGGAGACAAGAGGCCTCTTGTCTCTCGCTTAAAACAGGAGCTTCAGCGCGAACTGGATCTGCCGCGGCGGCAGCGCGCTCTGCACCTGGCCGAACGTTGGCGAGTTGATGTCATCATTGGGCACGCCGAAGTTCACCCGGTTCAAAATGTTGAACATCTCGGCGCGAAACTGCAACGACGTGGTCTCGCGCAGGCGGAAATCCTTCATAAGCGCAAAGTCCCACTGCGCGAGACCGGCCGCTTGCACGATGTTGCGTCCGGCGTCGCCGAACGTCCCGAGCTCGGTGACGCGCTGGAACGCTGCCGTGTTGAACCATTCGCTGGCGGTTTTGGGGCCGTCGTTCGGATTGCCCACCAGGTTCGGCCGATCACCCACGAAGCCCGATATCTCCGGTGACTGGCCCTGCAGCGAAGGATCGCTCGAATCGTACACGGTGAACGGCGTGCCCGTGGATGCCGAGAAAATGCCGTTCAACTGCCAGTTACCCAGCGCATACTGGTACCAATTGCTCGACTCGCGCCAGAACGGAAGCTGCCACTGGTAGCTGAACACCAGGCGGTGCCGCGCGTCGAAGAGGGACCGTCCGTATTCCGCCTCCAGGTCCCAGGGGTCCTGCGCCAGGTCGTTTTCGCCGGCCACCAGTTGCGGCGATGATCCGCTGATGTTGAAGCTCGAGACGTCGTCGAGTGTTTTGGAATACGTGTAGGAGGCGAGAAACGCCATCCCGTATCCGAAGCGCTTGCGCAGGCTGGTTTGGAGCGCATTGTAGTCAGAGTTCGCGATTCCGGAGATCAGGCCAATTGACCCATAGGTGCAACTGTTCGGATTCGACGGCGTACAGCCGGAATAGGGCCGGTAAAGGTTCACGTTCTGCTGCTCGCCGCTGATGCAGGACGCCTGTTCGCTCGAGGGTAGGGTGGAGCAGAGCGTGGCGGGGTCGTCCTCGATAAAGCGCGGCAGGTGCGTCCCCTTCGTTCCGACGTAGCCTACATCCAGCAGCCAGCTCTGGCCAAAAGAGCGCTCCACGGTCAAGTTCCAGTCCTGCGCGTACGGTACGCTCAGATTGGGATCGAGCGTCAGGAGCGTAAGCGTCTGGGCGCCGTTAAAGACGGGCGCAAACGGATTCGGGCCCGCCGGCAGAGGGCTGGCGAAGTCCGGAGGAAAGTTCTCCTGAATGGTTTTGAACCAGGGCGGCGCGCTCTCCGGTGTCTGTGTGGGCCCGCCTTCGCCGTTGTAGTACGGATCGTAGAAGATGCCGTAAGCGGCTCGAACCGCCCAGCGTCCGCCGCCCGTGGGGTCCCAGGCGAAGCCCACGCGCGGCGCAAACGCTCGATAGTCGCGCGCAATCAGGCCCGGACCTACGCCAGGATCGCCGGGATAGAGCAATCCCGGCGGCGCGTCCGGTTCCACCTTGGATTGCGCGCCCGCCTCAAACAGGGCGGTCTCGTTGTGAATTTCGCTATAAGGCTGAGGCAGTTCCCACCGCAGCCCGATGTTCAGCGTCAGGCGCGAAGTGGGCTTGTAACTGTCTTGCACGTAGAGATTTTCGTTGCTGGCGCGCAGGCCGCGGGGCAGTTCACCTCCGCCCTGCAGGAAGACCACCGGCTGGCCGATCAGAAAGTCAGCGAAGGCATCGCCCACGATCGGCACCGGCGCGAAAACGAAGAAGCCGTTGGAGGCAATGCCGAGCACGTTGTTGATCTGGTCGCGCTGGAAGCCAGCACCGAACTTGAATTCGTGTTTCCCGCGCACCCACGCCACCGAATCCGAAACCGAAAACGTATTCTGATAACTGTCGTCCGGCCCGGTGATGGGATTGCCCACCGACGCGTAACCGCCCACCTCGACAAAAGGCGGTCCGGCCTGCGTGGCCAGCGTGGGCGAATACTGAAAACCGAGCGACGAAAGCGCTGTGTGGTTGACCGCCTCCCCAAACAGGAGTTTATTGCGCAGAAA
>JASHPE010000161.1 GCA_030038235.1 Terriglobia bacterium
AAGTACATCGACGCCCAGAAGAAGCTGCTGGAACTCGCCATTCAGCAGCTTGAGGCCGCAGGCGAAGCCGTGGAGCATCACGAAGTCGCCCGGAAGAAGCCGCACACCTCCTTCGCGGAATTGACCGAGAAGAGTGTGCATAATCTGGTGACGGCGCAGAAATCCCTGATGGATCTGGCGATCAAACCGATCCGCAAGGGAAAACCGGAAGAGACTCGCAGGGTTGTCCATCGTCCCGTGAGGGGCAGAAAGGCAGCCGCAGAGTCGATGGCAGCGGCGTAGATGCTTGCCGGTAGGCGGTTGCTGGTTGCCGGTGTGGTTGTTCAGAGTGGTTTGAGTCATTGACAGACCACCGGCAACCGCTGACCGGCAACCGGCAACCGGATTAAGGTATAAATTTCTTTTATTCGAGGGTTGCGGAAAACGACAGCTTGTATAGACTGGTGACGCATGCGAGCGCGTCGCCAGAGGGTCCGGGCCGAACTGGAGAGGGCGCCGTTGCCGATCTGGCAGGAGCTTCTGGCCGGCGTCGAGATGGCCTTCCTGCGGATATCCCCGGTTTTCTGGGGATACGGAGTGCCCCACGGCGACGGTTCGGCCGTGGTGGTGATCCCGGGTTTCCTGGGCACTGACCGGTACCTCGATCAACTCCGGTCCTGGCTGCGGCGTATCGGCTACCGGCCTTACAATTCGGGCATTCCGTTCAACGCCGAGTGTCCGAACCTGCTGATGCGGCAGCACATGAACGACGCCATCCAGGCTGCGTACAGGTCCACCGGCAGAAAGGTTCATCTGATCGGACACAGCCTCGGAGGGGTGATGGCGCGCGCGGCGGCCAGGCAAATGCCCGACCGGATCGCGTCGGTCATAACGCTGGCGGCGCCCATCCGCGGTGTGGCAGCGCACGGCGCGGTGGTGCGGACCGCAGAACTAGTGAGGTTGCAAATCCTGGAGCGTAACGGCCAAGACGTGCTGCCGAATTGCTACACCGGCGCCTGCACCTGCGCTTTCCTGGAGTCGCTGAAGACCAATCTGCCAAAGCGCGTGCGGCAGACGGCGATCTACACCAAGACGGACGGCATCCTGGACTGGCGTGTCTGCCGGACCGGCGATCCGGCCGTCGATTTCGAAGTCTCCGCCACGCACATCGGCCTGGCGTTCAGCCCCCTGGTGTATAGTCTGGTGGCTGAGCGGCTGGCCGGGAACTGAACTCGCCAAAAGCGGGGAAGAATGCGCTCCCGCATCAAAATCGAAGAGGAACACTTGCAGCAGGCGCTGGAGCCTTTTCTGCGCGGGCACCAGACGACCGCAGCCAGAATCGGCGCGGTCCAATCGGCGCTCGAAGGCGATGGCGGAAAACGTTGGCGCCGGGAGCTGGCGCGGTGGACCCTGCGTGTTGTGCCCGTCGAAGTGCTTGTGCCTGATGTTTACCGCCAGTGGCGTCCCGTGGTTCGCGAGGCGATGCAGTTCGTTGTGCTGCGATTGTCAGCCGCGCGCCTGGCTCCCAAGGTCGTCGAGCAAATGACGCTACCCGCAGACACGCCTGCCGCGGCGCGCCTGCTGCGATTCATCTCCAAGGTCCCGGGTCTGCAAAAACTCGGCCAGGCGCTCGCGCGGAACCGCAAGCTCGAGCCCGGGGTGCGGCGCGCTCTCACCGAACTCGAGAACGGCATCTCGGACGTGACCGCCGACGAGGTTCGCAGCACTATCCTGCGTGAACTCGGCGCACAAATCGACGCTTTCGACGTACAGCCCGATACGGCCATCTTCTCCGAAGCCAGTGTCAGCGCGGTGGTGCGCTTTCGCTGGCGCAATCCTGAGACCGGCCGGCGCGAGCGCGGCGTCTTCAAGGTCCTGAAGCCGTACGTCCCCGATTGTTATGCCGAGGACATGAAGATTCTGCAGCAACTGGCCGCCCATCTCGCGCACAAGCCGCCGTCCGGGGGCATCCGCATGACCGGCGCGGCGGAGACGCTCACCGAGATCCGCCTTCTGCTGGAGCATGAGGTTGACTTTCGGCGCGAGCAGGCGACGTTGCTCAAGGCATTGCGCCTGTATCGTTCCGTGCCCGGGATTCGCGTGCCACGCGTGATTCAGCCTCTTTCGACGCAGCGCATCACCGCGCTTTCCGACGAAAAAGGGATGAAGGTTACCGATGCCTTTGCGCGCCCCGGCACACCTCGAAGACGGGTGGCGGAGAGGCTTGCCGAAGCTCTGGTCGGAGTCCCGGCGCTTGCTCGCGACCGCGACGCGATCTTCCACGCCGATCCGCATGCGGGCAACGTGCTTTATGACGCGCGCCGCGACGAACTCGTGATCCTGGACTGGGCTCTGACGGAGCGTCTGAATCGCGAGCAGCGCAAGAACGTCCTGCTGCTGGTCCTGATGCTCCTGCTACGGGACGGGTCGAGGATGGTGAAAGCCGTGGAGAACCTGTGCGCACCCGCGGCTGGACACGATCTCGAACGCAGGCGCTCAATTCGCGAGCAGGTGGACCGCTGCCTCGATCGTCTGCCGGTTTTGCGCGCGCCGGATCCCATGGAGGCCATGCGGCTGCTCGACACTATCGCGCTCGAGGGCGTGCGCTTCCCGGCCGCCCTGCTTGTGTTCCGCAAGGCGTGCTTCACGCTGGACGGCGTGCTGGAGGACGTGGCGGGATCGAGCGTGCGCCTCGATTCCGTGATCGCGCGCTACGCCGCTGCGCATCCGGTAGAGACGGGCGCTACGCTTGTTTCACTGCTCTCGGTGCGGGACTGGCTGGCTCTCGACTGGAGCGCCGCGACCATGGCGGCGCGGGTGTGCGCGCGGACGGCGCTCCGGCCATCGGTGTGGCTTGGAAGGCTCCTGCCGCGGGCCGGGAGTCCGGAGCCGGCATCATCACCCGTGGATGTAAGCACCGTCACAGCTTGAGCGCAGCCGCCGCGGGATATTGAAATCGCGCCCACGGTTTGATAATGTAACCCGAAGTAAGGCCGCGAAAGGGGGATGACCATGAACGCTCATCTTCGTGCGCCGCTAGAACCCGCCTCTGACATAACGCCTCAGCGGACCAGATTCGTTCCAGCGGGCCTCCGTCGAATCCATGTTTGCCATCTTTGTCTTCTGGCCGCAGCCGGCCTGGCAATTGTCGCGTCGGTTGCGTGCTCGTCCGGAAACCAACCGACCGGTCCGGCAGGGGTGTACGCGAAGGCCAAGGCGAACTTCGCCAGGAGCGGAACCGCGGGTACCGATAAGGACATCGACGACCTCGCGAGCCTCGCCAACGCCGATCCCACGAACGACTACACGACCCGCGCCAGGGTCTTGCGCCTGGTGATCTTCAGCGGCCAGGTGCGGGGCTATCGAACGCTCTCCGACGCCTATGGCAAGGCGGCCGAGACGGCGAAACCCGCGGCGCTCAAGTCGCGGTATGCGGCCCTGCAGCGCGACGCCAATCAGCGCGGCGCCGAGCTTAGCCTGCGGCTCGGTGAAGTGGCCATGCAGTTGACGAAGGGGGGCACCGTTCCCAAGGACCTCGTGCTCGATGCGCCCTATCCGAACATAGATGTGCCTCCGACCATCCAGGCCTTGGACACGGCCCGGACCGGGGTCGAGATCGGGCGTGAGGACCAGGCTCAGGCCGAGTCGATCGCCATTCAGACGGGCGTCGTTGACTCGCTGGCCGCCATGTTGCACGTCGATCGCGCCAAGGCCCAATCCGAGATGAGCGCCGGCCCGGTTCAGATTGATCCCACCGAGTTCCGTCTCTTTGTGGCCGACCAGATCATGACGGGCGCCGTGTTTTATGACGGCAAGCATCTGTTGGACCCGGAGCACTACAAAGTGCTGCTGGGCGTCGCCCAGGATACACTGCAGCCAGTTCAAGCTACGCTCAAGCAAAGTCCCGATCCCGACTGTGCCAAGCGCGTGAAAAAACTTCAGGACGAGATCAAGTCGGGCCTTAAGACGTTTCCGAACTTAGCAACGTAGCATCGTGCAGGCATCCTGCCTGGGCAGCCAGGATGCCTGCACACAAGCCTCGCACTCGCAGGCGGGACGCCTGCACTACAAGCCCCGTCACCCTCGTAAGTCACACAAGCATGTGAGTTTTGTCACATCAGCCTCTTTATGGTTGAGATATCAAGAACAAGGGCGATTCGCCCGAGTTCAAATGAGAGAGGCATCCCCATGGCCCTAAACCCGACGACCAGCGCAAGGCCGGACCAGACCACCCGCCGGACGCGCCGGCCGCAAGAGCCTGGACATGTAACCGAACACCATCGACTCTCCTCGGTCGACGCGGCGTTCCTCTATCTCGAGCGTCCTGAGCTTCCGCTGTCGATCGCAAGCGTTTCGATTTTCGACGGCCCGGTGCCGTTTGAGCCCTTCCTCGCCACTATCGAGCGCAAGCTGTCCCTGATCCCGCGGTACCGGCAAAGGGTCGTGATGCCCCCGTTTAACGTCGGCCTGCCGACGTGGGAGGATGATCCCGATTTTGACGTGCGCCGGCACATCATCCCTGTTCGCCTCGGTCGCCCGGGCGGCGACGCCGAACTGGAGGCGCTGGCCGGAGGCCTGCTGAGCCGGACCATGGACCGCAGCAAGCCTCTGTGGGATGTCCACGTGGTGAGCGGCTTGAAAGGCGGTCGCGGCGCTCTGATCTGGCGCTTGCACCATGCGCTGGCGGACGGCGTTTCGGGCGCGGGCCTGCTGAGCGTTTTCCTGGACAAGACGCCGGGCCGGCCACAGCGGGCCGGGAAGGTGGTTAGCCCGCCGCCGGCTCCGAAGACTCCGCATCCCGGCCTTGGCGATGTGATTGCCGACGCGGTTGGCAGCACGGTACAAAGTCTGGCGATGGCCGAGAAGGGATTGCTCGGTTTCGCGCAGTCGCTGCTCAGCGGGCGCATGCAGAGTGGCCTCGCTGGCCTCCGCGGGCTGTTGCCCGAGCTGGCTGTATCGGTGGAGCGGCTGCCGTTCAACAAGCCTTGTGGCAGTGAGAGGAAGTTCTGCTGGGCGGACTTTGATCTCGCCCAGGCGCAGGCCATACGCGAAGCGGTCGGCGGGAAGCTGAACGACGTCATTCTCACCGTTGTCACCGGCGCGCTGACGCGATACGTCAAGCTGCACGGCGAGAGCGCCGTCCATCGGTTTGTGCGCATCGTGTGTCCGGTCAGCCTGCGCAACGGAGACCATCAGGGCGACCACCCTGAAGAACTGGGCAACCAGATTTCGTTCCTGCCGGTGGCGCTGCCGCTCGACGTGCGCAATCCCGTGCGTTTGATGCACGCGGTCACGGAGCGGATGGAGATCATGAAGCATGCGGGCGCGGCAGGTTGGGTCGCGCTGCTCGCGAGCGGCATCGCCGCCATGCCCACGCCCTTACAGGCGCTGCTGTGGCGGGGCCTTCCGGAGATCATCCTGCCGGTCTCACTCTTCAACATGATTTGCACGAACGTGCCGGGATCGCCCGTGCCGCTTTATGCTGTGGGCCGGAAGATGATCGCGTCCTATCCGCAGGTACCGACCGGATGGGATTTGGGTGTGGGCGTGGCGGTACAGAGTTATAACGGAAAGCTTTGTTTCGGCTTGATTGCCGACGCGCACGCGGCTCCCGACGTGGGCCGCCTGCGAGACTTCCTCTACGAGTCCTTCGACGACTTGCGGCGCACCGCCCGGGTGAAGCCCGCTTCAGGCGTAGGGCAGAAGCCCGCCCCAGCCGTGCGACGGAAGAAGAATGAGCGTCCGGCGGGCCCGCGGCCGAAAACGACGAGGCGAGCAGCGGTGCCGAACAAGCCCGATTCAGCCACGGCGATTGAAGCACATCCGCCGGCCGCTGAAACTGCTGCGCCGCAGACAGACTCCAGGAGTGCGGCTTAATGAGGCCGACCCTCGCTTGCGGTGCTAAATTTCAGAGCGGGAGGGCCGAGGAAACACGTCCCGAGGGGACATCGCCGATCGAAAATGAAGGTAAGTCCCACGATGTTGTTGATAATAAAGGGGCGAGCCCAAATATTGAAAGGAAAGTCCCACGATATTCATGAAAACAATGGACATAGCCGTTTGTGCGGCCCGTTTTCGTGTAGCCTACGCGAAAAACCGGTGGATTCCCGCTGCAGGAGAACGACGTGCCGGCTGCGAAAGCCTCCGCGGCCAGTGCGCGCGGCTTTGCCGCATGTCCTTAGGACGGTGATAGCATGGCCGAGAACTCTTCAACCCTTAGTGAAGACCGGATCGCCTACCTGGAGGAACTCGTCCGCCAGGCCCGGGCCGCCGCCGCGGTCTTCACCCAGTACAGCCAGGAGGACGTGGACCGCATCGTGAAGCCGATGGTCTCGGCGGCCATGGAACAGGCGCAACACCTGGCTCGCCTGGCGATCGAGGAGACCAAGCTGGGCGTTCTGGAAGATAAGGCGATCAAGAACATGGTGGCGGCCGAGTTTGTCTACAACTACGTGAAGGACAAGCCTACGGTGGGCGTGATTCGCGAGTTTCCGGAGCGCGGTCTGATGGAGGTGGCGGAGCCGATCGGCGTGATTTTCTCACTCACTCCGATTACGAACCCCACGGCGACGGTGCTATTCAAGTGCATTATGGCCATCAAGACGCGTAACGCCGTGGTGTTCAGCCCGCACCCCAAGGCTTGGCGCTGCTGTAATGAGGCGGTCCGCATCATGTACGAGACGGCGCTCAAGCATGGCGCGCCTGAAGGCGTGTTCGTGTCCGTCGAGTCGCCCACCCTGGCGGACAATCAGTACCTGATGCACCACAAAGACGTTCGCCTGATCGACGCCACGGGCGGCCCCGGCGTGGTCAAGGCGGCCTACAGTTCCGGTAAACCGGCCCTTGGCGTTGGACCGGGCAATACGCCCGTTTATCTCGAGAAATCCGCCGACCTCGACATGGCCGTGGTGGACATCATCACGTCCAAGACGTTCGACAATGGCACGATTTGCGCCTCAGAGCAGACGGTGGTGATTGATGACGAAATCTACGATCGAGTGCTCAAGAAGTTCGCCGACTTGGGCACGCACATCTGCAATGAGACGGAGGCGGAGCTGCTCGGGCGCACCGTCATCGATCCTGAGACAGGATTTCAGCGCCCCATGGCCGTGGGCCAGAAGGCTGTGGACATCGCGCGCGCGGTTGGGCTCTCCGTAAAGCCGAATACCAAGCTGCTGATTGCGCCTATCAAAGGCGTGGGCCCGGAGCATCCGCTCTCGGTCGAGAAACTTTTCCCGCTTCTCTCAGTGTACCGCGCGCAATCCGTCGATGAGGCGCTCAAGGTCTGCGTGGACGTGAATCATCTCGGCGGACTTGGGCACACGGCCGTGGTTTTCTCGCGCAACGACGAGGTGATTCGCAAGTTCGGAGAAGTGATCAACGCGGGACGGATTATCGTGAATTCGCCGGGATCGATCGGCGCCATTGGCGGCGTTTACAACGACATGGTGCCCACGCTTTCGTTCGGATGCGGCACTGGCGGCGGCAACAGTACCACCGACAACGTGAACGTGTATCACTACCTGAACGTCAAGCGCGTGGCGAGGAGGACGCAAGCCCCTATGTGGTTCCGGGTCCCCAATCAGATTTATTTCAACATGAACGCCGTGCAGAATCTGCGGCAGTTCCCCTCGCGCTCGACCGTGATCGTCACCAACCCTGTCTTGGAGCAGGTCGGACACGTTGACATCGTCCGGCGGAACCTTCCGCCCGAGACCGTGGTCCACGTCACGGTGATTCCCGAAGCCGAGCCCGAGATCAAAGTCATCACGCAGGAAATCGAGGCGCTGAATTTCTACAAAACCGACCAGATCGTCGCGCTCGGCGGCGGATCGGTGATCGACGCAGCCAAGATCATGAAGCTGAAGTACGAATCGCCGCAAGCGGATCTGGACGAGCTGGGCGCGCCGTTCCTCGACATTCGCAAGCGCGTGTTCCAGTATCCGACCGAAAAGACCAAGCGCCTGCGCCTGATCGCCATCGCCACCACCAGTGGGACCGGAAGCGAGGTCAGCCCATTTGCGGTCCTCTTCGATAAAGAGCGCGGGCGCAAGGTGACGCTGGCGGATTATTCGCTGAGCCCGGACGTGGCCATAGTCGATCCGCAGTTTGTGATGTCGATGCCCAAAAATCTCACCGCGGACACCGGCATCGATTGTCTGACGCACGCGCTCGAGGCCGGCGTTTCGGTTTACGCTTCGGCTTACACCGATGCGAACGCCATGCAGGCGGCCCGGCTGGTTTTCAAATACCTGCCCATCGCCTACGAGCACCCGAACGACGAGGAGGCGCGCACCATGATGTACAATGCGGCCTGCATCGCGGCGCTGGCGTTCTCGAATGCCTCGGTGGGCGTGAATCACGCGCTGGCACACGCTTTCGGCGCACGCTTCCGCGTGGCGCACGGGCGGGCTAACGCGCTCATGCTGCCCCACGTGATCGCCTACAACGCCGCCGTGCCCACCAAGTTCATGCCATCGCCGCACCAGCGCGCCTACACGGCGCACAAGAAGTACGCAACGATGGCGGACCTGCTCGGTCTCGGCGGCAGCACGGTGATGGAAAAGGTCAACAACCTCTTGGCCGCCGTCGAGCAATTGCTGGACCGGCTGGAGATGCCGCGCTCGATCGCCGATCTCGGGATCTCACAGGAGGAATTCGAGCGTGCCGTGCCCGATTTGGCCAAGATCGCCTTCGACGATCCGTCGTGGCCGACGAATCCGCGGATGCCGCTGCTCAGCGAGCTGGCCGATCTGCTTTGGAGCGCGTATCGGGGACGAGGTGCGTCGAGAGCGGCCAAGGTATCGGCGTAGGAGTATGTCAGTATTTCAGTCTGTCAGTTCGTC
>JASHPE010000162.1 GCA_030038235.1 Terriglobia bacterium
CGTCAAGGAGCTGCTGGGGCATTCCACCATCGTCGTCACCATGCGCTATGCGCACACCAACGACGAAACCAAAACCCGCGCGGGGAACGGGATCAAGGCTAGTGACAGAATGGTGACAGTCATCCCGAAGCCGCGCCGAACCCGACAGTGACACAGTTTCAAGACAATGAAATCAGGTAAGATAGACAACGGAGGGATGGGTGAGCGGTTGAAACCGGCGGTCTTGAAAACCGTTAGCCTCGAAAGGGGCTCGGGGGTTCGAATCCCTCTCCCTCCGCCATTCTAAATGCTATTTGGAATCAACCAGTTGACGTGAGAGCGTTTTCCACGTGTGTTAAGCGTATGGTTCGTCTTCCCAAGAGCCTCCAGGCGATGTGCCTTCCAAACCCGCCCGGGCGTTTGCCTCAAACTGCTCAATGGCGTTGACAGAATCAACTCAAAGCCGCCCGACTCCTCGTCCCATTCGACGCAGTGGACCGGCAGGGTAATCTTAGGGCTGATCGCGACGGCGAAGGCACTCGTTCCGCACCTTGTGGCTGTAAGGGGCGGGAGCCCAGCGACCTGCATGCTAAATCAAAACCGCGCTTGAATCGCGCTATCTTCACCGAAGTCGCGTCGGGACTGTGAAATGCGGCGTCAGAAGCTGAGTCTCGCCTGCAGTTCGACTACTCGTCCCGCAAGGCCGGTCGACGCCGTGCCGAAGAGAGGGTTCGGCGTGGGCACGCCGCTCGAGTTGTTCCCGTAGCTGATCGTGGTCGATGTGCTGCCGAAGGTGAAGGGTGCGAGATTGAGCTTGTTCAGCGCGTTGTAAAAGTTCGCCCGCAGCTCGATCCTGGCGCCTTCGCCGAAGAAGGGCAGCGTAGGAAGTCCGAAGTTCTTGGCGGCGCTGAAATCGAGGGAGCTGAAGCGTGGCCCGCGGAAGCTGTTGCGGCCGACGCCGGGAAATCCAAAGCCGTTCACATTGAAGTAGCTGGTGGCGCCGTTGGGGAAGTTGCTCGCAGTGGGCGGCAGAAACGCCGAGGTGGCGCTGTTGCTGCCGGCGTCTCCCAGGTAGCCAATCGGCCGAATGGGGCAGATCGTCGCCGCGCCGAGCACGAGCATGCAATCGTTGCTCGATACGGGAGTCCAGGGAAACCCCGAATGAAATTCGAAGATAGGATTCAGTTCCCATCCGCCGGCAATCCTGCCGATCCAATCATGTCGCGCGCGGAAAACCGGCAGATCCCAAATCCCCCAAGCGCGGAAGTAATGCGTGGCGTCGTAATCGGAAGGACCGTATTCGGTGGAGTCGTCGACGGGATAGGTCTGGTTCGTCACAAACCCCGGGCCTTCGGCGGAGACCTCGTCTAGCGACTTGCTGTAGGTGTAATTGACGGTAGCCTGGAAGCCATGACCGAATCGATGCTCGAGCTCGGTGACGAGAGCGTTGTAGTTTGCCGTCGTGTCCGGCGTGAAATTGAAAACGGCGCCGATCAGCGGGCTTGGCTGCGGATAGAAATACTGCAGGTTCTGAATCCGCAGCAGGTCGTGGCTGCTACTCCCCTGATAGCCGACGATCGCGATCCAGCTTCGTGGCAAGGCATACTGAACTTGCAGCGAGTAAAGGTAAACGTACGGCACGGGACTATTGAGCGGATTCGCGTAAACGTTGGGCGCAGCGTACTGACCACTGACCTCCGGCAAATTGGTCGCGCCATTGAGCGGCGTCGCCAGGCCTGGATCGGCCGGATAACTTACCGGACTGCGGCTCGAGGTTCCGAGGGTATAGAGGATCTTGGAGTCGATGGAGGCGCCGGGCCCACCGCAACAGAGCCCGTAGCTGGCGACGATCGGCGGGTTGTCGCGGGTATTGTCGAACGACACGTCGTCGAAGCGGTCGTATGCGATCCCAAAGCCGCCGCGAAGCACGGCCTTGGTTTGAAATCGTTCCGGACTCCATGCAAATCCGATCCTGGGTCCAACGTTGCGGTCCGTGGAGTAGTACTGCTGGTTCGGAAGCACAGCCCGCGCGTTCAGGAGCCCTGTGGGTCCGGGTCCGGGAACGATGTTTTCAAGTTGTCCGCGCGCTTCGCTCGGCGGCCCGTAGTAGTCCCAGCGCACTCCGAGATTAAGCGTCAGATTCGCCCGCACCTTCCAGTCGTCCTGAAGGTAAACGGCGTAGTCGCCTTCGCGATAGTAGCGCGCCGTGATGGGAGCTGCGCCGGTCAGGGGATTGACTTCGATCTGCTCGAAAATCGCGGCGCCATTCGCGAAGTCCCATGGGCTGTTGAAGACGATGTCGGGACGCGAGCCGCCCAGCAGATTGCTGTTGTCCTGCTCGCGGTCGGCTTCCACGCCGAACCTGAGCGCATGCTGATTGTGCTGAACGGAAATCTGGTCGCGGAAGGCGAAGGTGTTCTGCGCAAAAATGCCCGGCGAATCGTCGCCTTGGGCCGCTCCATATCGGATGCGTTCGGCGAAAGGCAGGAAGGTTTGGATCTCGGTGCGCGGGATCGCCCAGTCGATCTGAGGGTTCGCGGCGACGTCGTTGTAAGCGTAGCGGGTGAAGTTGACACGAGCTTCGTTCACGACCGTGGGAGAGAGAGAACTGATCCAGGAAAAGAAGGCCGAAGGGCTGAATCGATGCGTATTGTAATCGGCGTCCGGACGGTCCTGCGCCGAAGGATCAGCCTCGAGATTGTTGTAGTAGGTCAGAAACGTGCTTCCGGTGAACGTGTTCCGGCCGCGGTCGTAGTCGATGCGTGCGTTGTACTGATTGCCGCTCGTGTGCTGCGGCTGCACGGTCTCGGCATATTCAAACTCGGGAATGCTCGTCAGGCCCGCGCCATCGGCTGCGCTCGGGTATGTGCCGTACGGTCCCAAGGGCGATCCGACGTTCAGCGCGTTGCCGATCACCTGGCATGGCGTCGAGCCAAAGGGCGCGCAGCTCGCCGGCAACACTTGTGCGACGCGCGGCGTGACGCCGGGCTCCGTCACCGTGGCGGCGACAGGCGTGTTGGGCGCGAAGCTGGCGAGCAACGAATCGAACTGAGGCGTCTCGACATACTGATCCTGGAACATATCGTTGTTGTCGCGGAGTCCCTCGTAGTCGAAGAAGAAGAACAGCTTGTTCTTGATGATAGGACCGCCGAGGCTTCCCCCGAACTGGCGGAACGCGTCATCGTCTCGAATGTCGGGCGCGAAGCCGACGCCAGGATTGTAGCCGCCAAACTTGTTGTATGCGTTCAGCCCCGGGTCCTCATACTGAAAGAAGCTGCTGCCGTGGAAGGCGTTGGTTCCGCCCTTGGTGATCACTTTGATGTGAGCCCCGGAGTTCCGCCCGTCCGACGCATCATAGTCGTTGGAAAGAACCGTGATTTCCTGCACCGAGTCCGGACTGGGCGTGACCACCGCCGCGCCGCCCCACTGAAGGCTGTTCACGCTTACGCCGTCGACGGTGTAGTCGTTGGAAGTGATCCGCTGGCCATTGGCGCTGATCGAGATCTGGTTTTCAGTCTGAAAGATCGCAGTGTTAGAGCCGCCGGGGCCGCCCGAACCCGCGTTGATGCCCGGTCCGTTGGGAAAGCCGACGGAAAGGCCGGCGCCGTTCCTGGCGTTATCACCGAAGATTCCGGGCGCCAGGTTCAGCAGCTCGTATGGATCGCGGGCTATCTCTGGCAGCCGCTGCACATCCTGCGTGGTCAGCGTCCCCGAGATGCTGGCGTCCTCGGTTCGCAAGACCGGGGCCACAGACCCGTTCACGGTTACGCTTTCCGCGACTTCGCCCAGTTGCAGTTGGATGTCCAGCCCGCGGGGCAGCTCCGCCTGCACGATGACGTTCTCCGTAGCGTTGGTTTTGAAGCCCTTGGCTGCGGCGCTGACGGTGTAGGTTCCGGGAGGGATCTCGGTGAAGTGATAGAAGCCCGCCTGATCGGTGGACGTAGTCCGCTCGACGCCGGTCGCCTGGTCCGTCAGAGTGATATTGGCGCCCGGCACCGCAGCGCCAGAGGCGTCAGTCACCGTGCCTTGAAGCACCGCGTTGTATTGGGCCAGGGCAGGTTGAAGACTGGCGAGAAGCAAGACAACCGTACCGATCGTGAGGTTGAGCAGAGCAGGTCGTATTCGGTTCATAAAGGCACCTTCCTGTGACGTACTGCGGCGCCGCCGGACCTGTGTGGACCCTCGAGTCCGGAGTTGCCACTGCAGCCCCCTAAGAACCGACGCGAAGAAACCAAAGGCGCTTGCCCATACTCCGGCGGTTTGATGCTGGCCTCCGCCGCCAGGTATGCATTTTCCTCTACCCTCAACAGCGAGACCGGTTCAACAAGACCAGGTCTCGCGCCGATGTCGCGGAGAATTACGGGTCTCAATGAAGATGGGTGGGGAACCCGCCCGATTGGCGAACTGCGGTAAACAGGCGAGTGTAACTTGAGGGATGTGTTGATTTTCCAATAGGAGGACCGGATGTCTGACGAGTCTCGCGTCTCAGACGACAAAGCAAAGGATGAACAGGAGCAGTTGCGCCGGCCGGCGAGGAGCGGAAAGCAAGGAATCGGTCCTGCATGGACGGGGGAAGGCGACAGTTCCATTGAAAGGGGGCAGCGCGCCGGAGAGACATCCAAAGGCGGCGGCTCGCAGTGGGACGAGAAGGGTGTCAAGGCGCCCAAAGGGCATCGGGAGTACTGACGATCGGGCGAACAACTGGCGCTCCGCAAACAAATCAGGAGAAGTCGGAATGAACAAAGTTTTGGTCGTGGTTGTAGCGATCCTGGTCACGTCTACGGCTGTCCTCGCCGCTGAACATCTTTCAAATTGGCGAATGGCCTTCGCAGCGCCTTTGCTGCAGTCCCAGCAAACGCCGCAAGAGGGCAAGGACTGCGCCGCTCCGAAATCCTGGGGCGAACTAAAGGGTGTTTCCGACAGAGCGGTGGCATTTGAAGATTCGTCCGGGACCATACGGGTCCTCGATACTGGTCCATGCATGAGGGGCCGGACGCAGCTCATAGTTAAAATTACGAGGCAGTGATGCTATAAGGGAAACTGCGGGGGCCACTCAGCCGGAGTCAGCGAACTTATGCCTACCATCCTCACTTGGCACGCAATTGCAGAACGCCTATTGTTGACCGTGGTTGCCGCGGGTATAATTGGGTTCAATCGCGACGAACATGGCCACTCTGCGGGCCTTCGCACAAATATTCTTGTCGGCCTCGCGGCCTGCATCGCAATGATCCAAGCAAATGTACTCATGAATTCCAACGGCAAGCCGGCGGACTCGTTTGTCGTAATGGATATCATGCGTTTGCCGCTGGGCATTCTCTCCGGCATCGGCTTCATAGGCGCTGGCGCAATCATCAAACGTGGTGAGTTGATGGTCGGAGTGACGACCGCAGCCACGATCTGGTTCGTCACTGTAATGGGACTCTGTTTCGGTGGTGGACAATTAGGCCTGGGGCTAGCCGCGTTTGTCCTTTGTTTTGTGGTTCTGACGGGGCTGAAAAGATTTGAACTCTCGTTGAACCGAGAACAGAAGGGGACACTGAGAGTAATTGTTTCCGCGGATGGGCCGGATCAGGATGAAGTTGCCTCTCTGCTCAGGCGCGCTGGTCTTTCGCCCGCAAGCCCCTCTGTTCTCAACGAGAGATCGCCCGCCCAAGGTCGAAGTTTTGGCTGGACATTGCGATGGAAGGGCAAGCCCGACGAGGCAAACCTTCCCCGAGCGATTCAGGATTTGGCGGCGCGGCCAGACATATTACTTCTGGAACTTACGCGGTGAAGGGACCGGTGTGGAGGAACGCAATCAGGCTGTCCCTGCCGCTCCGACCATCCCGCTACGCTTGACCCAGCTGACAATCACAAGGGCAGTCCCGGCTATGGAGATCACAATAAGTGCCACCACGGAGTAGATTACGACGGGAGAGCGAACCAGTCCGAATATTCTCCGTCCAATAAAGATCCCGAGCGCGCCTTCGATCAGAAAGCGTGCGAACCGGCTCACGAAAACCGCCGACAGAAGGCGGTTGCGGGGGTATTGCAGCGCCGCGGCACCGGCCACGAAGCCCGTGAACGGAAACGGCGGCGGCAGCAGAGAGGCAATAACCAGTGCCCACGCTGCATTCTTCTTGATTCGCTTCTTGACATAATCAAGGCGTTTGCGAGAGAGGTGTCTTTCCAGGCCCTTCTCGCCCCCTTTGCGGCTCAACGCATCCACCGTCAAACAGCCGAGGACCGAACCGACTGCTGACATCAAGGCGTAATAGACAACAAGGTCGTGCCTGCGCGCCGCCATGGCGATCATCAGCAGATCGTTTCCGAAAGGTATGAAGACCGGTGAGGAGTCCACGAAGCTGAGAATCAGCAGGCCAAAACCGCCAAGATGAGCCAGGACGTGGAACAAATGGTGAACGATGCTCTGTGAGTGGCGGGTGACGCGGGACGGAAGGCTCTCGGTCAGATCGCGAACGCTGAGCATTTTAAGCCGACCACTTGGATGTCGTTGACGGGTGAACCGGGTGCGACGAACCCCTGGGCTTTATTCGCTCAGCGTGAAGTTCACGTCGATTTCGGTCGACACTTCCACGGCCACGCCGTTGAGCAGCGTCGGTTGATACCACCACGTGGCCACGGCGCGCAGCGCGGCGGGAATCAGCAGCGGCGGACCACTGACTGCGTGCAGGCTCTCGACCGATCCGTCTTTGCCGATCACGGCTTCGAGGCGCACCGTGCCTTGCACCTGCGCGCTCTTGGCGATAATCGGATACTCGGGCTGCACTTCGTAGATCAGGCGGGCCGCTTCCACTACGCCGCCGACTATGATTCGCGAGGCGCGCGTCGGCTTGGCCGGCGGCTCAGGTGGAGGCGGAAACGGATTTACGCCGAAGCCGCCCGGAACGCCGCTTGCGCTGCCCCAAGGGACCGCGCCCGGAGGGCCGGCAGCGAAGGCATCGCTTGAGGTTTCGGGTTCTGGCCTGAGCGTCGGGATCATGGTGGGGATGCTCACGGGCGCCGTCAGAAAGTTGCCAAGGTTGGGACGACGGACGGTTCGCACCGTGGTTGTCTTTGGAGGCGAACCTTCGGGCGGCACGGGCAATAGGCCGGTGCGGATAAGCAATCCGGGAAGCGCCTGCATGTGGAGCAATGGCACCAGCACTACAACGGCCAACAATAACCCCTCGACAATGTAGCCGAGACAGATAGCTCTGCGCTTGCGGGTCGACGTGATCAGCGTGTTCTCGAACATGGGCCACCTCCGCTCGGAGCCCTTGCGCGGCGACCAGCTGTCTGTCGCCTCAAAGGTAGGCGCACCCGCGTCCGGCGGGATCGCGTCAACGCCGCGCCGGTTAAACGCCGCGTTCGGCGCCGCTCTCCGCTTGCCTAGACACCAGCCCGAGCCGTGATGTTTCACTGTCTCACGTCAGAAGAGCGCAGGCTCTCCTTCTCGCGCATTTTTCGAGCGTTTTTTGAGCAGCCTCGAGCGGCAGTTGCGGCGGCTGGGTCCGTTTTGGGCGCTTTTGAGCGGATTTAAAAAGTACTTCAAGGCTCTTGTTTTAGTTGATGCTGAGCAGCCTGGAGGTGAGATGCGCCACGTATTCCACGGTGCGGATGGCCCGGTCGTACTCCATCCGGGTCGGGCCGACAACGCCGAGCGCTCCGACCGTCCGGCTACGGTAGGAATATGGCGCGAGGATGAGTGTGCAGTGCCGCATTTCAGCGGCGGGATTTTCCTGGCCGA
>JASHPE010000163.1 GCA_030038235.1 Terriglobia bacterium
ACTGACCCTTACCGGCCTGACGATCGGCGCCACCTATAGAACGACCTGGTACAGCGTGGGCTATCAGGAAGGCGTTCAGCGCGTCAGCTCGATCGCCGACAGCCTCGGCGGCTCCACGGTGATCGATCAAAATCAGTTCGGATCCGGCAACGGCATTAAGTTCAGCCGGACGTTCACCGCGACCAGTGACTCGATCATCTTCACGTTCGTCGCCGCGAATCCCGCATACGGGTTCCATCAGTTCGCAGTAACAAACCAACTGGTCAGCACCGGAGATCACGGATTTGGCAGGCTAACCAGCGACGCGGGGTCCGGTATCAGCTCGAGCAAAGCGTACACGCACCTGCTCGACTGGGCAGGCACCAAGCAAATCACCGTCAACGGCGTCCGATTCCAGAAGGCGGGCAGGCAAGGAGCGAACTACTCGTTGGTGGCGATTGATCCGCACACCTTGGAGGAATCCGAGATCGCGGACTTCTTCGATTACGCCAGCGACGTCACGGGTGAACTCAACTCGGCGATCTCCGATGGTTACTTCGCCCAGACGGGTGCGGCGAAGCTCGTGCTCAGCGGACTCACGCCGGGCACGACCTACATGACCACATTCTACGGCGCCGGGGATGGGGATCCGGGCGGACGCCTGCAGACAATCTCAGACAGCGAAGGTGGCGCCTATAGCGTCGACGAAAACATGCTCGGCAATCGCAGTGGCTTGCTCCTGACGCGCACCTACACCGCCACCAGCGATTCGATCACCTTCTATATCTTCAGCGACGACCCCCGAAATCCCTTCATGCACGGCGCATTGACGAACGAGGTCGTGCCACCGTCCCATCAGGCGCCAGAGGTCTTCGGAACCGAATTGGTGGTCGTTCCTTCAACTGGCGACGCCCAAGCGAGAATATACGCCGCCCAGCAGAACACGCAGACGGTGTACGAACTGGCGTGGGACACCGCGACCGCCACACTCGGGCCCACCGGCCGGTTCTTTCTACTCGACCGGCTCGTCGCGCGCCTGGTAGCCGGCGGCGTCGTCAACGACGGCGAACTCGACCTGCTCGTCTACGAGAACTCCATCAACGGTCCGGCCGGCCCAGTCCCTAATCCCGGCGACGTTTGCTATCAGAAACTATGGGTCTACACACCGGCCGATTTGTACACCAAAGGTACGCAACTGATCGACTTCGGTTTCGGCACCTACGAGGGCGAAGTCGACATCCTGCTGGCACCGCTGTTCCCGGGCGTTCAAACGGTTGTCTTCATGGGCGTGCGCGCCAGCGGCGGCGCGACCGACGTCGTCACTTACCGCACCGGGAGCGGTACCCACACCACCACGCTGCCTAAGTCGCGAGGGATCTCGCTCGGCGCAGGTCAATTTGTGCCGGGCAGTCGCACGCCCAACATCCTGGTGGCCGGCTCCAATACGATTACCGTGCTGGCCCCGGGCGTCGATCCGAACGACGTAAACAACCCCGATGGTCCGGACCCGAACGTGCCGCTCGTCGTCCTGGGCTCGACCTACACGCCGAACAGTTGGAACGCCGCCGCCGTGGGCGCCGCGGTCACAACGTATTCGGACGATCTGATAGCCGTCCGCTACGACGAGAAGGCCGGCTTCACTGTCTTCCCCTATTTCAACATCACCGGCGGATACCAGATCTCGGGCAAGGCAGGCGGTGCGTTGTATGACTTCCCGGTCGTCGTCCCCGGCTCCGACGGCGGCACGATCAACGGCAACGTCTTCTACGACGTCGACGGCAACGGCAAGTGGGATCCGGCCGATTACGGCGTCTATGAGGACATCACTGTCTACCTCGACCTGAACAACAACGGCCAATGGGATCCGACCGAGCCTCGCACGTTCCCCAACACGGATGGCGACTACCAGTTCACCCAGTTGCTGCCGCAGGCGTACACGGTCGGCATTCAGATCGCGAAGGGATACATCCTGACGACGCCCGCTTCCGTCGGCGCGACGGTTCCCGCCGTGCCCCGCGCCCAGGTGAACGGCGTCGACTTCGGGGTGAAGACCAAGGATTACGGGGCCGATTTCAACAACGATCGTCAACCCGACTTGTTGCTGAGCGATCCAAAAGATCAAAGCGTTTATGTGCAACTCCGCAACGGGTTGGACCGTTTGGGCACGTACAAGGTCGGGACGCTGCCTTCCGCCGACTGGCTGGTCGCCGGCGTCCATGATGTCACCGGCAACGGCACGGCCGACGTTCTCATCCACAACGTTAAGAGCGGTGAACTGTATCTATGGGAATTCTTCCCTTGTCCCGGAACGCCTACGGTCGCCAGGACAATCACGCTTGATTATGTGATTCCGGCCGGTTACACGTTGCTGGGCGTGGCTGATCTCGATGCCAACGGCCGACCCGAACTCATTCTGGGCCACAAGTCGAACGGCGACTATCGCGCCGTGCAACTCCAAGGGCTGAGCGCGTCAAACGACCGGAAACTGGAGATTCCCGCCGGCACGAGCATCGTCGGTGCCGGTGACATCGATCAGGATGGCAACGCCGATCTCCTCCTGCGCGATCGCACGACCGATCACCTGGTCATCTACCTCTTCGACCATGGCAAGCCGGCGAAGTTGGTCGACCTGGGCAAACCCAAGGGCGATTGGTCGGTAGCCGGCATCACCGGTCTTCTGAAAGGCGATCGGCGGGAAATTCTGTTCCAGGAGAATTCAACGGGCAAAGCGTGGGCGTGGACATTGGATGCCGACCTGAAGGTCGCCAAAATGGTCGACCTCGACATCGGCACTCACCACGGCTTGCGGCTGCACCTGGCGGAGCGGTGAAACGCCATCGTGTCAGAGTCGGTCTTCCGCAACGTGCGAGGGAACAGCCCGTCGACCAAGCTCGAGAAATGGCAGGTGATCATCTTCGATTCGGCGGCTACTCTTGAGAAAGAACGGGGTGAATCCCAAGCGGTCCGCTTGGGCGAAGACAATGTCGTTCAGCCGAGGAGTCGACCGGGCCTCGCGGTGAATATCGAGGTGAGCATCCGCGATCATGTCGACTACGATTGCTGTGGGAATCCTGAGCGTTTTCCGTGGTTGATGACAATGGCGGTGCCCGAGGCACTCACCTCGGCCGGACAATCTGGCCAAAGCTGGCGAATGATCTTTAGGCACTGAATGATCTGCCTGCGGAAGTCTCGCTCGCGAAGGTTTTCCGAGTTTCCGAGTTGTGAAATTAAGCCTTCCGGCCCGAAAAGGGGAATGTCGGTGCGCCCCCTGGCGGTCCAAGATCTCCAGGTAAGCCAGACGTACAAATCGAGAGTGCCTGGTGAGTCGGCTAGCGCGCGCACTACGTTCAGGTCCGCTGGAATGGGGTGCTCCTGAATCTCTCTCCAGAATTCCTCCGAGAGCACGATGAGATTCTCGCGCAGAACACCGTCCCTCGAGACGCTGGCGTCGCTCGTATCGAAGTAGCAGAGGCGCAGATCCTTGACGAATCGAAAGCTCGTGCGGGTTATGACAACGGCTTCCCCATCCTGCTCGTCGCTGGCAAAATAGAAAGTGGAGTAGAAGATGCGCTCGAAGCCAGCAATCAGGCGTTTGTAGTAGCGGCCGTCCTTGGGCAATTGAAAGGTGTCGAGAATGCTTGCGGCCGAGCGGAAGCGAATCACCCGGTTCTTGTTCCAGGTCGCCATCGAAGCGATCCAGATCAGCAGCAGGCGATCTTGGCCGAATGGCAGGCCGTAATCAGGATGGCCAAGAACCCGGAGTCTAAAGCGGCCGTTCTGTCGCGAGTACTCCAGGGTATGCTTGGCGGGCCGGCGAATCGGAATACCGCAAAGGACGAAGGGGCGTGCGCTGAAGGCGCACTTACGGGGTGCATCAGGATCGTGGGCGTGCGCAATGGCCTCGAGTTTCTTGAGCTTGCGCTTGGTGATTCCGCAAGAGGAGAGTACGGATCGGAGTGCTTGCGGCCCAGGCGCGCGAGTCGCCGCGACTGGCCGGCCGAGAGTCGGGCTCGGAAACACGTTCACCCTCAGCCCTTTCGGCCGTCTTCTGACGGGTCATCTGAGTTGTCTCCACTTGGGGCGTCCCACGGCTGTCAATCACAGGCCTTGAGAGGGTTGGTTTCCGTCGTGCTTTGCTGTTCAATTCGCTTGCTGGGTCTGGCCGGAGCGGAGCCCTGCGGAGCCGAAGGCGCAGCGTTTATACTAATACTCCGAAGGCGCACTCGTGGGCCCATACTGGCCCACCGTCGGAGCATTTCGGGGGGTGCCGAACAGTGTGCGCTGGTTAGGGTCGTCCGAAGCAGGCTTCGAGCCACAGTTCCAAAGTGAGGTCGTGGCGGCGTTCATTGGCCAGATTCGGCCGCAACTCCTTTCGATACCGCTGACGAAGAATGGCGGGATCGAGCCAGCCGGCCTTGGCTAAGAACTGGGCATCTTCCAAGTCCTTCGGGTGGTTCCGTGAAACCTTTGAGAGCACTATGTCGTGCACTTCGAAAGCAAGGAGCCGGAGCTTGGCAAAGTCTTTTGCGAAAATTCGCACTAACCGCTGATCGTAGTCTTCGGGCACGTCGGCGATCATCACGCGTTGAAAGTGCAGCCGATGCTTCTTACCAAGTTCCGAGCCTTCACCAGCCAGCGCCTCGATGCTGGTTGCGCTGGTGCGCGGCGTGGCCGTAACGTAATCCACATCGCCCGTCGGCCTCGGGAGCCCGTAGCAAGCCGCTAGGACAAATCCACCGAAGCAGTGGAGCTCGACGGGCGTCGGCAACTGCGCATCCACTTCTTGCAAGAAGGTTCTCCACCGGCCGCTCAAAACCGGATTGATCTTATGCATCGTGGGCGAGCCGGAAGTGTTCCGGCATCCAGCCAGTTAACAGATTCCACTTTCTGGCTTCCTCGGACCGGTTCCTGCGCAGCCATCGTCGTTCGGCGCCGGTCAATGACTCGCGACAAAGCGTGTCCTCTCTGGCCAGCCGACTCCTGTGTAGCCGCTCTTCTAAACGCGCCAAAGCCTGGGCTTCGGCTTCACGCTTGGGATCACCTTCGGTGAGGCGCCGGGCCATGGTGGCAAGGAAGCCGAGGCGGTTTTGAACGTCTGCCAGCTTCGCGTGGTCCTCAAGCCATTGTGTATCCGCCTCGGCATGCCTGACCATGAGCCACGGCAGCGCTTCAAC
>JASHPE010000164.1 GCA_030038235.1 Terriglobia bacterium
TTGTTGGCCAACGCCGCCTCGCTGGCACGACAGCGTTTCATCACGGGCGCTTCGGCGCGGAACTGGGCAAGTTACGGCGAGGCGATTGTCTTGCCGCGCGACTTTCCTGAATGGCAGCGTGATATTCTCACCGATCCACAGACTTCAGGAGGCCTTCTGATTGCTTGCGCCCCGGATCTTGCTGCAGGGATCTTGCGCACGATCACCGACGCCGGTTATCCGCATGCGCGCGTTATCGGACACGCGGAGGTGGGTGTGCCGTCCATCACGGTCCGCGCATAGGTTCGCGAAACAGCTGAAGGATCGAAGCTGTCGAAAGTCTGTCCAGCGTTAACCGGAAGTCTAAAAAACTTACGGAGTGAACGGCAGAAGCGACACGGGGCGCACGCTGATCTTCACGGGCGCGGCCTCGTCGGGAGCGCCAATCCCGCGACCGCGCAGGCTCGCGTACCCTAGGACACGCAACCATACACCCAACGGTGGCTGGAGCGCTCTCGGTTTCTGAGCTATCTTCGCAGCCATAGGCGCGATCAGTGACGTTCTTCGCGGGAGACGGAACGCCCCTTTAGGATCCGCGTTATCGAGCAGATATGATGATCCCAACGGTCACCCTCCGGGTAAAGGAAGACACGATGTTGAAGATCGTTGTCGGGTGGGCTAGCTTTGTTCTCTGCCTCATCTTGATGTTCGCGGAGCCGAGCTTTTCGCAAACGCCGCGACCACGCAACCCCGCGCTGCCTGGCAGTCCTGCTCAACAGCTGACTCCATCACTGCAGCAGCCGGCACCTTTGCCGGATGCCACGCCTTTTGTATTAGCCCAACAGTCCCCATCACAACCTGAAGCGCAACCGAGCCCAGCGGCACCTGGACAGCCAGAGGGGACAACGCAGCAGACTGGCCCAGTCCGCCAGGATGATTCCCAAAGGCAGTCCACGCAGGCCCGCCGCGGCAAAGTTGTCTCTAGACACCATGAAACCAGACCTCGCCACTACCAACCCGAGAGCGGTCGGGTCGATAGGACCTATGTGACCGCGTGGGCCGGACCTTATGTGATCGAGCGGGCTCGCGACGATGTCGCGTTCGTCGTCGAGGGGAGGTGGTATCGCGCCCGAACCTTTTGTCCGGGATGGGAGGCCGGCGAGCGGGTAAGCTTGCGGGCAGGACCGCCCGGTTGGTGCGCCTTGGTCAACAGGACCCACCACCGCACTTGCCTGGTGTCCTGCGACGGGCGCGCCGGGTGGGGTCCCTATTTCTGAGCTGACGTCCGTGAGCCTGTTGGCAAGATAGCCGATCAAAAGGCCGAGAAGGCATGCGAGACACCGGGTACCAAACGCAAATCTTGTTACACCTTGATCATTCCCTGCATGACGGTAACGCAGATGCCCTCAATGGTGACCTCGAGAACGCAACCGCCCCGCTTGCATACGCCAACCTTAATCTCGCTCGGACGACTTATTGTTAGCCCTTGCTCGATTGCAATTTCCAAGTCGACTTGGTGACGCGGATCGAGCAAGGTGAGGTAAGCGCCCAACGCCGCAGCCGCACTTCCTGTGGCCGGATCTTCCCCGATGTTGTTTAACGGCGCAAACATGCGCGCCCGCAACCGCTCCCCCGTCCGCGCGTAGAGAAATATCGAGAAGTGATCAGCGGCGTGCGGGTACGCGCGGTCCGCGGCGGCGAAGGCTGCGCAATTCGGTCGCGCCCTTCGGAGACCTGCAAGGCTAGTCTCGGCCACCACGAACGGCAATCCAACCGAGACCATTGTCGGCTCATGACAATCGGCGGCAATTTCTCCGGTATGCAGGGAAACGCAGTTTGCGACAATCTCGGTCTCAATCGAAGCGATGACCTCGAGGCGTCGCGGCGCCTTGATCCGCGCCCCAACAACGGATCCCTGCTGGCGGAGCAGATCGACGCTCACGAGACCCGCCCTCTCTTCAAAGCGCAATGACTTGCCGTTCCACCGGCCAAAAACGCTTTCTTGGCGTCCCAGTACAAAGGCGGTCCCGATGTTTGGATGACCTGCGAAGGGAATCTCGTTAGTGGGCGTAAAGATTTTCACCTGAGCGCTATTATCGGGATCCTGCGGTGGTAGAACAAATGCGGTTTCTGAGTAATGGAACTCCGAGGCAATGAGCTGCATCTGCTCGCCAGAGAGGCCCCGCGCGTCGGTAATCACAGCAAGCTGATTGCCACCAAATCGCTGCGTCGTAAAGACGTCTACTATCGCGAAAGCCTTCGCCCGCATGCCAAATCCTCGCACGCGACCTCATCGAACAATGCAATAACGTACAAAGGCGCCGTCGATCAAAGGAAGCCAAGGCTCGCACCTTCTGCCACGAGCCATCGAGGCGTCACTGTTGGGCAGTATCTCACGGCGTCAAAGAGGCCGTGTACGCTGCGATCGCGACCATGTCTTCGATCGTGAGCTTCTCCACGACTCCTTTCATCAACGCGCTCCCCCCGCCTGCCCGCGCTCCGTGCTGAAAATCGTAGAGTTGACGAACAATGTAGCTTGGTGAGCGGCCCGCGATACCGGGGATCGGCCCGAGCCCCTTTAATGCGGGGCCATGGCAAATTCCGCACTGAATGGTCTTGCCGGCGCGAGTGCCGGTGACAATCGCTTTTCCATTGTCGACGCTGCCGACGGGGGCGTAAGCGATGAAATGCGACCGCGCATCGCGATTCTCAAACTGTTGCAGATCTTCGGGAACTTCGATGATGCGCTGGCCGATCGGCTCGCTCTCGCCGCTCTTTGCATCTGCCAGGAACCAACCGGCCACATACGTTTTGGGGACCATATCCGTTTCGACGACCCTGAGCGCGGCCCTCGGTTGAAGCGCGGAAAAGTAGGTAGCAGCCTCCTTTATTTCCGAGTCGGTGGCGGCTTTCGCCAGTGAAATCATCAGAATCGGCGGCGCGCGTTGCGGCACTGACGTTGCGCGCGCCCCGCTCTTGAAGTCAGCCATTTGCTGCACGATGTAAGCGAGCGGAAGACCGGCGAGATTGGCGTTTTCCGGGCCGCCTGGGCCATCTGCCCGATGACAAAAGCCGCAGGCCAATACGTCCGGCTTCCTGCCTTGCGCGACGATCTCGGGCAACGGTGGATGGTCAGCGGGATGCCAATCCGGCGCGAAGAAACGATCGCGTGTCTGGCCGACAGTAAAAGCGGCGACGCTGTCGGGGACATGCTTGAGTTCACCGTTGTCGGGCGACGGCGCGAAACCCGGAGGATTTACCGGATACGCCCACGCGGGCGGACCTTCCTCGCCACTTACAGATGTTCCAGCCGCCAAAAACATCATGCATGTAACGTACAACAATGCAGCAAGTCGATGCATGAGCCAACGCCTCTGGAACTGGTACGACAATCAAAAACCCGTCCAAATGGACGGCACCGCAACGACTTGATGGCCCGGCCCCTCGCGGCGGGAGCTAAACCAACGCGCAAGCTTTCCGCGGGTTCATATCAGACCCCGGAAAGATCCAATGTGTCAATGGGGACTTGGGTTTGGTTTGATCGCCGGCAGCGAGGGCGGGGCCCATTGTAAGGTGATCGCTAGCGATCAGGGCAATCTGCACGCCCCCTCCCGTGAAGGGGATCTATGATTAGAATGCGCCGCGCAATATTGCTGCGATGGTTGAGGATCAGGACGGGTAGTCATAAACGTGGGTTCAGCGATTCCTGACGGACGACCGCTTTGCCGACGCAAGCAGGGGAAGGGCGAAATCCGGAAACAATCAAGCGAGAGCAGGACATAGTGGTTGAAGGGCAGAAACGGCAGCGGGCTCCATCGGGCCATCATAGTGGCCTGCCGCGGCGACGTGGACCAGGTCCAGGGCCCGCATGATGAATAACGGCGGCGCCCCTCGCGCGCGATCCATCGGATCTCGGGGCTGTCGATCAGTGATCGGCCGGGTCGCTACGTCCCCTGTCCGGCGGCTTCCAGGATCAGGTTCGTAATTTCGTCGGGATGGGAGATCAGCGACAGGTGACTTGCTTTCACCTCGATCGTCTTGGCTCCCATGCGTTTGGCCATGAAGCGTTCGAGATCCGGATTGATGGTGCGGTCTTCCGTCGAGACGGCATAGAAGCTCGGCTTCGATCGCCATGCCGCGTGCGTGGTCTTGCCCGTGAGCAGGGCCTTATGGAATGGCTCCTGGACCGCATAGAGCACCTTCGCCTTGGCTTCCGGCAGGTCGCCTGCGAAATCACGCAGGAATGCACTCTCGCTGAGGCGTCCCTCGTCGCCATCGAAGACGATGCCGGCGGTCGCCGGTGGCGTCGG
>JASHPE010000165.1 GCA_030038235.1 Terriglobia bacterium
AATGCTGGTCAAGACGATGTCGCTTTTTGTGCTGCCCGGCGGAAGATGTCCGCGGCGGTGAGTGCAATGCTGGCAGATAGTCGAGGTCCGGCATGCTAGACTCGTAAACGGGGCCCAATGAGCAAACGAGTCC
Organism: Terriglobia bacterium; assembly: GCA_030038235.1. Classification (GTDB taxonomy): domain Bacteria; phylum Acidobacteriota; class Terriglobia; order UBA7540; family UBA7540; genus Gp13-AA77. The sequence goes on from JASHPE010000165.1 coordinate 134, forward strand.
ATCCTCAAGACGTGATGAAGGCCTTGTCCGGCGTGCGCGACGCCGCCGGACGCGGCATCGTCGCGCTCGGCTGCGTGAAGGGCGTGGAAGTCGGCGAAGGACGCGTGTCGGTTGCGCTCGAGTTGCCGCTGCCGATGAGCGTCACAACGCCTGCGGGTCAGCAACTATTGCGCGCCGTGCACGAAGCCGTCGAAGCACTGGACGCCGGCACGGTGGAGATCCACGTCGCGCGCCCGTCGAGCGAACCCGCGGGTGCTTCGGGACCCGCTAGCGCTCCAGGCGCCGGACACGGAAGCGCGCCGGCCCAGGCGGCCGCGGGGACAGCGCCGAGGCTCGCGCCGGGCGTCAGGACCACGATTGCGGTGGCCAGCGGCAAAGGCGGCGTGGGTAAATCGACCGTCGCCGCCAATCTGGCCGTCGCTTTTGCCTCCGCTGGACGCAGCGCGGGCTTGATGGACACGGACGTTTACGGGCCGAGCGTCCCCATTCTGGTGGGCGCGCAGCGCGAGCCGGCCGTGGTGGACGGCAAGATCGAGCCGCCCATCGAACATGGCGTAAAGATCATCTCCATGGGCTACTTTCTGCCCAAGGACGAGGCCGTGATCTGGCGCGGTCCCATGCTGCACAAGACCGTGCAGCAATTCCTGGGCGACGTGCGCTGGGGCAGTCTCGACTACCTGGTGATCGACCTGCCGCCGGGCACGGGCGACATCCAACTCAGCCTTTGCCAGACGGCGGCGCTGACTGGCGCCGTGATCGTCTCCACGCCGCAGGACCTGGCGCTCACGGTCGCCTCCAAAGCCATCGCCATGTTCCAAAAGCTCAACGTTCCCATTCTGGGCATCGTCGAGAACATGAGCTATCACGTCTGCAGCGAGTGTGGCCATCGCGAGGACATCTTCGGGCACGGCGGTGCGCGCGCGGCGGCCGAGCGTCTGGGATTTCCCTTCCTCGGTGAGATTCCGCTCGACCTGCGCATCCGCACGCAAAGCGACCGCGGCCAGCCCGTGGCGCTGGACGGCTCGACGCCGCAGGGCAAGGCGTTCCGCGACGTGGCGCTGGCATTGGAAACTGAGTTGGCACAGACGCAGGTTGCGGAAGAGATTGTGATTGAATGATTGATCCATTGACTCATTGAATCAATGAGTCAATTCTAGCCAAGTTCCATGCCTCCAATTCCCAGGAAGGTCACGCTCGCGGCTGAGAACAAGTCGGTCGCGGTGGAGTGGTCGGACGGGCATCGCAGTCTCTATCCCTATGACTATCTGCGTGAGAAGTGTCCCTGCGCGACATGCACGGACGCGCACGGCACCGGTTCGCGTCCCACGGCGCGGCCCGCGGTGTCGTCGAGTGTGTTGCCGCTGTACGAGGAGCCGCTGAAACCCGTGAAAGCCGAGGCCGTGGGGCGCTACGCCCTGAGCATCACCTGGAGCGACGGACATGCGACGGGAATTTACAGCTTTGACTATCTGCGGGGACTGTGCCCGTGCGGAGAATGTCATTGCGAGTAGCGAGTAGCGAATAGCGAGTAGGGTGTCGGGAATCGGTCGTCGGGCGTCAAATTCTGCCGACTGCCGACCACTAACCGCGTACTGTTAACTGTCGACTGTCAACTGTTGACTGCAATCTGGACCATCTTCGTGAAAGACCTGCGCGTGGAGTGGCGCAGCCGCGAGGCGCTGAGCGCGATGTGCGTTTTCGGCATCCTGGTGGTGTTTCTTTTCAACTTCTCCTTCAACACCGGCCGCGAGGAATCGTTGCGGATGTTGCCGGGATTGCTTTGGATCGCGTTCGCGTTCGCCGGCGTCCTCGGATTCAATCGTTCATTCGCCGCCGAGCGTGAGAACGGATGTATCGAAGCGTTGACGCTTGCGCCTGTCGATGCCGGCGCAATCTTTGCGGGCAAGCTTCTCGCCAATCTCGTTTTTCTGGGCATCGCGGAGGCCGTGGTGGTGTTCGCTTGCGCGCTCTGGTATAACTTTTCCTTCATTCCGGTGCTGGTCCCGTTCTGCGCGATCGTGCTGCTGGGGACGCTCGGATATGCGGCGCTCGGCACCATCTTCGGCGCCGTGGCCGCGAACACGCGGATGCGCGAGGTGATGTTGCCCGTGCTCCAGTTCCCTGTGGCATTCTGGATTCTGGTGCTGGCGAGCGACGCCAGCGCGGACGCACTGCGCGGAGCGCCCGCGGTCACGATTCGCGGCGGTATAGAACGGGTTGGCGGCGTAAGCCTGGTGTTCACGGTGGCTTCGTTTTTGCTTTTCGAATATGTTCTCGAAGAGTAGTCACTGGTCCTTGGTCGTTGGTCCCTCGTTATCAGCCATTCGGCTTGCCGGGCGCGAGGAACGAGGACCAGGGACTAAGGACCAATGACCAAGGACCAAAGATGAAAAGCAAGTTCCCAATGAGTCTCCATCTGGCGATTTCCCTCGCCTGGATGGTGATCGCGCTTTACCTCATCTTCCTGTACGCGCCAGAGGAAATGACGATGGGCGAGGTGCAGCGCATCTTCTACATTCACTTTTCGTTGGCGATGACGGCGCTGTTCGCGTATTTCTTCGTGTTCCTGGGGAGCATCGGCTACTTATGGAAGCGCGCGCGCGGAGCGGACGACTTCGCCTATGCCTGCGCCGAGGTTGGATTCGTTTACTGCTGCGGCGTGCTCGTGACGGGACCGCTGTGGGCAAAGCCGGTCTGGGGAATCTGGTGGACGTGGGACGCGCGCCTGACCTCCACCTTCATTCTCTGGCTGCTCTACATCGCTTATCTGATGCTGCGCGCCTACGTGAGCAGTCCCGGGCGCGTCGAATCACTGGCGGCGGTGGTGGGCACACTGGGATTTATCACTTCGATTGTGGACTACATGGCGATTCGCTGGTGGCGCACGCAGCACCCGCAACCGGTGATCGGCGGCGGGACGGATTCCGGCCTCGAGCCGAGCATGTGGGTGACGACGTTCGTAACCTGGGGCGCGCTTCTGTGCCTCTTCTTTTATCTGGTGCGGCTGCGCACAGCAATCGCGCGAACCCGTCGCGCAGTCAGCATAGCGCGGCAACAAATGGCGGCGTGAGGCCGGCGCCATCTAAGGAGCATCGTGGTCAACAAGTACTTGTTTCTCGCTTACGCCTTCGTTTGGGTCATCTTCATGGTCTACGCCTGGAGTCTTTCCCGGCGGCAGTCAAAGCTGATGAAGGAAATGGATGAGCTGAAGGCGCGCTCTGAATCCGGCAAGTCTGCGAGAGAATAGGCCGCATTCACGACAGTTCGCCTTTCCTGCCACTAACCCAACACCCGCAGCATCAAAGTGGGTTTCGGAGGATCAAATGCAGCTCGGAATGATCGGCCTGGGACGCATGGGCTCGAACATGGTGAGGCGACTGCTGGCGCACGGCCATGAGTGCGTCGCTTTTGATACGCAACACGGTCCGGTGGAGCAACTCGCCAAGGCCGGCGCCGCCGGCACAACCTGCCTTGACGATTTCGTTGCCAAGCTGCGCCCGCCCAGGACTGTCTGGCTGATGGTGCCGGCCGCTGTCGTGGACTCGATGATCGGCCAACTCGAATCCCGGCTTCAGAGCGGCGACACCATCGTGGACGGCGGCAATTCCTATTATCGCGATGACATCGACCGCGCCGAACGGCTGAAGCCTCGCGGATTGCACTATGTGGATGCGGGGACCAGCGGCGGGGTCTGGGGACTCGAACGCGGCTACTGCCTGATGATCGGCGGCGAACCGGAGATCGTGAAGCGTCTCGATCCCATTTTTGCCGCTCTCGCACCCGGGCACGACGCTGCGCCACCGACGCCGGGCCGCGAATCAGGGCAAGGCACGGCCGATCAAGGCTACCTGCACTGCGGCCCCAACGGTGCCGGCCATTTCGTCAAGATGGTGCATAACGGCATCGAGTACGGGCTGATGGCAGCTTACGCCGATGGCCTGAACATCCTGCGCCACGCCAATGCCGGCAAGAGCAGCCAGGAAGTCGACGCCGAAACCACGCCTTTGCGCGATCCCAAGTACTACCAGTTCGATTTGAATCTGGCGGAAGTCGCGGAGGTCTGGCGGCGCGGCAGCGTGATCAGCTCATGGCTGCTCGACCTTACCGCCGCGGCGTTGCACAAGAGCCCGAACCTCGACGAGTACGAGGGACGCGTCTCCGATTCCGGCGAGGGCCGCTGGACCTCGATAGCAGCCATTGACGAAGGCGTGCCGGCGCCGCTCCTGACGTCAGCTTTGTACTCGCGTTTCGGCTCTCGCGGGCAGGACGA
>JASHPE010000166.1 GCA_030038235.1 Terriglobia bacterium
CGGGCAGCCCCGTGTGACCACGGCTTCGGACTGGCCCACATATGGGCACGATCCGCAGCGCAGCGGCTGGGCCGCGGACGAGACCACGCTGACGCCGGCGAATGTCGCCAATCTCACCCTGAAGTGGAAGGTGAAGCTCAAGAATGAGCCACTTTCACTGACCGCGTTGACGGCGCCGATCATATCGGATCACGTCCTCACGGTGCAGGGACGCAAAACCGTGGTGTATGTGGCCGGCAGCTCGAACCATTTATATGCGGTCGACGTCGCGACGGGAACTGTGCTCTGGAGCCACGATTTCGAAACTCACGTCTCGATCAAAGACGAGACGATGTGGCTCTGCCCGAACAATCTGAACGCCACACCAGTGATCGACGAGGGCGCGGGAACGATTTATACCATCGCGTCCGATGGCCGGATGTGGGGTCTCGATCTCGGCAGCGGCGGGGTGAAGTTTGGTCCGGTCCAGTTTGTGCCGCCATACTCCAAAGACTGGAGCTTGAACCAGCGCGGCTCCATCATCTACACCGCGACCTCGCAAGGCTGCGGTGGCGCGCAATCGGGAATCTATGCCATGGACGTTCGTGACCCACGCCGTCCTGTGGTGCGCGACCTCATTCTCGCCAATCAAGGCGCGGGCGTCTGGGGCCGCGGCGGGCCGACGATCGGCTTGAACGATCGCATTTACGCCGCCACCGGTGACGGTCCGTTCAATCCTGCCGCGGGCGATTACGGCAGCAGCTTCATCGCCGCTTCTTTGCGCGGCTTGAAAGTCCTCGACTATTACGCGCCCGAGGACTACGCGCACCTCACGCGCTACGATCTTGATCTCGGCACGACTTCGCCCGTCTGGTTCGCCGCTGGAGATTACAACCTCCTGGCCGCCGGCGGCAAGGGAGGCGTGCTCTATATGCTTGACTCCGACGCGCTCGGTGAGAAGGACCACCACCAGGCGCTCTACATCGCCAAGCTGGCCAACGACCCAGAGGAGTTCCAAGCCAAAGGCATCTGGGGGGCGCCGGCCGTCTGGCGCGACGAGACGGGCGCCACGTGGCTCTATGTTCCTATCTACGGGCCGGTCTCGGTCCACGCTCCCAAGGCTCCGATCGAGAATGGTCCCACTCCGCACGGCAGCATCCTGGCCTTCAAAGTGGCGCTCGATGAGACCACCAAGAAGCCGACGCTGCACGCGGCCTGGGTATCCCGCGACTTCGACGTGCCTGACCCGCCACTGCTCGCGAACGGCGTGCTCTTCGCGCTTTCAACAGGGGAAAACACCCAGCAGACGACCGGCGCCAAGGTCATTTACTCAGGCCAAAAGACGCTAACGGACCAGGAACGGGCAGCCAACACGCACAGCGCCGAGTTGTACGCGCTCGATGCCAAGACCGGAAAGCTTCTTTACCGGAGCGGGGACGCTATGAGCGCCTGGGTCCATTTCAGTGGGCTGGCGCTCGCGAACGGTCGGGTCTATGCGGTGGATCACGACTCGAATCTCTACTGCTTCGGACTGAAAGAAGACCTTGGGAAGTAGCCGCCATCGTCGACGCGAATCGATCACAGTTGGCAGCTACGCGGCTCACGGGTAGCCAAAGCGGAGCTATAATCGGGTCTTTCATGCTCTACAAAACGTTCAGCGCCGCCGTTTTTGGCATTGACGCCTACCCCATTGAGGTCGAGGTTGACGTTTCCGCAGGCCTGCCCAACTTTACCACCGTGGGATTGCCGGACGCCGCGGTGCGCGAAAGCCGCGAGCGCATCAAATCCGCGATCAAGAACTGCGGCTTGGAATTTCCCTTTCAGAACGTCACCGTGAATCTCGCGCCCGCGGACGTGAAGAAGGAAGGCTCAGGATTCGATCTGGCGATCGCGCTCGGGATCCTCGGAACAACCGGCGTGCTGATGAAGAATGACCTGCAGGGCTCGCTCTTTCTCGGCGAGTTGTCGCTCGACGGCGGCTTGCGGCCGATCAAAGGCGCGCTCTCGATCGCCTCAATGGCGCGCCAGAAGAAAATCGGAAAGCTGATCGTGCCGGCGGAAAACGCCCGCGAGGCCGCCGTGGTCGAAGGCGTGGACGTCTTCGGACTGAAGTCGCTGCCCGAAGTGCTCGACCTGATCAACGCCACCCGCGAATTCACATCCACGCGCGTGAGCCGGTCCGAACTGCTGGCGCACGTGAACCAGTACGGCGTGGATTTCCGCGATGTGAAGGGCCAGATGCACGCCAAGCGCGCTATCGAAGTCGCGGCCGCAGGTGGCCACAACATCCTGATGATCGGACCGCCCGGCGCAGGCAAGACCATGCTCGCCAAACGCATCCCCACCATTCTGCCGCCGCTCAATTTCGTGGAAGCGCTCGAGACTACGAAGGTGCACAGCGTGGCGGGCGTGCTGGAGGCGGGCGTCGGCCTGGTCGCGGAACGGCCCTTTCGCTCACCGCATCACACCATCTCCGACGCCGGACTGATCGGCGGCGGCGCCGTGCCGCGTCCGGGCGAAGTGAGCCTGGCGCATCACGGCGTGCTCTTCCTCGATGAACTGCCGGAGTTCGAGCGCCACGTCCTCGAAGTGCTCCGCCAGCCGCTCGAAGACGGCCACGTGACCATCGCGCGCGCCGCCATGTCGCTCACTTTTCCCGCCCGATTCATGCTGGCCGCAGCCATGAATCCGTGTCCGTGCGGCTAATCTCATCGTTACACCGAACATTTACCTCCCAATCCCTTGTGACAGCTTGACTTGCCTCGACAACGAGGCGGAGGGCCTATGACTGCCCAGTCTACCCCCGCTTCACAAAAGCCAATTGCGCATAAGGGCCAAAATGCGCAACTGGGGGCGCTGAGATTGGCTTGAATGATGCCTGACACCCTCCAAAACACGCTCAGTTGCGATGCCGCAAACGCGAAGGCGCAACTCGTTTCGCAGATTGCACGGCTTGTCAGGCGCCACCGCCTGGACTATGGGGCGTTCCAGGCCGTTTGCCGGGCGGTGCGCA
>JASHPE010000167.1 GCA_030038235.1 Terriglobia bacterium
GAGCAGAGTCTGCCCAATCTCTTTGAGGCCATGGGCGTGCCGGCAGCCCTGGCGCCGCTTGCCCAGATCAGCAAGGATGCGCCGCCCCCGGATGCGGATGATCAGCTTCAGCAGCTTTGGAAACAGGAAATGGACCGGTGCAAAACCCTCGCAACAAACGAAATTGTGAACAAGCTAATCGCCGGCCATGTATTAAAAACCATCGGTTTTCTCTCAGCGCCATAGCGCGCGCCGCCTGTGATGCCTTGCTGGCTCGAACGAACCGCACTCGATTCCTCCGCTGTCGCCTGCCGGGTTGTGATTTCGTCGGTCACGTCTTTTCTCCTTTTCTGGCCCGCTTCTCGCGGAGCACCCGAGGGCGAGCGGGGCCTGCTCGCAAGGCCAAGGGGGATGCTTTTTGCGGGGGAGCCAAGAAACTTCGCTTCATCGTTTTGTTTCTTGGGGGGACCGCAAACCCGGAGGGCGGCGAAGCCGAAGCAGAACCCCACCGTGCCGCTAGCGCGCAGGGGGATTCCCCAGCTCGCCGTGCCCACGAGAAGCGGGTCAGAAAATGAGAGCGGCTGAGGAAAGCAGGGAAGGCAGGGAACAGAAGGGCGTACTGTGGGACGGCTAGGGCGGGGTTAGAAGATCAGAAGGCGCTTTCGGCGCCGACGACGGGTGTATAGAATGGGAGAAAACAATGACATGAAGCTCAAACCGAACTCGAGTGACTCCTCGCGCTCACTTCAAGCCCCATAGTTTGCACCACGGTCGCTTCGCTCCGATGTGACCGGGATGGCGTCCAAAACACTTGCCGGAATTACACCGGATTGGGTGTCGCCGTTATCGAAATGAGGACCGCTTCCTCCAATCAATATGACCATGATAGCTGCCTTTAAACTGGTAGCCATCGTTGAAGAGGCCTGCTGAGAGTTAGCAATTGCGCCAATTTCCGGGCTTGGGTCGCAGTTACTTATTCGTAGAAGTAACGGCCTTGCGCAACGTTGGGAGAAAGCTGCGGTAGGCATGATAGGCGCTTCTCGGACCTTCCGAATCGTGGTGCGAATGGAAAAGTGCGAATAATTGAGAGAACGGGACCCGATCGTCCGACCACATCGTGTTAAGTCGCTTGTGAGCCATCCACCGTTCCAGAGTCTTGCGGTAGAGGAGGCGGTTATAGGCTCTAACAACGTTCTGACACACGGCGGCGGCCAAATGGAATCCTGGCAACTCAACCTTGACCGCCAGTCGACGCAAACTCGGAGCGATGCCGAGTTCCTGCAGGTTTTGGTGCCCCAAATTGCCGCGAGAATGAACGGCTGCGTGGCGGAGCTGACACAGTTTGTCGTACTCCGTAAGCGCCGCCTCAGTCGACGGGTCCTGCTTAATCTCAATGCCGACGATGCGCTGGGTATGCTTCCGAATTTCCCCTGCGGTAGCGAGACTCGCCTGTTCAAATAACGCTAGCCCCAACTCGTGCTTCGGATAGTACTCAAAGGCGCCGAATGACACCTGTAGGGCTGCAGCCTGCTTGCGAGCCAGCGGACAGATGTGGACGAGGCCTGCGAGGACGGCTCGGAAGTAATGCTCCGTGGCGGATACAAGACCCAGAAGCAAAATCTTCCCCAGCGTTTCATTGCCCTGAAGATCCTCCTTCTTCCCGAGAGGAACGAGCCGCGCCACGTCGGAATAGAAGTTGTCGACTGGATTTCCAGCGGCGACTCCCGCGGCACAACATAACACCGAGGGATCAAGCGGCACACTCTGTTCCTGCTTACATACGACAGCCCATCGTGGCTCAGACACTCACGTACTCCTCGGCCGCGTTCCGAATGCGTGCCGACCAAACCGGCCCCACGTACGGCACCTTTCGGATTTCCTTGGACTCCTCATCAAGCAGGATGTCCTGAACCGTTCGTACCGCACTGTAAGCCTTCAGGCCCATGACTTTGTTTGGAGTAAGAGGGAGCCTATCGATGGGAGCTCTAGTCAGCTCTTCATATATTGACGCATTTCGTAGCTCGGCACCGCAGCGCATGCAAAAGCGCGCATCCTCCGACACTCTCGGAGCACCGCAATTCTCACAGGGAGCTAGATTGAGAACGCAGCGACGTTCATAGTCAGGACCCAACAGCACGGACGGCCTTGAGCGCACAAACGCGTGGGCGCTGGTATTCGACAGCGACCGGATAGCGTCTTCAAGGCTGAAGCTTTTGCCCAAGGAGAGGCTATTTTCGACTAACACGATAGCATAGTGCAGAGAATACTTATGAAATACGCCCTTGATCCCGCGTGACACGGATCCTGCGCGCCGCAGGATGCCAGCGTATTCAGCCATAGCGAGGATTCGGTCTAGCTCGGCGTTGACGGGGTCGGCCAGACCTATTATTGCCGTCTTGTCTCGCCCAGGCGGTTTTGACTGATTGTAAGAGCGAAGCCCCGCCGCGATGGAGCGCTGCAATTCCATTCCTACATCAACAAATTTCTTGAAACGTGGAAGCTTGTCTCGGAGTGCACTGAAGATATTTCTGACTGATTCTGCGTGTACGGCCACGGCTTGCTCAGCCCGTCTCCTTGTTGGCCTAGATGTAGAGCCCTCCTCCACACCCAAGACAAATGAGAGCATGTTTAAGAATCCGCGCGGGAGTCCGAACGAGGCCAGAGCGAGATAGTCAATAATCTCCGCCCGCCCCTGTAGTTGGTCGTACAGAGAGGGCGGTAGCCGACTGCTGGCGACAGAGCGCATTGTCGAGAGGTACATGTCATCATCGGGGCTGTACCAGGCTTCTAGGAGTTCGGCCTCATGGCCGACGTGAAAATAGGGCGAATAGCTTGTAATGCCCGGGTAAACCGCTGCCTTTGCGGCTACATGTCTGGAGCGCAGTGCGCGGAATACCTCAAAAAAGTCGCGCTGCTGTTCCGGCGAGAACGCATGGGCAGCATCGTCGAGTAGGAGGACCGATCGAACCCTTCCCGACGTGGCAGCCCATTCCTCCAAGAGAACGAGAAGTTCGGACGGGGATAGGAGTCGGCTAGGGAGTGCGGCTGATTGGCCCGTTTCCAGGTCGTGGATGAAGCGGGTACCATCGGCTGCAAGTGCTGCCAAGTTCTCCGGGGGAGCCGTTCCTATGAGCGTGTAACTTTCTAGCACGCCGGTGACAATCTTATAGACGACCCACTGCCGAAAAATCTGAAGAGCGTTTGCGCGATGATGAAATAGCGGTTCAAGAGCGAGGGAGCGAGAGAAGTTTACGTACGTCGGCAAGGCTTGGTCTTCATCAATCATGACGAAATATGCCTTTCGCAGAAGGGTGGATTTGCCCGAGCCGCGCGGTCCGCTCAGAAGCTTTGCTCCTGAACCTTTGAGCTTGGTCAGCAAGGCGCGGTCCCGACCGGTTTCCGCGCTCCACCGCCATAGCTCGTCTCGACTCAGATTCTCCGCCCGCTCCTCAAAGATCGCGGTCAACGCAGCAGCCGCGTCTGTCGTGCCAAGATCATCGCTCATTGTGTTCCGCCGTTTGAAGTCGGTGCCCCGTGAGAAAGTGTGCTCGACGGCGGCACCTCAAACCGGGATTTCCATTATCGATCTCCGGTTCGGCGAATAAGATACTCCTCGCCGCCGCCCAATGCAACTGTGAGTTGGGTTTGCAGTGCAAGGTGCTCTCGCCGGCTCGGAAGGCTCCCTTCGGGCCTCTCGCGAGGACCCCAAAGGGCGCAACCGCCCCTCTTTCGACGCGTGTTTTCCGACACCTTTGCCGCCCTCC
>JASHPE010000168.1 GCA_030038235.1 Terriglobia bacterium
CCGAAGCATCTCCGATTGCATTGCCCGCGGGCGCGACGACGCTCTCCCCGGCGGAGCGCGCTCAATCCTCCGCCACTCCGCCAGAGATCGTTGCCGATCAGGACAAGACCTGGAGGCACGAATGGAAGCTCACGCGCCATGACTCCTCTTCCAGCGAGGTGCACCTCTCCCTCATCATCCGCGATGAGGAGAGTAACGATCGGATGAGCACCCAGGACGTTCCGCTCTCCAATCTCGCCGGATTTTCTCTCTTCATGCTCGATCATGACGGCCCGGTGAAGTTCGAATATGTCCGGGATTCGGGGCGGATTCTCTGCGAAGGACGCGTCACTGGTGGCCGCGCTTCGGGCCCGTTCACGGTCGTTCTCAACCCCTCCTTCGTTTCCGCTCTGGAGAAAATGGGCTATGCCGCTCCGCATGATGATGAGGCCTTCTCGCTTGTAACCTCCGACGTGACCCTCGGTTATGCCCGCGCGATCAGGGACACGGGCCTCACCTCATCGTTATCGGATTTGATCGGGTTGCAAGATCACGGCGTCAGTTCGGACTATGTCCGCGCCGTGCGCCAGGAAGGGTTCACGAATCTAACCGCGCCGGATATTTCCGAGCTACGGGATCACGGCGTCGAACCCAATTACCTCAAAGCGATCAAGGCAGCCGGCCCCAACCTCTCCATCGAGGAGATCGACAGTTTATACGATCACGGCGTCAAGCCCGACTATTACAAATCAATACGAGGCACCGCCTCCCAACTCTCCATCGAGCAGATCGACAGCCTGTTCGATCACGGCGTCAAACCGGATTCTTACAAGGGTTTTGCTTCTGTTGACCCCAAGCTCTCCATTGAGGAGATTGACAGCCTGTTCGACCATGGCGTCAAACCGGAGTACAACCGGGGCATGAAATCTGTCGATCCCAACCTTTCCATCGAGCGGATCGACAGCCTGTTCGATCACGGCGTTGAACCGGATACTTACAAGGGCTTTGCCTCGGTTGACCCCAAGCTCTCCATCGAGGAGATTGACAGCCTGCGCGATCACGGCGTCGAGCCGGAGTTTTATCAGAGGATCGAGGCAGCAGACTCGACGGTATCCATCGAGGAGATCGATACGCTGCGTGACCACGGCGTGGAGCCGGAATATCTCAAGGAGATTCGCGCGCTGCCCGATGGATTCTCTATCTCAGACATCTCCGAACTTCGCGACCACGGCATCACTGCCAGGTACATTCGCAATTTGCACGATATGGGTATGAAGAACGTGACCGCGGCACAGATCGTTCGTCTCCACGACGGAAATTAGCGCCGGGTGGCTGTTGGGCGATGGAGTTAGGGTTTCCCCCAACTTCCTCGCACACTAGTGGTGTCAGTGAAGATCTCCGCTCTTCGCTTTTTGGCGAAGATCGCTTTCCTGCACTAACCACCTGTCGCGCCGCGCGGTCTAACCAGGCTCGGAGCAATCATGGACCAACTCGGTAAAGACCTTCGTTTCGCCCTGCGGATGATCCGGACGAGTCCAGGGTTCACAGTTATAGCTGTGTTGACCCTGGCGCTCGGGATCGGCGCCAACACGGCCATTTTCAGTTTCGTCGACGCCGTTCTGCTGCAGCCGCTGCCTTATCCCCACCCCGAACAGATCGTAATGGTGTGGGAGAAGCCGCCGGGCGGTGAACGCAATGGGATTTCCACGCTCAACTTCCTGAACTGGGAGCGTGAGAATACCGTTTTCTCCGCGCTTGCGGCCGAGACGGGCGGCTCCATGACCCTGACGCGCGGCGACCGTCCGGTTCAAGTGCAGGGAGCGCGCGAATCGGCTTCATTCTTTGATATTTGGGGAATCAAGCCGATGCTCGGACGGACGTTTGCGCCCGACGAAGATCAAGTTGGCAAGAACCAGGTTGTTGTGCTCAGTCACCGGTTCTGGGAGACCCGGTTTGGAGCGGACAAATCGATTATCGGCCGCACGCTGAGCCTGAACAACAAGCCGTACACGGTCATCGGCGTCATGCCGCCCGGAGTCTTCGATAGAGTCCGCGACCTGTTCTGGGTGCCGCTCGCGTTCGAGCCCAAAGACATGACGCGCGCTTACCATTGGTTCATCTCGTTTGCGAGGCTCAAACCCGGCGTGACGATCGACCAGGCGCGCGATCAGATGAAGACCATTGCGGCCGGTATTGAGCGCGAGTACCCCGAATCAAACAAGGGCTGGAGCGCAACGGTAGGTCGCTTCCAGGACATTTATGTGGATGACAGCCTGCGCCGATCGCTCTGGGTGCTGCTGGCAGCAGTGGGCGCAGTGCTGCTGATCGGATGCGTCAATCTGGCCAATTTGCTGCTCGCGCGGGGGGCCGGCCGCGAGCGCGAGGTGGCCGTGAGATCGGCATTGGGTGCAAGCCGCGGGCGCCTGCTGCGACAATTCCTTACCGAAAGCATTCTGCTGGCAGGATTCGGCGGGGCCGTCGGACTTTTGATGGGCTACGGCCTGATGAGGATCCTCAAGACCTGGACGGCGCTTTTCCAATTGCCGGTGGAAGCGGACGTCCGGCTTGACGGACAGGTCCTCGCATTCAGCGCGGCGCTGGTGATTGTCACCGGCATCCTGTTCGGCATCTTCCCCGCGATCCATGGCGCGCAGTTGGACATCTTGGAGTCACTGAAAGAGAGCGGGCGCACCGCCACATCGGGAGCCGGCCGGAAACGAGTGCGCAGCGCCCTGGTGGTGGCAGAGATCGCCCTGGCCTTCGTCCTGGTTTCGGGAGCCACGCTCCTGGTTCGCAGCTTCTACCGCCTGGAGCAGGTCGATTTGGGCTTTGACGGTACGAAGGTCGTTACCATGTGGATGCCCATGACGTCGGCGCAATACCCTGACGGGCCGCGAATCACGAGCTACCTCGACCGGGTGCTGGATCAACTCAACGCGCTCCCAGGCGTCGCAGCAGCCGCCACCACCTCCGGGCTGCCCCTCGAGGGCTGGAGCGAAGGCATGCCCTTTCTGGTTGAGGGTCATCCGTTCATCGACATGGCCAACCGTCCGGCGGCCAATTACAAACGCGTGAGCCCGTCGTACTTGTCTGCGCTGCAGTTGCGGTTGCTCAAAGGACGATGGCTGGCCGATAGCGACTCCGCATCGAGCCTGCCCGTGATCGTCATCAACCAGGCTTTTGTGAAGCGCTATTTCAAAGACGAAGACCCGATCGGCAAGCGAATCCTGATCCAGCAGATCATTCCCGGCAAGCCGGCCCTGGGCCCCGAAATACCCTGGCAAGTGGTCGGAGTGGTCTCGAACGAAAGAACGGGAATGGAAGCGGGCAACGACAGCCCGGAAGATTACGTTTCGTTTCGGCAGAGCCCGACGACTGATGCTGCACTGGTGATACGCGGGGCGATCGATCCGGCGAGCCTGGTGAAATCCGCCCAGGCGGCTATCTGGCAGATCAACAAGAACCAGTCGTTCGACAGTGTCAAGGCGCTGGACGATATCAAATCGGATGCCATGGGCGCGGACCGGCTGCGAACCTCGCTGCTGGGCATGTTCGCGGGGCTGGCCCTGCTGCTCGCGGCGATCGGAATCTATGGAGTGATCTCGTACTCAGTGGCGCAGCGCTCCCACGAAATGGGTGTGCGAGCGGCGCTCGGGGCGAGCCGGTTGGACCAGTTGCGGCTAGTGCTCGGCGGTGGCATGGCGCTCGCGGGCTTGGGCCTTGGAATCGGAGTGTTGGGAGCGCTTGCCCTCACTCGTCTCCTGGCCAGCCTGCTGTTCGGCGTGAGCCCTCGCGATCCATGGACGCTCGCCGCGGCCGGCGCAATCCTCGTGATCGTAGCCGCAGCCGCGTGCTACGTACCAGCGCGGCGTGCCTCTCGCGTCGATCCGATGGTGGCGTTGCGGTACCAATGAAGCTGCCCCAAAAATCGCGATTGATTAGGCAGACATCCCCTGTATAAATGAGTGCACACTGGAACAGCCCCACCACGAGCGGTCAGTCTGGTAGGGCGTCGGTGTGCATGGCATGAGGGCGCGCAGCCACCAACAATGCCCGGCGTCTCGGGATCGACCTGTCGACCATCGAGTACGTTTTCCTTTCGCACTGGCACTTCGATCACAGCGGCGCGTTTCCGGAAGTCATCGCAGCAATCAGCAGCGCACGAGACGCCGCAGGTCTCAGCCCGCCGATCATCGATCTGCATCCGAACCGGCCGGACCAGCGCGGCCTTCTCGTGCCTTCCGGTGTGATGCTTCTGCTGCCCGAAGAACCCACGTTCGAGGCGATTGCGAAGGCTGGCGGCGAGGTCGTTACGCATGACGATCCTCATGCAATCTGCGGCGGCTTCTTTTTCGGTAGCGGTGCGATAGAACGTACGACCGAGTACGAGACCGGACTCGCCGGACATCACAGCTTCCGCGGGGACGTCTGCCAGCCGGATCCGCTGATCATGGATGAGCGATTTGTCGCGGCTTACGTACCCGGCCGTGGGCTCACAGTGTTTTCGGCTTGCTCGCACGCCGGCATTGTCAACGCCTGCCTGAACGGAAGAGAGCACTTCCCGAACACTCGAATCGATCTGGTATTGGGTGGATTCCATCTGGCAGGCAAGGAAATGGAGCAACGCATAGGTGCGACAGTCCGCGATCTCAAGGATAGGATCAATCCTCGTCTAGTAGCCCCTGGGCACTGTACAGGCTGGCGGGCCAAGGCGAAGCTCGCGAATACCTTCGCTCCAGGCCGGTATGCGCCCAGTGTTGTTGGCACGCTTTACCGATTGAGCGCCGTTTAACCCCTGAGCTGATCGACGCAATAGATCTTCCGGTACCTCGCACTATTGGGCCAAGGCTACTGTTTCTAAGCCGCTGCCCGCCTCGAGCCCCTGATTTACGCAGGAGGGAAAGGACACAGAACTCCCGGTCCCAGCTTCTTGCGAATCCGATGCCTTACTCACACCTTAGTGCCGACATCGGATCTATCTTCGATGTCCGGTGGGCTGGCACGTAAGCGGCAAGCAAGGCAATTGCCGCCAGACCCAATGCAACACCGCTGAGGACCCAAGGATCGCTCGGTCTTACATCGTAGAGGAGTCCGGAAAGTAGTCGCGTAAGGCCTATTGAGCCTCCGATTCCGATGATCACTCCTACGAGGGCCCACCTCATCGTTCGGCCGACGACCAAGCCCAGGATGTCCGCGGTTCGCGCGCCGAGCGCCACGCGAAGCCCGATTTCGCGCGTGTGCTGCGTGACGGAAAAGCTCACCACACCGGCGATCCCGACCGCCGCCAGCACCAACGCGAACACTGCGAAGCCCGACAAGAGCAGCATGGGGAGGCGCCGGGACCCGGTCGAATCTCGTAAGATTTCTTCCAGCGTTTCCACGCCCGACACCGGACGGTCCGGCAGAAACTCTGCCAGCGCCTTCTTCACCAGGGCGGTATAAGTGCCGGGGGAAGCACGCGTGCGAACGACGACGTTCATCACCGACCAGGCGGCCTGCGTATAAGGACGGAAGAATTGGGGACGGGCCTGAGCATCCAATCCCAAATAGTGCACATCACCGACGACTCCGATCACGGAGAGGCGCGGACCGCTTGGACCACCGAACCTGATCCCCCGTCCGATCGGATTCTGCTTAGGCCAGAGGCGCCGCGCCATCGTCTCATTGATGACGA
>JASHPE010000169.1 GCA_030038235.1 Terriglobia bacterium
TTCCAGGATCCGCGCCAGATCCAGTTAGCGCTGAAGCTCTACTTCTAGGTCCGGCATTGAGGCATAGCGCGGCCGTCCCGGCCGCTGTAGCTGAGGCGTCTCGCCTCAGTCCTGGCGCGGACGAGACGTCCGCGCCACTGTGGGCAGGATGCCCGCGCTTCCCAGGCGTTGATAATAAGGCGTTACGTGATTAGTTAATGATATCAGTTAACGGTATAACCATAATGTTGACCTAAAGTGCGGAAATTACGAAACGAAACCGTCAGGTTATTGAAAACGAAGGACTTGATTTTTTGGGCTGCGGGCGCGCGCGACGATTCGATGGTGTTCTAAGGATCATAAAGTCAGATCAATATGAGCCAGTTGAGCCATCGAAACGCTCCATTCTTCGCCGGCGTTCTCCATGCGGGAGCCAGCGGCTGGACTGAGGAAGATTCAGCAGCAGGCGGCCCGCTCGGCGGCTGGCCGCTGCAGGCGAGCGGGCTACGCCACTAACCACCAGCTATTTGATCATGGCTTCGCCGGCGCGGGCTCGACCCGTGTCCCCGCCGCCGAGGACGCGGACTCGATCTGCCGCATCAGGCTGCGAGCCTGTGCCGCGAACCGGCCGTTGGGGTCGATGCGCACATAGGTCTGCATCTCGGCGTACGCTTTGTCGGCCTTGCCCTGCTGCACGTAAGCGGCGGCAAGTTTGGCGTGCAGATCGGAAGGCGCATCGGGATCGAGCGACTCCGCCCGCAGCCACTCGCCGGTGGCTTGGGCGTACATTCCCTGGTTGTAGTGGGCGGACGCAAGCTCGTCATACAGCGCCCAGGCGTCGGGCGACGTGCGCAGTCCCTGTTTGATCACGGCCTCACTCTCCGCGAAGCGCCTTTCACTGTTGAGGACGCGCCCGAGGGAGACAAAGCTGCCCGCGAACCCGGAATCGCATTGGATGGCTTTGCGCAGCGCCGCCTCTGCCGGCAGCAAGTCGCGCTTGGAGATCAGCACGTCGGCCAGACTCGTCTGGGCGCGCGCATAGCACGGGTATTCTGCAACCGCGGCTTCAAAGTCGCGTTGGGCGTCGGGCAGATGGTGAGCCTGCAGCTCTCTCACGCCTTTGTCGTAGGCTTTGCGTGCCTTGCGCGGAGCGCTCATGTCTGTGAGCAGGGGAAGAGCCTGGCTGGACTGCGCGGTCTTCGAAACGCGGGTGAGAACGACCTTGACGGTGACCATGCCAGCGCCGTCGCGAAGGTCGAGCGACTGCTGGTAAGGATGAAAGCCCTCGGCCTTCACGGTGAGCCGGTAAAGCCGTCGGCCCGAAGGCACGTTGTCGATCCGGAAATGACCCTGGGCATCGGGCGATTGCTGCCCCACAGTGATCCCGTCATCATACTGCATCGAAACCACGACGCCGGAGGAAATGGGCTGATCTCCTTCGGTGGTGACCTGTCCTGAGACCGACACCGGGTTGGACTGGTCCCTCTGAGCCAAGCAACGTCCGCCGAGAGCCGTCAGGCAGACAGCCAGCCACAGCACCCGGCGTCGCGAGATGAGTCGCCGCCGGTGGAGTGTCGCCGGAAACGTCGCCCGCCTCATCTTGGCCGTCTCCTTTTGGGGCTAAGTTTAGTCCTTCCCGCCCAGCGATGCAACCTGTAGCGCAGGCATCCTGCCCGAATAGGGGGAAAACGCCATCCGATAGCGGGCAGGATGCCCGCGCTACCAGTTCAATCGGGGGACTGATCGGCGAGGATCAGGGCAAACTGCAGGAATTGTTGCCGGGCCTGCGCCGAGAGTTGACCGGCAGTGCCGGCAGACTGCTGTGCCGGCGCCGCCGACAGTGCCTGCTCGATGCGTCGCGGATCGAGTGCGCCGCGCGGGCCGTTTTGCGCGAACTGCTTGAGAGTCTCTCGAGCCTTGTCGATCTGACCGGTCTCGTAATAGAGCACGCCCAGAGCCGAATAACTTCCCGGCCACTGCGGCAGCAGATCGAGCGCCTGCTTCAAATAGCGCTCGGCGCTCCCCGCGTCTCCTTGAGCCGCCGAAACGATCCCTATGCCCCAGAGAAGCTGTCCCGAGTCCGGCATGCGCGCGAGACCCTGCTGCAACGTCGCGCGCGCCTCAGAAGCCGCGCCGGTGCGCAGATAGACCATCGCCAGCGAGAGGTACGCCTCCTCCCGGTCCGGATTCTCACTGATCTGGCGTTGATAGAGCTTGATGGCTTCGTCGTTCTGCCCCAGGTGGGCGTCCACATCGGCGCGCAGAGCGAGGTAGGCCGAGTCGTTCTGACCTGGTGACGAGGTATGCTGCAACGATGTGAGCGCGTCCGCAAAGTCACGCACTCGAAAATAGGCGTCGGCCAGATCGTACCAGGCGTCGTCGGAGTTGGGATTGGTTTCGAGGGCTTGCCGGAAGCGCGCGATCGCCTCCTGATACAGGCCATAGCGCGCCAGAAGCACGCCCACTCCTACCGTGGTGCGAAAATCGCCCTGGCTCAAGTTGTCGAGCTGCGCCAATGCCTGTTTGGCATTTTCCACCTGCCCGGCCTTCAAATAAGCCTCCGCTAACAAGTAGTAGTTCTGCGGCTGTTCCGAATGGAGCTGCACTTCGCTCTTCAACTGCTCGAGGTCGAGCTGCTGTTGCTGCTGGGCCGGCAGACTGGCCCTCTCGCCAACGTAATCGAAAAGGTGCTGATAGGGATACGGCAGGGATTTCGGGCTTTTGGAGAGCGTTTGAAAGATTTTGTAGTCACGCTCGGCCGCGTCCATCCGGTGCAGACTGCGCTCGGCTTCGCCCAATCGGTAGTACACCGGCGCGGGATCAGGATCGAGCTGCGCGCATTTGCGCAACAGCGGCAGCGCGTCCTCAAACTTCTTCTCATGCATCTTGAGATTGGCCATTTCCAGGAGGGCTTCGGCGTAATCCGGTTGGACCTCCAGCGCCTGCCTGAGCCATTTCTCGCCCTCAACGTATTGACCCTGCCGGACGGCGATGTAACCGAGGTTATAGAGGCAGGCCGCGTTGTGCGGATCGTCCTTCAGTCCGCGCTCGAAGAATTTCGCGGCCTCGTCGAACTTGCCCTCGTGACGGTACCATAGACCCATGAACGCGTACGAGCTCGCGGCGGGCTGGACGTCAATGAGGGTCTGGAATGTGTCTTTGGCCTGCCCGACTTTCCCGACCATGAAATAGCATTCGCCGAGCGCCGCCAGCAATTTCGGCTGCCGGGGCGCAGTCTTGAGGCCCTGCTCAAGCAGCGGAATGGCGTCGGCAAAAAATTGCTGCTTCATGCTGAGGCGCGCCATCAAGAAGATCACGTCGGTATTATCGGGAGCGAGCCGATGCGCTTTGACGAGCACGTCGAGGGCATCCATATCCTTCTGCTCGTCGGAGTCGGCCTGGCCGATCAGGTAGAGCGTTTCCGCCGAATCGGGCTGGAGCTTCAGCGCTCGGTTCAGCACGTCGAGCGCATGCGCGGTGTCCCCACTTTTCAAGTAGACCTGTCCCAGGTTAATGAGGATCTCCGTCGTTCCAGGCTGGAGGGCATCGGCCGCCTCGAACTCATGGATGGCGGCGGGATATTCCTGCTCCGAGCCTAGCAGTACCCCAAGCGTGAAATGGGCACGCACGTTATCTTTGGCCATTTCCGAGAGTGAATTCGCCACTTCCATACCCTTCACCTTCTGGCCGGAGGCGAAGTAGGCCTGGGACAAGTTCAGGAGGACCTGCGGATCCTGAGGCCTGATGCGGCTGAGGTAGGTGACGGCGAGTTTGGGCTGTTTTCTCGCCAGCAGCAGCGATCCCAAATCGTAGTTCGCGTCACGATCGTTCGGGTTCTCGCGCAGCGTGGCTTGAAATTCCTTCTCGGCGAGATCGAGCCGGTGCTCCTCGGAGTAGATATTCCCCAAATTGGTGTGGCTCACCGCCGAATGCGGATCGACCTTGAGGGCGGCTTCGAAAGCGGCCGCTGCTTGGACAAAATCATGCTTCTGCCCGTAGATGATGCCCAGTAGGTTCAGGCCCTTCGCACTTCGCGGCGCGAGTTTCAAGCCGGCCTGCGCCTCCGCCAGGGCTTTCCCGGTGTCACCGTTGTGGAGCAACTCCTCGGCTTGTACAAAATGCTCATCGGCCGAGACAGCCATCGAGGCTTGTCCCTTTGCAAATGAGGGGACGCCGGCTGCCGCCGAACGAACGGCCGGAAACAAAGGCAGCACGAAAAGCGGCAGGAAAACCAAGACCAGGCTGTGCCGTTTCATCGTCAATCATCCTAGCGCGGCCCTCCTTACGGTTCAACACCTCGATTCGCCTTGGCTCATCTTCACCGTGCTGTGGACAGATGCTACGATAGACAGCATGCGCGAATTCCGCTGGGCCGCGGCAGCTCTGTTTCTGGCTGCGTTCCGGTGCGCTCCGGTTTCCGGAGCTGCTGCCGATACGCCGGAGCAAAGGTTCCAGTCGGCATTGACTCATTACAACGCCGGGCAGTATGCGACCGCTCAGCACGAGCTCGAATCGCTCGACCGCGATTTGCCCCACAGCTTCGACATCGAGGAACTGCTGGGACTGGTCTATTCGGCCGAAGGTCAGGACGACAAGGCCGAGCCGCGCTTCCAGGAGGCCGTCCGCCTCAAGCCGGACTCCGGTCCGGCGCGCAACAATCTGGCCACCGATCTCGCGCGCCTGGGGAAAACCTCAGAAGCCGAAGCGCAGTTCAAGAAGGTCGTCGAGCTGGAGCCTGACAGCTACGATGCCAATCACAACCTCGGCGAGTTCTATGTCGGCAAGGAGGAGATTCCCGCCGCCATTCCGTATCTCGAAAGGGCCCAGAAGGCCGAGGGCGCCACTTACGACAACGGTTACGACCTCGCTCTGGCGTACGAAAAAACGGGGCGCCTCAGTGACGCCGAAAATCAGATCCGAAGCCTGTTGAAGCAGAAGGACGCGGCTGAGCTGCACGACCTGTTGGCGCAAGTCGAGGAGCAGTCGGGAAACTATGTGGCTGCGGCGAACGAATATCAGGCGGCGGCGCACATGGACCCAAGCGAATCGAATATCTTTGATTGGGGTGGGGAACTGCTGCTGCATCAGACCTCGGGTCCTGCCATTCAAGTCTTCACGGCGGGGATCGGGCGCTATCCAAATTCGGCGCGGATGGCGCTGGGTCTCGGGCTTGCACTTTACCTGCAAGGGAGCTACGACGACGCCGTGAAAGCGCTGATCAAAGCCACGGACCTGAGCCCGTCAGACCCGCGCGCTTACTACTTCCTGAGCAAGGCCTACGATCAATCGCCGAATCAGGCCGACGAAGTCATCCAACGCTTCCACCGCTTCGCCGAGCTCCGCCCCAACGACGCACAGGCCGTATTGGACTACGCCATGAGCCTTTGGAAAGGCAAGCGCTCCGACACCGACGCTGCGTACCTCGACCAAGTCGAGTTGCTGCTGAGGAAGTCGATCACCCTCGATCCTTCGTCGAGCGAGGCTCACCTCCAGCTCGGGAACTTATACTCTCAACGTAAGAAATACAGCGAAGCCGTGCCCGAATATCGCGAGGCCCTCAAGCTCTCTCCGGATGTTCCCGACGCCCATTTCCGCCTGGGTCAGGCCTACGTTCACCTCGGCCAGGTGGACCTGGCGCAGAAGGAATTCCAAATCCACCAGAAGCTCTACGAGGAGCATCTGGCGGAGGTGGACAAGCAACGGGCGGAGATCAAGCAGTTCGTCTACTCTGCGAAGGCGCGCCCGGCCGGACAGTGACGGGTACAAAAGCTGCGTTTGCGAATCGGTCACTTCGCTTGACCCCACAAGTCCTGGGTTCCATAATCAGAGCACCGGCGCGACGGGGTCCCGAAATGGATGATCTCAGAGAATTGACAATTGAGAATGCGAAGCTGCTGCGAGAGACTATCCTCGCTACCAGGGAGCTCCAAGCCGCGCAGAGACAGTACTTGGATGAACAGCGGGAAAGAACGAACGCGCTGATCCGGCTGTTCGAACTTCAAGCGGACCAGAACAACGGGGAACGAGACTGAATGCCATCCGGCTACCCGCCAATGCGAACGCGCTTGAGTCCTCGGCAGACAGCCGAGACTGTCTCCTGGAGCCGGCGGGAATTCCTGCATGCTGCCACCGGGGCAGCCGCGGCAACCGCTCTCTTCGCTCTCGCTCCTGTGCCTGCATTGGCTTCCCCGCGTGGACGCAAGGTGCTGGTGGTGACCTTTGGCGGCGGTGCTCGCGACGAAGAGACGTTCATGCCGGACGGTCAGGAGAATATTCCTCATCTCCTGACGGAACTCATCCCTCGCTCGACCTTTTTCACGCAGGTGGTCAACCACGGCATTCTTGGCCACTACGTCGCCACCGCCAGCCTGGCAACGGGCGTCTATGAGACGTTCAATAACTTCGCCGCGGTGCCTCCCGATCATCCGACCGTCTTCGAATACTTCCGCCGAGACCTGAAACGCCCCGCGACGGACACCTGGGTCGTGGCGCCCAGCAACGGATTCAATCGTATCGGCGAGAGCGGCGAGCGGTCCTACGGCCATGGCGCCGGCGTCGTGCTGCCCAAGCGCCTGCTGGCGGCGGCGCTGTCTTCCGGCGCGACTCTGGAATATCAGCATCTGCTGCGCGACAACTACGAGACCCCTCTCTATGCGCCCGAAATCAGCGGCAACGAGGTGGAGCTACCCCAACTGGCGGACCTTCTGAAGCTGTCGGTGACGGATTTCACTGCGCATGCACGCAATCTCGCGAGCCCGGACGAGCTCTCCGTCTACGTCGCCAAGGAGTTGATGCGGCAGCTTGCGCCCAGCCTGCTCTGGATCACGCTGCACGATATGGACGTGGCGCACGCGGGATGCTATTCGCTCTATATCGAGGGCATCCAGAGAACTGACCGCCTTTGCGCGGAGATCTGGAAAGCGGTGGAAAGCAACCCGGAGTATGCCGGTAAGACCACCATGTTTGTACTGCCGGACTTCGGCCGCGATTCAGATCTCGACGCCAGCGGCAATGGATTCCAGCACCATCGCACCGGCGATGCGCTTTCGCGCACCACCTGGATGATGGTGATGGGCCCGGGCGTTCGCGAAAACGTAGTCGTGGATCGGCCCGTGCAGTCCCTTGATCTGGTGCCGACCCTGGGCGCGCTGCTGGGCTTTTCTGCCCAATTTGCTCAAGGCCGGCCGCTCACGGAGGTCACGTAGTTGCGATGCTGCCGAGCGAAATCCAGCCCGGGCAATTCCAATCTTATCCTCCTGAGGGCCGGCAACTGGCGGCCAGGAACGCCGCACTCCTCGAGCAGCTTCCGCCGGTATTTCTGCCTCTTCTGCTCAAAGAGATCATTGTTTACGACTGGAAGTTCCCGGCTGAGCGCGAGGACCTCGACCGCCAGCTCGCCTACCTCGATTCGCTGGCGCCCGCCGACCGGCAGCGCCTGCTGGCCGGGTTTGCCGCGTTGAAAATCTCTCCCGAGCTTCAGAATCAGGATTGGGTGAACCAGCCGGCGCGTTTTGGCGAAGATCTGGCCGCTTACCTTTGGGCCACGCACCAGATCGATGCTTTCCGCGCCGCCTCCCTGGATTATGTGCAGAAAGTTGACGCCGCCCGCCCCAAAGAGCCTCTGCCAATGCGGAGGCTGGGCATTGTCGTGGTGGGGCAAGGCGTCAGCGAAACGCATTACCCGTTGTTTCGCAAGCTGCGCAAGCAAGGTGTGTACTTCAGTCAGGTGAACCCTGACGACGGCGTGCGCGTCCTGCTTGATGCTGTTGCGGCGCGCGCTGGCGCTCATCCCGTACCATTTGCGCACTGGTACATTGATGGCGGCGCGCCCGAGGCTGATCGACAAGGCGTCATCCGGGTATCGTACGGCGGGCTGGCTGCCGTCCGCACGGCTCTGCTCGACAAGATGCAACGCGCCATCCAGTCGGGAATCGGAGGGCCGGAAGCCTTGCGTACGATGCTCGCCGAGTTGCGCCCGGAGGATTTGGGCATGAGCGGCTCAGCGTCGGAAGCTGTGCTGGATCGCTTTCAGATCAGCGTACTCACCGAGGGTTCAGGCACACAGATTTTCAGCACCATCTTTGTGCAGTGGGCCGCGCGCGAGGCGTGGCGCCGCGCTCAGCCGCTGACCTTGTTCGCGCGCTATGCTCCTCGGCAGCGGCAGCGTCCCATGAACGAGCTTATCGCGGATCACGGAGACGATCGGCAGGTCCCGGACCCGGAGGGCTCCCTGATCGATGCGGACATGGGAGCCTTCTACACCTGGCTGAATCAGCAGCGGCTGGCGGACGCGGAGCGGTCGTCGTTCCTGGTCTGGTTCGAGGGCCACCAGCAGGCGCTGGCGATTTCGCCGGCGCTCCCTCGGGGGACGGAGTCCGCGAGTGCGATTGACCTGATGGCGCTGGTCGAGCAGATCGCTTGATGGGCAAATCCTCAGTGAATCCGCCTCTATGGCGGGCACCGACCGCAAATTGGGCGCCAGCCATCATCTGCACGCTGGTCCTGCTCTGGACCCCGTCGTGCTCAGTCGACCGGGCTCCCTTCGCTGTGGGTCTGGCATCGCTCCAATATGCCGCCGCTGTCAAATTCGACCAGGCGCGTGCGGAACTTCGCCGCGGCGATCTCACGCGCGCACGGGCTGCTGTGCTCGAAGGACTCAAATCAGAACCACGCAGTGTTCCGGGGCTCAATCTGCTCGGCATCATCGAGACGCAAGACAAGGACTACGCCGGCGCCGTCAAGACGTTCAAGGAAGCGCTCAGCCTTGATCCCAAATCGGCCAAGACGCACAACAATCTTGCCGACTGTTACGCGCAGCAGGGCCGCCCCGATCTCGCCAGGGCGGAGTACCTGGCCACCCTGCGCATCGATCCGAGCAACCACGATGCGAACTACAAGCTAGGCATCCTCAACGAGGGAAGCGCCCCGTCCTCAGCGAAGGCGGCCAGTAACACCGCCGATTCGGGGATCGACTATTCGGATTCCGCGGACCTCAAGCCCGCCGGAATCTCGGGGTCCGTGGACGCAGGAGGCTATTCGTCACAGGCGCAGG
>JASHPE010000170.1 GCA_030038235.1 Terriglobia bacterium
ATGTCACCGTTCAGGCCGAAGACCGTGGTAACGGTCTTCCCGTTGCTCGATTGCAACGTGGACCACGTCCCGGTCGATGGCTCGAACACCGTGTAGTCGGTCTTGGTGTCGCCGTCGTAGTCGCCGGGCACGGGAATGTCGCCGCTTACGCCCCACGCCTGGCTCACTTCTTTGCCGGTGCTGCTGAGGATCACCCACCAGGTTCCCGTCGAGGGACGCCAGATGGCGTAATCGGTCTTGCCGTCGCCGTCGTAGTCGCCGGGCACGGGAATATCGCCGTCCGCGCCCCACGCCTGGGTGACGGTCTTGCCCGTGCTGCTCAGCACCACCGTATAAGTCCCGGTCGAGGGCTCCCAGACGGCGTAGTCGGTCTTGCCGTCGCCGTCGTAGTCGCCGGGCACGGGAATGTCGCCCGTGGCGCCCAGTTCCTGAGTCACCGTCTTGTTCGTGCTGCTGAGCAAGACATAGAAAGTGAGTGTGCTCGGACGCCAGATCGCGTAGTCGGTCTTGCCGTCGCCGTCGTAATCGCCGGGCACGATCAGGTCGCCGTTCTCACCGTACGCCTCGGTGACGCTCTTGCCCGTGCTGCTCAAGATCACGTACCAGGTGCCGTTCGACGGCTGGAAGACCCCGATATCGGCCTTGCGGTCGCCGTCGAAGTTGGCAATATGCTTGTCGCGACGATACATCGAGGGCAGGTGCGTGGCCGGAATGTCGCCCGTCGCGCCCCAGTCGATGGTGCTCGTCCCACCGCTCGAGTAATCGATATACCAGTTGCCGTTCGAGGGCCGCCAGACCGCGTAATCGTTCTTGCCGTCGCCGTTGTAGTCGCCCACCACGGGGATATCACCGAGCGCGCCCCACACCTCGCTTACTGTCTTGCCCGTGCTGCTCAGAATGATCCACCACGTGCTCGTGTCCGGCCGCCAGATTGCGTAGTCGGTCTTGCCGTCGCCGTCGTAATCGCCTTCCACGGGAATATCGCCGGGCAAGCCCCAGGGCATGGTTACAGCCTTGCCGGTGCTGCTGAGGATTACATACCAGGTCCCGTTTGAGGGCCGGAAGACAGCATAATCGGCCTCGCCATCCCCGTCGTAATCGCCGACCACAGGGACGTCGCCGGCCTGACCCCATTGCTTGGTGATATTCGGTCCGCCGTCGCTGGGAATGATGTACCAAGTCCCGTTCGAGGGCCGCCAGACCGCGATGTCAGTTTCGCCGTCGCCATCGTAATCGGCGGGCACGGGGACATCGTCGGGCAGGCCCCAGACCTGAGTGATATTCGCGCCGCCGCTGTTGGACAGAATGTACCAGGTCGCAGTCGAAGGCCTCCAGACCCCAAAGGCATCCTTGCCAACACCGTAGTAATCGGCCGCCACGGGAACGTCGCCGGAGATTCCCCAGGATTGTGTGATATTGCCGCCCCCGCCGTTGGAGAGCACGTACCAGGTGCCTGTGTCTGGCCGGAAGATTACGGGCTCGCCCTTGCCGTCGCCGTAGAAATCCACTGTATTCGTGGGGCTCGTCGCCCAGCTCGAGGTGCCGGTCCCCGTCAGACTCACCCTCTGCGGGCTGCCGCCGGCATTATCGGTCACGCTGAGCGTCCCCGTGATCGCGCCAATTGAGGTGGGTGCAAAGGCGACGTTTATCGTGCAGGTTCCTGCGGGCGGCACACTCGATCCGCAATTGTTGGACCCTGTGAAACCTGCAGTGGTCGAGATGCCCGTGATCGTCAGAGTCGCGCTGCCGTTGTTGGTGAGCTTCACCGGCTGGGACGCGCTCGTGGTGCCCTCGATTTGCGGGCCGAACGAGAGCTTGGTGGGAGACAAGGTCACCGTCATGGTCGAGGCACTTCCCGTACCCGTGAGCGTGATCGTCTGAGTGGCGGTCGGAGCGTTGTCCGCGATCGTCAACGATCCGTTCTGCTGGCCTGAAGCGGTCGGCGTGAAAACTACGCTGACGGTGCACGAGGCCGCGACGGCCAGAGTGGCGGGGCAGGTGTTGGTCTGGGAGAACTCCCCCGAAGCCACGATGCTCGAGATCGCGAGCGGCGTGCTGCCCGGACTCGAAATCGTCACGGTCATGGGAGCGCTCGAAGTCCCGACGGTCTGAGTGCCGAAGGTGAGGCTGGTCGGGTATAGTGCGACCACAGGCCGGTTGAGATAAACCGAAACCGAAGCGGAAGCGTTGTTGGAGATCGCCATGTCCACGCCGCCTTCGCCCGAGAAGTCGCCGCCAGCAACCCAGGAGGGTGTGCTTCCGGCCGGATAGTTCACATTTGGCTGAAACGTACCATCTCCGTTGCCGAGCAGTATGGCCACGTAGCCTCCGCTGCCGGTGCAGGAAGAGTTTCCGCAAACGGGCACAATGAGGTCCGGCTTGCCGTCCCCGTTCACGTCAAAAGCGCTGATAGCTGCCGGGTAGTCCGTTCCTGTGGAGTAATTCACAGCGCTCTGAAATGTTCCATTGCCGTTGCCGAGCAAAATGGACACGTTCTGGGACAGAAAATTTGCTATGGCCAGATCGGGATTGCCATCGCCATTGAAGTCGGCGCTGGCCACACCTGAAGGCTCGTTGCCGGCGGAGAAGGACTGCGCTGTCTGAAAGGTCCCGTTACCGTTTCCCAGGGCGACCGACACGTTGTTGCTGCCGAAGTTCGCCGTCGCGAAATCCAGGTTGCCGTCGTTGTTGAAGTCTGTGAGGATCAGCGTCAGCGGATAATTGCCGGTGCCATAAGTCGTGAAATTCGGAAACTGTCCGGTCCCGTTGCCGAGCAGCACGGCAGCGTTTGCCGTGTTGTAGTTTCCTACCGTCAGGTCCGGATAGCCGTTTCCGAGGTTGGCGATTGCCACCGACGCCGCGCCGCTGCCGGACCCCGTTGAATAGTCCACATGGGGCTGGAACGTACCGTTGCCGTTCCCGAGCAGCACGGAAACCGTACCCACGAAGTTGTTGGCGGTCACCACGTCCAGATTGCCATCGTTGTTCACGTCCCCGATCGCCGCCATGTTCGGACCGCTGCCGGTCGCGTAGTTGGCCACGCTTTGAAACGTGCCGTTGCCGCTGCCGAGAAAAACCGAGATTTCGTTGTTGTCGATGTCCGCCGTTACCAGATCCAGGTAGGAGTCGCCGTTAAGATAGCCGGTCGCTACCGACGACGGGCCGGTTCCGCTCCCGGTGCTGTAGGCGGCGAATGAATCGTAGGTGCCGTTGCCGTCGTCAATCAGCACCGACAGCGAGTTGGACCCGAAATTAACGACCGCCAGATCGGGCTTGCCATCGCCGTTCACGTCCGCTGCTACAAGGCCCTGGGGACCATTACCTGCGCCGTACTGAACGTCGCTCTGAAAAGTTCCATTTCCATTGCCGAGTAGAACCGAGGCCGTGTTTGTGCTGGCGTTCGAGACTTCCAAGTCAGGTATGCCATCGCCGTTTACGTCCGCCGCGACAACACCTGTGGGCGCGCTGCCGGTAGCCGGCGAACTGCTCAGCGTGAAGGTGCCGTTGCCATTGCCCAGTAAAACGGAAACTGTGTCAGAACCCCGGTTGGCTACTGCCAGATCGATGTTGCCGTCCAGGTTGAAGTCGGCGGCGACTACGGAAACCGGTTCGCTTCCGGTGGCCGGCGTCGATCCCGTGGTAAACGTTCCGTTGCCGTTGCCGAGCAGGATTGTTACTGTGCCCCCGGTTCCGGTGCTGGTCACAGCCAAGTCGAGCACGCCGTTGTTGGTAAAGTCGGCTGCGGTCACCGACGTGGGAGCGGTGACCGCCGGAGACGATCCTAGTGTGAAAGTGCCGTTGCCCACGCCCAGGAGCACGGAGACGGTATTCGATCCGTAGTTGGCGACGGCGAGATCGAGGATTCCGTCGCCGTTGAAGTCGCCCACGGCGATGCTTTCGGGCGCCTCGCCCGTGTCAACGGCGCTTCCGGGCGTGAAGCTGCCTAGGCCGTTGCCGAGCAGGATGGAGACATCGTTGCCAACCGAGTTGGCGACCGCCAGATCGAGGTTGCCGTCGTCGTTAAAATCGCCGACGGCCACGGCATAAGGCTCGACGCCCACCGGGAAATTGGTCTTCGCGCCGAGCGCGCCGTTCGGTTGCCCCAGCAGGATTGAGACGTTATTCGCGCCTTTGTTGGCAACAGCAAAGTCCGGGCGCCCGTCGTTGTTGAAATCGCCCGTGGCCACGCCTTGGGGAGTTGTGCCGGTGGCGTAGTCGGCTCGATTGAAGACGTAGGTCTGTGCGGAAGCGGCTGAGGTCTGGAGCGTAATCGCCGCCAGGATGCAGCCGGCGCCTGCGATCACGTTGATGAAAGCTCTTAGGATTGCAGACTGTCGTTCGATTCTCATGACGTGCTCCTTCGAAAGGCCGTTCCCAATTCTCGAGGAGCAAATCGCGATGCAGTCCCCTGGGGCTTTCTTGCACTTTCGAGCGAATGAATTGTTTAGAGATTCCCGATTATAGCGCCAGCGAAGCCGCTCGTGGAGAGGTTTTGGATACCGCTTGCGCCCTCCATCTTCATCAGCCTTTCCAGGTCGTAGGTCACGCGCCTTTGTCCGATCGTGGCCGCGAGGGCCTTTTCGATGCGCTCGCTCACTTCGGGCCAGCCCATGAACTCAAACATCAGCGCGCCGGAACGGATCACGGCGGATGGATTGATCACGTCTTTGTCGGCATACTTCGGCGCCGTGCCGTGCGTGGCTTCAAACACACCGTAGCCGTCACCGATGTTGGCGCCGGGCGCGAGGCCGAGCCCGCCGATCTGCGCCGCGCACGCGTCAGAAAGGTAATCGCCGTTCAGGTTGGGCGTGCAGAGCACTTGATACTCGCCCGCGCGCGTGAGGATCTGCTGAAACACCGAATCAGCGATGCGATCGTTGACCAGGATCTTCTGCTTCCACTGACCTTGCCCGTGGCTCGAGCCGATGGAATCGAGGCACGTGCGGACCTCGCGGTCGATCTGTTGCTTAAATTCCGGGGAAGCCATCTCAATGCCCGGCTCGAGCTCGGCCGCAAGGTCATCGATCGTGGCTTGAGGATTCTTGTCCCTACCGCCCAGAATCCAGCTCTCGCGCTCGGTCACGACGCGGTCGCGAAACTCTTGGCGGGCGAGTTGATAGCCCCAATCGCGGAACGCGCCTTCTGTGAACTTCATGATGTTGCCCTTGTGCACCAGCGTCACCGTCTTCAGACTGTGGTCGATCGCATACTGGATGCCGCGCCGCACGAGCTGCTCGGTGCCCGTGATCGAGATGGGCTTGATGCCAATTCCAGAGTCCGCGCGAATCTGTTTTTTGACTCCGTCAGCCCTGAGCTGTCCGTTGACGAAGTCGATCACGCGCCGGGCCGCGTCCGTGCCTTCGTGCCACTCGATTCCGGCGTAGACGTCCTCGGTATTCTCGCGGAAGATGACTACGTTCATCTGCTCGGGACTGCGCACCGGCGACGGCACGCCCGGGATGTACTTGACAGGCCGCCAGCACGCATAGAGATTCAGCAACTGGCGCAGGCCCACGTTCAGGCTGCGGATGCCGCCGCCCACCGGCGTCGTCAACGGACCCTTGATGGCGATGCGGAACGCCTTGATGGCGTCGAGCGTGCCTTGCGGCAGCCACTCGCCGAATTGCCGGAAGGCTTTCTCGCCCGCGAAGACTTCGTACCACGCGATGCGACGGCGTCCGCCGAAGCTCTTTTCGACGGCTGCGTCGAAGACGCGCTGCGATGCTTTCCAGATGTCGCGCCCGGTGCCATCGCCTTCGATGTAGGGAATGATCGGCCGGTCCGGCACCTGAAACGCGCCGTCCGCGAAGGTGATGGCCGAGCCCTCTGCGGGCACGGGAACGCCGTTAAAGACCTGATTCATGGGCAGGCTCCAGTTAATTGACCCAGTATTCTATCAGATGGATCAGGACCTGGGAGCGCGGGCATCCCTTCGCTTCGCTCAGGGCAGGCTCTGCCCGCGCTCCCAGGGCAACGTCTGCATGCTTGCGATCATCGAAGCCTGCGGCTGCGAACAGGTGAACACTCATGACATGTCCATGCACGCGTCTATTGCTCGCTGCTTTCCTCGGCGCCGCAGTTATCGCCTCCGCGCAGCGGCCAAACACTTCCGATCCGGAACACATAAGTCCTCAGGACGCTCTCGCCCTCGCGCCCGAGTGGCTACAGCATGGCG
Source organism: Terriglobia bacterium (assembly GCA_030038235.1). Taxonomy (GTDB): domain Bacteria; phylum Acidobacteriota; class Terriglobia; order UBA7540; family UBA7540; genus Gp13-AA77. The sequence goes on from JASHPE010000170.1 coordinate 6,176, forward strand.
ATCCGCGCGAGCGCGCCTGGGCCGCGTATTGGATCGGCCGTGACCGGCTGGAGCAGCAAATCCCGCCGCTGATCGACGCCCTGAATAAATATCAAGCGAGTCCGCAAGCGGGCTCCTCGGACTGGGCGGACGATGATTTCGCGGCGCTGGTCATGCTGGATTCGCTGATTCAGTTGAACGCCGACGTTTCTCCCGACCTCGCCCTGGCCCTTTATCCCAAGTTTCGCGCCCGGGCGCTCTTGCTGCTCGCGCGGTCGCATGGCGACGCTCGTGAGGCGCTGCTCGGCGTCATGGACAGCGCAAAACAACGGATGGAATGGCTGGCGGCGGCAGACCTGCTCGCCCGGAACCCGCCTCCCGGATTTGCCGCTCGCCTGCTGAAGAACATCTCCCCTATTCATGCCACAATTCAGGTGCTGAGTCCCTTGGAGGGGGTTGGCGGCGGCGGGGTCGCTGGCGACTGCATGGGCCCCGGAGGAGGCGCACCGGGTACCGACTGGCCCCCGGTGCGAATCTACTGGCTTTGGGCAAATCAGGCGGCGGGCTCGGAGTTGCTCGTCGGCGGTGAAAATCCGGTGTACTGGCAGACAAAGTCGAGCCAAGACTACCCGCTTGCTGCCACGCTCATGTACGACTGTGGCAATCCACTGAATGCCGGGCCGGCCGACCTGAGCCGCGACCTGATCGGACAGCTCCTGGGCCAGAAGAAGGATCAATTCGCGTTGCAGCTCAATCCCTTTCTCAACATCACCTGGAGCTCGCCGGAGGCGTACGTTAACGAGGCCACTTCGTTTGTTCTGAAGCAGGCAGAAATCCTCCACAGCGCGGAGAACGGGCTTCGGGCGCGGGGTCTGTTGACCGACGACGAGGCTGCCTCCGCTCAGCCACCGTTGAACGTCAAAGTCGTGGACCTTCGCGACGCGGACAAAACGCAACTTCCCGAACTGCTCTTCGCCGATCCCTCCATCCATCTCATCGATCGTCAGACGGATGCCGTCAACTAAGCGGGCGCTCGATCGCCCCGCACGCGTGCTAAAATGCTTGGCGCCTGAAACCAGCTTGTTGCGAGGTTCTCGATGATCAATGCCGCCCATGTCGTGATTTATAGCAAGGACGCCGATGCCGATCGCGCGTTTTTCCGCGACGTTCTCCGTTTTCCGTCGGTCGATGCCGGACACGGCTGGCTGATCTTCGCCTTGCCGCCTGCCGAAGTCGCCCTGCATCCTACGGGGCCTGGCGACGAGAACGTGCCCGACACGACGATCTTGAAGGGACATCATCAGTTCTACCTGATGTGCGACGATGTCGAAGCCACGGTGAAGGATCTCGAAACGAAGGGCGTGAAGTTCATCGAACCTGTGAAGGACCTGAGCTGGGGTCTGCTCACGGCATTCCAGCTTCCCGGCGGCAGCGGGATTTGGCTTTACCAGCCCCGGCACGCTTCGCCGCACAAATCCTAGCGCGAACAACGACTTCACTTGCGACGCGGGGGCATCCAAACTACGGGGGCGGAATCGCGCCGGACCTGTGGAATCTTCGAGGGTTTGCAGTCCACTCCTCCGGCACCGGGAAGGTGCCACTATGACGCACAAATTTTTTCCTTTAATTGTCGCCGGACTCCTGCTCGTGCTGATGGGCGCTATGATGCAGGCCCGGCCGGACAAGGATGACAATGAGCAGCCCGAATTGAGCGGCGTGACGCAGGGTAATGTCGGATGCGCGATCCTGGAGAAGCACACGCCGGTGAAAGGCAAGCTGCTCCTGCTTGGCGTGGTGTACGCGCGGACGCAGTACAAGGTGCTGGCAAGCTACAATGCCAACCTGCCGCGGCAGGAATTCACCGGCCCGGGCGAGGTGAAAGAGCTGAACGATTTCGCCGCGAAAGACAAGATTAAGCTCGTGGTCCTCCACTCGAACTACAGCGACGCAGAATTCGCGCAAGCAAAGAGCATGTGCGGACAGCCTGCGGCGCCTCCTGCGAGCGCGAATCCTCCGGCGCAGTAGCCCGCATTTCTAGCCTTTACGCGGAACCGCTTCGCCCTTTGGATTCCCGAAGTAATAGGCCGACTCCGCCGGCCTGACCACGCGTGGCAGCCATAGCGGACGCCGCAGATTGTCGGGGCCGGGCGCTGGTCTCGCGAGGGCCTTCCATTTCAGATAAACGGCGTGGGCACGACTGGTATCTGCGAAGATGTCGCCGTAGCGATCGTCCTGTCCCGCGCGCTCCACGCGCACCATCTGGTGCCAGCAGTGCATGCCGCTGACCGGGTCGGGATGCACGGGGAAGACGATGTCCTGGTGCACGCCGGCGTCGCTCCACCAGACGCGCTGGGTATCGGCATCGCGGCTTTTGTAAGGCGAGACGTCGGCGAGTTGGCGTATCTTCCACCGGCCCTTCCCGATCTCTTCCAGATCAACCCAAGCGCTCGCCAGGCGGTCGACCCGCTCGTCCTTGTTCACGCGCCAGCGCCCGAGGTGATGTGAGCAGGCGACGACCCCGGGTGTGAGACCTTCGGTCACCCAGGCGTGTAGCACAAAGTAGCCGATCTCGGTATGGACCTTCAGCAGATCGCCGGTGTGGATGTTGCCGAGCTTCGCCGCGTCCACCGGATTCACCCACAGCGGATTCTTGTGCGCAATTTCGTAAAGCGACTTGGCGTTGCCGGTTCGTGAATGAATCAGCACCGGCAGACGGAACGTGGGAAGCAGCGTGTAGATTTCGCCGCTTGCCTCGGGCGGCCACTCGACGAGCGGCACCATCGCCGGATCGAAGTCGTGCGGCGCCTTGCCGGTGGACGCCTCCTGGGCGGATCGATGAATGTGGCTGCGGCAATACTCCGGCAGGGCAAACTCGGGCCATTTCCAATCGGCCATGGTCTTCGAGAAGATTTCGAGCTTGCGCGAGGGCGTGTTGTAGCCCAATACGGGCTTCCCTTCGATCATCACGCCGACCGGCGCGCCGCCCTTGATCACGACCCCGTCAGGGCGCGTCTCTGAGCCTTCGAAATCCCCTTTGGATACTGACGTTTCATTGAGCCGGTGAATATCGTTCTGGACCTCGAACGCTCCATATTTCCGCATGTAGCCGAGGGGCGTCAGATCCTCGCGCCGCGCGGCGTCGGGCAGGCCCGGCACCGAGTTCTCAAAGATCCAGCCGTAGTATTCGTCCACCGTGATCTTCCGCCCGGGCCGATAAGGCGATTCGAACCACTGCCGGATTCCGAGCGCGCCGTCCGGATCGATGGCCCACGACAGGTCGATCCAGAACTCGTCTTCTTCCCACACTTCGCCCGGATTGGACTCGTAGCTGTGCTCGGTTTTTCCGCCCTGCTTCTCCCGGAACACGCGCAGCACCGGCTGGCGGAACCCGATCCATTTGCCGGAGTGCGTCTCCTGGCTCATCAGGTCGTGGCGCTCCGGGCTCTGTCCCATCGGCAGCACGTAATCGGCGTACCAGGCAGTCTCATTCCACGTCGGAGTGAGGGCGGCGTGCAGGCCGATCAGGCTCTCGTCACGCAGCACCTCAATCCACGAGAATCCGTCCGGAAACGTCCACACGGGATTGACGACGCGGGTAAAGTAAGTGTCGAGGCGGCCGCGGCCCTCTTTCAAAAAATGTGGCAGCAGGAACGACATCTCGTGATGTGCCAGCGGCCATTCGGGCGGATAGAGCAGTTCGTTCCAATGCTTCTGCGGCGGCGGCACGCTGAACGGTCGCGGCACGAACTTGTTCCAGACGCCCAGGTTGTGCCCGCCCTCAGTACCGACAGAGCCGGTGAGAACGTGCAGCAGCATCAGAGCGCGTACCGTCTGCCAGCCACCCAAATTCCCGGCGGCGGTGCCCCGCCACACGTGCGACGCGAAGCGGCTTCCGGCAGTCGCGATATGGCGCGCGATGGTCACGATGGTCTCCGCGGGGACGCCGCTTTCGCTCGCGGCAAACTCCGGCGTGTATCTCGCGTAGTGCCGCTTGAGGGCTTCGATCACAGCTTCGAACGTCTGTCCGGCGGCGTCGAAGCCGTCGATTTTGAGTTCCGTCCAGTTGGTCCAATTCTTCACGAACGTGGCGTCGAACCGGTTCTCGTCGAGGATCACCTTGGCCATGGCCAGCAGCACGGCGGCCTCGGTGCCGGGGAAGGTCGGCAGCCAGTAATCGGCCATGCTGGCTGTGTTCGAAAGACGCGGATCCATCACCGCCATCTTCGCCCCGGCCATTTTGCCGTCGATAATGCGCTGCGCGTGCGGATTGAAATAATGGCCGGACTCGAGATGCGCCGAGAGCAGGAGGATGAAGCGAGCGTTGGCATGATCGGGCGACGGCCGGTCAGCGAAGTGCCACAGCGCGTATCCGAGTCTGGCCGCCGCTGAGCAGACGTTGGTGTGCGAATTGTGGCCGTCGATGCCCCAGGCTTGCAGCAAGCGGTCCATGATGAAGTCGTGGCCGGGCCGGCCCACGTGGTACATCACTTCGTTGCGGCGCCCGTCCTGAATCGCTTTGCGGATCCGCGCCCCTATGGTTTCGAGGACCTCGCCCCAGCTCACGCGCTCCCACTGGCCGCCGCCGCGCGATCCCACACGCTTCATCGGATGCAGGATGCGGTCCGGATCGTGAATTTGATGGATCGTCGCCGGGCCCTTGGCGCACACGCGTCCGCGGCTGGCCGGGTGCTTGGGGTTGCCCTCGAACTTATCGATCTCTCCCGTCTCCTTATTAACGTAGGCGAGCAGCCCGCAGGCTGATTCGCAATTGAAGCAGATGGTGGGAATAAGTTGGTAGTGGCGCTCGACGCGGCGCGGCCACGCTGCGGCGTCATACTCGACCCAGTCGTCCCAGCGCTCAACCGGCGGGCAGGGCGAGAGGTACATCTTCGACTTGTCAAAATCGCTCGAGGCCATAATCGGATATCAATCTTAGACGATTCCTCTCATTCCGGTCTGGGTTGGGGCGGCCGAATCTATTGCTGGCAGAATCTAACTGAATCATGGGCGAGCCCGCCTTACCGTCGGAGCGATCACGAATGTCGGACGTGCCTCAGCCGAAAGGCGACTCATGATTAGCCACGTCCGGCACAGGAAACTGGCGGCGATGCTCGTGGTCGCGGTCCTGGCCGGTCCCATGGCCGCGCCGCTAGCGGGCTACTCCGTGTTGAGCCACGAGGCGGTGATCGATGCCGCCTGGGACCCGGTCATCAAGCCCTTGCTGCTCGAGCGCTATCCCACCGCCTCCGACGCTCAGCTTCGCGAGGCGCACGCCTACGCCTATGGCGGCTGCGTGATTCAGGACATGGGCTACTACCCGTTCGGCAACCATTTTTTCAGCAACCTGACCCATTACGTGCGGACAGGAGAGTTCATCGACGCGCTGTTCGAGCAGTCCCAGACGATGTACGACTACGCTTTCGCGCTGGGCGCGCTCGCCCACTACGCCGCCGACACCGAAGGGCATCCGCTCGCCGTGAATCTCTCGGTGCCCGAGGCGTATCCCAAGCTACAGCAGAAGTTCGGCAAAGTCGTCACATACGAAGACGACCCCACGGCGCACCTCATGGTGGAATTCTCGTTTGACGTGGCTCAGATTGCGGGCTCGGGCTACTCGCCGGCCACTTACGGTGACTTCATCGGCTTCAAAGTGGCAAGACCGGCGCTCGAGCGCGCCTTCCAGGAGACCTACGGCCTCAACTTCAAAAACCTGTTCTTCAGTGAAGACCTCGCCATTGGAACCTATCGCCGCACCGCCAGTGAGATCATTCCGCAAATGACGAAAGTCGCGTGGAAGAGCAAGCGCAAGGAGATTCTGCAGGCGAATCCCAACGTCACGCGCAACGGTTTCGTGTACCGGCTGTCACGGCGGGATTATGAGACGCGATGGGGCAAGACGTATCGCCAGCCTCGCTACCGGGGCGCGTTGTGGGGTGAATCTGAGACGCAACCGGGCCTGTTGGCGCGATTCCTGGTGTTCCTGGCGCGCATTCTGCCCAAGATCGGGCCGCTGCGCATTCTGCGATTCAAGCCGCCGTCGCCTCAGACGCAAGTGTTGTTTCTCGCCAGCTTCAAAGCTACGGTCGAGCGCTACTCAAACCTGGCAGGCGCAGCGCCCGGCCCGGCCGCTTCTTCGTCTGATCCCGCCCTTGAGAACGACGATCTTGATACCGGCAAGCCTACCCAGTTTGGTGAGTATCAACTCGCCGATGAAACGTACGCCCAACTGTTGCACCGCCTTGCCGCAAAGAAGTTCGCGGGGCTCACACCGGGGTTGCAGCGGAACATCTTGAGTTTCTATCACAATGTCGGCGCGGTGAACGCCGCCGAACGCGATCCCAAAGAGTGGCGGAAGGTGCTCACTGAACTCCAAGTCCTGCAGAATGCGCCGGCCCAACCGTTCGTCGCGGCGCCTAGCGCACCGCCGCCTCAGCCTTGAGTCCGAGCGCCCTCCGCAGCATTGTCGGACCCGACTGGCGGTTGCATTCGGGCGGCCTCGTGGTACGTTGCCGGTCGGTCCGGAGAGGATAATGGAAATTCCGGGCAAAAGGAGTGGGCGCGCATGATTACGATAACCGGAACAGTAGGAAGTACCGGCAAATATCTTGTGACGGGACTGCCGGTGGACACCAAAGAGCACACCGTGTTGAAGCTCGCCTTCGAGAACAACACTTCGGGCACGAATCTGGCGCTGTGCGCGGGCACGATGGCCGATTTCAACGCGGGCAATCCCGGTCTGCAGCTCAACGATTCCGGCGGTCCGGGTTTCCAGTTCCTGACGATCATCGATACCAACAAGCTGTCGGGCAAGGTGCTTTACGTTCTCCGTGCGGTCGGAACCGCGGATTCGGAGTTCACGATCAATATTGAATAGCGGGCATTGTCTGGGGGCGCGAAATTTGGCGAACGACGGGAGTGGCTCTGCCGGCATCCAACGGGTCATGAGCATTGCAGACTCCCCGTCGTTCCTTAGCCAGCGGATCAGCCGCGCCGTCGAGCGCGGGTTGAGGCGGGCCTATGGACGCTTCGCCGTAAAGCCCGACCGCTATCTCCACGAGTTACGTCGTGGGCATGGCTTGCCGATTGCCTCGTTCGGCGACGTGTTTGATTTGCATCCGGCAGCGCTCGATCACGTGGCGGAGCGGGCGATTTCAGGCCACCGCCGCATGGCGATCATCGAAGGCGCGGGTTTTGGCCTCGGAGGCGTGTTCACGCTGCTGCCCGACGTCAGCGTGCTCGGGGTGATCACTCTGCGGCTGATCCAGAAGCTTGGCATGATTTACGGATTCGAGTACCGAACCGAAGAAGAGCAAGTGGAACTGTGGATGGCGGTGGCGAGCGCTGCCGGTGTGGACGTGGCGCGGGACTGGATCAAGAAACAAGTGATCGAGCGCCTGATGACGCGCGTTGCGGAAAAGGCTGGCACTGAGCTGGCAGAAAAGATTACCACCGGAATGGTTCCGCTGCTGGGCGCGGGTCTCGGCGCCGTGCTCAACGCCTACTTCATCACCGGATGGGGCCGCCGCGCCCAGCATTATTTTCGCGACAAGCATTTTGATCGCAGGTCGCAGCGCGCGCTCGGGCCGGGACACTCGGCACTGCTGCTGAACGGGTGATCGGGATTGAGCGATTGAATGATCGGGTGATCGGGCGATTGACCTCCGGCAGTATTTTTGACTTTGACTTTTGAGTTTTGCTTTTTGACTTTTGTTTTCTGCCTACCGCCTACTGCGTCTTCGCCTCCGCTGGCATCGTGGACAATAGTGGCTGCTGCGTCCCCCGAGCACGAGCCGGCGGATTTTGGCTCCGCAGCGCGGGCAGGGCTCGCCCGTGCGTTGATAGACCTTCAGCTTGATGCGGAATCGTCCGGGACGCCCTTCGATATCGATGTAATCGCGCAGGCTGGTGCCTTGCATTGCGATGGCGCGCCGCAGGACGTGTTCCACGGCTCGGCGCAACTCGCGGGCCTGCGCCGGCTTGAGGCTGCGCGCCTCGCTGAGCGGGTGAATGCGGGCCGCGAACAGCGCTTCGTCGGCGTAGATGTTGCCCACGCCCGCCAGCCGTCCTTGATTCAGCAGCCAACTCTTGATGGGCGTGCGGCGGCCAGCGAGCGCCGCCAGGAATTCGGCGTCGGTCATGGCAGGCGCATCGGGGCCCATTCCGGAGAAGATCTCCTCAAGCTCTTCGCGCGTGCAATAGCGCAAGCGGCCAAAGCGCCGGATGTCGCGATAGCGAATCTCCTCGCCGTTTTCGAGCATCAAGCGCGCGTGCGTGTGCGGCTCCAGCGGATAGTCGCGCGACACCACCGTCACTTGGCCGGTCATTCCAAGCCGGACCAGTAGATAATGCGGAGCATCGCCGTTCAGGGCAAGAAGCTCGACGGCGATCGCTTTACCCTTGCGGTCCAGCCTTCCGATCACGCCGCGGACGTCTTGTTCGAAGAGTTCGGCCGAGCCGACGATCACTTGGGGATGGCGCACCTCGACGTCAACGATGCGGCGTCCGGTAGCGCGGGCCTCGAGACCGCGACGTACGGTTTCGACTTCAGGCAATTCGGGCATGTCGCTCGTAGGGGCCGGGCCCCGTGCCTGCCCCCGTTGGGATCGAGATCGGTTCTGTCCGCGATGCGACCCAGGCAGGCACAGGCGGACCGACCGAGTCCATTATGGCATGCGGAATCCCTCTTCGAAGACCGTCATTCCGAACGGGGGGGAATCCACGTCCCTGGGAGTCGGGTGTCGAGTTTGGAATCGGAGTGATTGAGCAATTGGCGATTTGTGATTGAGGATTTGTGATTTCTGGCCGACGACGGAAGCTTCGACTGGCAACCACTGGCCATTCACCCATCAAAAATCACTCAATCACTCCCAAGCGTTTGAGGTCAATTCGACGTAGCGGCGGCTTTACGCCGCATTTGGGCTTTGCGCTCGCCATTTGCGCCATTTGGCGCGCGTGAACTCGCCGCTACGAGGCGGTGAAGGTCATGAAGAAGAATGTAAATCGCTAGAAAACAAAGACTTAGCGGCGACGACGCAGCAAACCGGAGGCATCACCGGCGGCAGGCGTCGACTCACGGGCGCTCCTCGAACAAACGGAATCGCCTCTACGAGGGGCGCGCCGGAATCCTGACTCGGATGCCGTCGAAATCGCGCGTATATTCCTCTATAGCGGGATGTTGGCCGGCCGCCGGACCGCCGCCGGCGATCCTTGCGGTTCTTCGGAAAAGGTTGCCAAGCTGGAGGCGTTTGTCGCCGATCGGAACGCACGACTGGACGCGATCGCCTATGCCACCGAGCAAGGCAAGGCCAAAGTGTGGGATCCTGAGTCGGTCTGGCGAGGAGCTTTACCGCGAACTCATCAGTCCCTACCAGCGGCCCGGCCAGCCCGCTCCGCCCATGCTGGCCACGCATTTCCACGATCTCGCCCGTTTGCGGCTGGAACTCGAGGCGTGGGAGCACATCCGCGACGCGCAAATCGAAGAGCGCTGGCGGCAAAGCGCGATCTCGGCTTACGGACTTTACCTCGACGAGACTAGCCTACCGCGCTCCGCGCGCGTGTCGCGGCTTGCCCCAGGCGCCGGGACCGGGCCATGAGCCTGCAAGGTGAAAGAATCCGCCAGGCAATCGACCGCAAGCAGTGGGTGATCACGGCGCTGTTGCAGGCGCTCGGCTTCATTCGCCGGGAGCTGTCGAACGAGGATGAGGGGCTCGAAAAAGGGGGCCCTCCCCCCCCTATAAATTTTGCACGTTTTCACAAAACGAAGCTACGGAAGTCATTTATCATCAACAAGACAACCTCAAAAACGAAGCTAAACGAAGCTACCGGAATTCTGCTGCAAGCATGCTAACATAACGGGCGGGGTTTTGCCTATGCCGTTCGAGTCCGACAAGGTGATGTTCGAGATTTACCGCGAGCCGTACCAGGGCCGCTATCGCGTGGTCTATTTCACCGAGCTTCAGGACCACAACAAGGAGACCGAGATCAATCGCGCCATGGCCGGCGACCACTTCTACGACGGGTTCATCCGGACCTATCGCAAAGAGCAGGCCAAAGAGGCTATCGGACGCATCCTCGATCGGCTCAACGACGGCGAGACGCTCACGCCGTCGCAGGTGGAGCAGGAACTCGAGCCTTTTATTCCCGCGTGAGTAGGTGCCAGGTGTTAGCTGGAAGTCGACAGTTGACAGTCGACAGTCGACAGTAAAAGGTACTCGTTTTCTTTCGACTGTTGACTGTCAGCTGTTGACGGTGAACTTCCGCCTGGCACCTAACACCTCGCGAGGTTTCGTATGGGTTTGTGGCGCAACGAGGTGATTCAGCCCGCGCTCGATCGCGATCTCGAGAGCGCGATCGCCGAACAACAGGCGATCCTCGATCGCGACGCCCGCAACGCGGGCGCTCATTACGCGCTGGGCTCGCTTTGCCAGTTCAAAGGCGACCGCAACGCCGCCGTCGAGTACTTCCGCAAGGCCATCGAGTTCGATTCCGCTTATGCCGCTCCGCACGTGAGCCTGGGACGCATCTACGCCATCGAGGGCGAGTACGATGCCGCGTGGCGGCACGCGCGCGAGGCCGAGCGCCTGGGCGACCGGTCGCTCGCGGAACAACTGGCGCGATATCCCGCGCCCGCGCGCAACGGCGATTCGGGTTAGAACTTCAACACCGAGTGCACGGAGGTCTCACGGAGGCCACAGAAAAGACGAAGAGCGCGAGAAAGGTGGCCGCGGATCAGGATCCAGCTCTCTTCTCCGTGGTCTCTGTGAGTTCTTCGTGAACTTTGTGTTGAGTCTTTTCTCTTTGTTGCGGCCACACTGGGTGACCTGCGATGGAAACCGGCCCGCGCTATAATTCGCGGATGGCCCAGCCGCTTGCCAAGAAAGTCCTCCTGATCGGTTGGGACGCCGCTGACTGGAAGATCGCCACGCCCCTGATGGATCAGGGGCTCATGCCGACGCTCGACGACTTCGTCAGCCACGGCGTGATGGGCAACCTCGCCACGCTGCGCCCCGTGCTTTCGCCCCTGCTTTGGAACTCGATTGCTACGGGCATGCGCGCGGATAAACACGGCATCCACGGATTCACCGAGCCCGACACGCAAACCGGCGGCATCCGGCCCGTCTCGAGCACGTCGCGCAAAGTCAGAGCCCTTTGGAATATCCTCACGCAGCGAGGCTACAAGACGCACGTGCTTGGCTGGTTTGCCGGCCATCCCGCCGAGCCGGTGAACGGCATATCGGTTTCCGACCTCTATCCGTACGCCACGCAGCCGCTCGATAAGCCGTGGCCGCTGCCGCCCGGCGCCGTGCATCCCGAGAGCATGCGCGACACCTTCGCCAATCTGCGCATGCATCCCGCGGAAGTCACCGAGGCTGCAATCCTGCCCTGGATTCCGCGCGCGGCCGAGATCGATCAGGAAAAAGATCGCGGCCTGGCCTCATTCGCCAAGATTCTGGCCGAGAATCTCTCCATCCACAACGCCGCCACCTGGATCCTGCAGAACCAACCCTGGGATTTCATGGGGGTCTATTACAACGGCATCGATCATTTCTGTCACGGCTTCATGCATTTTCATCCGCCGCGCATGGAAGGCGTGCCCGAAGACAAGTTCGAGATTTACAAAGACGTGGTGAACAACGCCTACCGCTTCCACGACATGATGCTGCACACTCTCGTCGATCTCGCCGGGCCTGAGGCGACGGTGATTCTCTGCTCGGACCACGGTTTTCACTCCGATCACCTGCGGCCGCGCGGCATTCCGCGCGAGCCCGCCGGACCCGCGGTTCAGCATCGCCAGTTCGGGATCATTGCAATGCGCGGCCAGCATCTGAAAGAGGACGAGCGCATCTATGGGGCGACGCTGCTCGATATCGCGCCGACGGTCCTCACGCTTTTCGGTCTGCCGGTCGGCGAGGACATGGACGGACGGGTGCTCGTGCAGGCTTTCGCCGAGTCGCCCGCGATCGAACGCATCCCGAGCTGGGAACAGGAGCCGGGCGAGTGCGGCATGCATCCCGCGGACCTGCGCATGGATCCCGCGGCCGCCCAGGCGGTTCTACAGCAGTTTATAGCGCTAGGCTACATTCAAAAGCCCAATGAGAACCAGGAGAAGGCGGTGGCGACCGCGGTGCGCGAGGCTAATTATAATGTGGCGCGCGTCTATCTGGACTCGCGGCGGCCCAAAGAGGCTCTGCCTCTGCTGGAGGAATTGGTGAAGGGCAGCGACGAAGCGCGGTTTCGCCAGCATCTGGCGCAGTGCCACTACATGCTGGGCCAGCGCGCGGAGGCGAAGGCGATCCTCGAGGACCTGATTGCCAATCCGCCGAAGCCGCCCGAGCAAGCAGAGACGACAGATGAGAGACAAGAGACGAGAGACGACGGACAAGAGACGGGAGACGAGAGGCGAGAGACGAGTGAGAACCCCGCCAGCGCCGCTCAGGAGCTTAATGCCGGCAACGGACAACGGACAACGGACAACGGACAGACCCCAATAGTCAATCGTCAATCGTCAACCGAAGATCCGCCGCGCCCCTGGGCGGACTGGCTGATGGGCGTGATTCACTTCGAGGAAGGGAACACGGAGGAGGCGCTCGCTTGCTTGCTGCGCGCGGAGCAGGCCGATCCTCGACTGCCGAACTTGCACCTGCGAATCGGCGAGACCTATCTCCGCCGCCAGCAGCTCGACGACGCCGAACGCGCTTTTCGCCGCGCGCTCGAGATCGACGGCGACAGTCCCGAAGCTCATCTCGGTCTGGCGCAGGTCAAGTTGCGGCGCCGGCAGAATGAGGACGCGGCCGAAGAGGCGCTGCTCGCGGTCGGGTTGCAGCACTTCCTGCCTCTCGGCCATTACGCGTTGGGCGTGGCGCTCGCGCGTCTCGGTCATCCGCATCGCGCCGCGCTGGCCTTTGAGACGTCCGTCTCCATGCTTCCCGGACTCGTGAACGCGCATCGCTGGCTCGCCGCGCTCGAGAGCCGTCCCGGCGGCGATCTGGAGAAAGCGGCGAGTCATCGCAAGCTGGCAGCGGACCTCTTAAAGCGCCGGCGCGAGCAGATGAGCGCCGCGGTGAACAATTAGGCCCTTGACACTCGCCACTGGTCACTTGCCACTGCCTCGTATGATCTACATCGTCTCCGGACTCCCGCGCTCAGGCACCTCGCTGGCGATGCAGATGGTCGCGGCGGGCGGAATACCGGTGCTCACGGACGGGCTTCGTTCATCCGACCCGAACAATCCGCGCGGCTACTACGAGTGGGAGAGAATCAAGCAACTGGCGCAGGATCCCGGATGCGTCGCTGAGGCGGAAGGAAAAGCGGTGAAGATCATTTCATCGTTGCTGATGTCGTTGCCAGGTGGACACGCTTACCGCGTGCTCTTTATGATGCGCGCCCTCGAAGAGGTGGTGGCGTCGCAAACGGCGATGATCTCGAACCTAGGAACGCGAGGCGCGGCACTGCCGGCAGCGGCGATGCCCGCCGCGCTACGCGCGCATCGCAACCAGGTGATCGCGTGGCTCGGAACCCGGAAGGAAATAGCAGTGATGCAACTTGATTATCACGCACTCCTGGCCGATCCCGCCGCGCACGCGGTGGAGATCGCGCGCTTTCTGGGATTGCCGCTCGATACCGAGGCTATGGCCAAGCAAGTCGACCCCGCGCTGCATCGCCAGCGCACAGCTCAAGCGTTGTGAGGTCTCAGAGGTTGTCGAGGGAAGAATACTCGTGGGTCGAATGAAAGCGAGAACTGAAAGTAAGAGGTGTGGTGCGGAAGGGGGGATTCGAACCCCCACGCCCTTGACGGGCGTCAGCCCCTCAAGCTGGTGCGTCTGCCAGTTCCGCCACTTCCGCCCTGAGGGATAATCAACATTAGAACACTTTTGACGCAACGACAACTCATTACATTATCACGAACGAGCCCGATCACTTGTGTGCCGGAATCGCGGGTCTGGCCGGCGCCGAAGACTTCGGTGCGGGCGCGGCCTTCGTGGTGCCGCTGTTCCGCAGCACCGATGCGCCTCCGATCCTGCCGGCCCAGACCGAGAGCGTGATCGAGGTGAGCATGAAGATGCCGCCCAGCACCCAGGTGAACCTGGCGAGCGTGGAGACCGTTCCGCGTGGCCCGAAGGCCGCCTGGCTCACGCCGCCGAAGGCCGCGGTGATGTCCACGTTCTCCCCGCCCTGGATGAGCACAACCAGCACCAGCAGAAGGGTCACGAGGATGTGCAGTGCCATGACCAGCCCGATCCAAATCGTCATATTATCGATAGCCTCTTCAAGTAGCTCTGGGATAATTCACCAGCGATACGAACGATTCCAGCTTGAGGCTGGCTCCTCCGACCAGGGCGCCGTCGATCTCGGGCTCCGCCATCAGCCCACCGATATTGTCGGGCTTCACGCTTCCGCCATACAGAATCCGCAACTGGTCCGCCGCCACGTCGCCGAAGCGTTGACTCGCAAGATCACGCAACTGGCGGTGACTTTGGGCGGCCATTTCCGGAGTGGCGGTGCGTCCCGTGCCGATGGCCCAAACCGGTTCGTATGCCAGTATGATACGGGAAAACTCGGGCCCGGTCAATCCGGCGAGGCCCCGCGTGAACTGGCGTTCCAGCACGGCCTCCGTCCGGCCGGACTCGCGCTCGGCCAGCGTTTCGCCAACGCAGACGATCGGCAGCAGACCCGCGGCCAGCGCTGCCTTGAGCTTGCGATTCACGTCCTCGTCGGTCTCGCCGTGATCGTGGCGACGCTCCGAATGGCCGATGATCACGTGGGTGCAACCCGCGTCGAGCAGCATGCGAGCTGAAATGTCGCCGGTGTGGGCGCCCTCGGCGTCCCAGTGGACATCTTGTCCTGCTATGCCAACATTCGATCCGCGCGCGGCGTCGGCCGCAGCACGCAGCGCGGTGAAGGGAGGCGCCACGACGACCTCGCAGTGCTCGACCTTGTCCACTAGCGGGCGCAGATCGCGCACGAACGCGGACGCCTCCGCGATGGTCTTGTACATTTTCCAGTTTCCTGCGATTACGGGTCGTCTCATAGTTGTGGCGCCGCAAATCAGGGGTCAGAAGTGAGAAGCCAGAGTGTCCTGACCGAGAGATCCCGTCGCCATCCTACCTTGCTTCTGCCTTCTGACTTCTGGCTTCTGACTTCTCCGACAGCGCTTCTACTCCTGGCAGCTTCATGCCCGACAGAAACTCGAGCGACGCGCCGCCGCCGGTGGAAATATGACTGATTTTATCCGTTACGCCCGCTTGCGCAACCGCCGCTACGGAATCGCCTCCGCCGACGATGGAGAACGCGCCGGACGCGGTGGCATCTGCGACCGCGTGCGCCACGGACAGCGTGCCTTCGGCAAAATCGGGAATCTCGAAGACGCCCATCGGGCCGTTCCATACGATCAGCTTGGCAGCCGCGATCTCCTTGGCGTACGCCGCGCGCGTGGCCGGACCGATATCGACGCCGATCTCGTCGGCGGGAATGCTGCCCGCGCTGATTTCGGCAGGCGCGCCCGCTTCGAGCTTCTCCGCGACCACGTGGTCTGTAGGCAGCAGCAGTTTGGTGCCGCGACGCTCCACCTCGCGCAGCAGGTCGCGCGCCACGTCGAGCTTGTCCTCCTCGACCAGCGACTTGCCAACCTGGATGCCCGGAGCCTTCAGGAAGGTATAGGCCATGGCGCCGCCGATCAGAATGGTGTCGGCAAGCTTGGCGAGATTCTGAAGAAACTCGATTTTGTCGGACACCTTGGCGCCGCCGACAATCACCACATACGGGTGCGCCGGATGCTCGGTCGCTTTGCCGAGGCTCGCGAGTTCCTTTTCCATCAGAAGACCGGCCGCGGCAGGCTGCAAGTAGTGCGTGATGCCTTCGACCGACGCATGCGCGCGGTGCGCAGAGCCGAAAGCGTCATCCACGTACAAGTCGGCCAGCGCCGCGAGCTTCTGCGCGAACTCCGGATTGTTCTTCTCCTCGTCCGGGTAGAAGCGCAGATTCTCGAGTACCAGCACGTCGCCATCCTTGAGAGCCTTGGCCTTTTCGGACGCCTCGGCGCCGATGCAATCGCCGGCAAAGTGCACCGGCTTGCCGAGCAACTCGCCCAGGCGCACTGCCGTCGGCTTCATGCTGTATTTGGGATTCGCTTTGCCCTTGGGCCGCCCCAGATGCGACGCCACAATCAGTCGCGCGCCGTGTTCCAGCGCATATTTGATGGTGGGGAGCGACGCGCGAATACGCGTGTCGTCGCTGATTTCGCCGGCGTCGTTCAACGGGACATTGTAATCGACGCGGATGAATACTCGTTTGCCTTTCGGGTTGAGATCTCGGATTGATAGTTTTGACATGTGTGGTTCCTCGTTCTCCTGGTGTGACGAGAAGACTAGTTGGTCGGCACCGTGTGAAGTCGCAAAGCCGTGAAGCTCGCGATGTGCCGAAAATCCCGATCAAGGGTGAACAGAATAGCCCCACGCTCCAGCGCCAGCGTGGCAATCAAAGCGTCTATGGTCGTCAGTGTCACTCCCCGCGAGCGTGCGAGTCTGGCAAGGCTGGCGGCGCTGCGGTATGTTCCAAAACCTCCGGGTTCGAGTAAGTCCCAGAGGGCTAGTTGATGCTCTACGCGCCTGACATCCCAACGAAGACCCTGCAGCACCTCTGTAACGATCACTCCGCTCAACGCGACGGGTTCAGACGCGGAGATCAGTCGCTTAAGCTCATGCCCGCCCGGACCAGGAGCGCTGCTGAAGAAGTCGATCCAGACGGAGCTGTCGACAAGAGTCAAATCCGGTTCCTCCGCAACGCCTTGAGGTCCCCTTTCCAGATTCCGCTTCCGAAATACCGCAGGATTTCTTTCCGTTCTTCGGCCTTTACCAGAGAATCCAGCGCCCGGTGCACGATCTGCCGCTTCGTCTTGAGCCGCGTCAGCTTGGCGGCCTTGCGAATCAGTTCATCGTCGAGTTCTATATTGGTCCGGCCCATAAGAAAAGTATACACCAAGCTATCAGAAATTGGTGTATCTACCCTCGACTCCTAATTTCAGACGTACGGGCGGCCCTTGTGGCCGCCCAATGCGGCGCATTCCTCGCGCGCGCCCTCAGTTGGGCGGCCACAAGGGCCGCCCGTACGTCTGAAATTAGGACACCACCCTCGACTCCGTGTTGCCAATGACCGCTTCAGAACTTTGCGGCGACAAAATTCACCAGGTCCCGCACGCGGCACGAATATCCCCATTCGTTGTCGTACCACGCGACCACTTTGACCAAATTGCCGTCGATCACTTTGGTGAATCCCGCGTCGACGATAGAGGAATACTGGTTTCCCGTGTAGTCCTTGGATACCAGTTCCTCTTCGCTGTAGAGCAGGATGCCTCTGAGCGGTCCCTCGGCCGCTTTCTTGAAGGCGGCGTTCACCTCCTCGGTGGTTGTGGACTTCTCGGTCAGTGCGACGAGGTCCACAACGGACACGTCAGGAGTGGGAACGCGCATGGCGTAGCCGTCGAGCTTGCCCTTGAGTTCCGGCAGCACCAGGCCGACCGCTTTGGCCGCGCCGGTGGTGGTGGGAATCATCGAGAGCGCGGCTGCGCGCGCCCGGCGCAGGTCCTTATGGGGCAGATCGAGGATGCGCTGATCGTTCGTGTAAGCATGGATCGTCGTCATGGAGCCCTTGAGAATCTTGAAATTCTCATGGACCACCTTGGCTGGCGGCGCCAGGCAATTCGTGGTGCAGGAGGCGTTGGAGATGATGTTGTGTTTGGCTGGATCGTACATGCCGTCGTTCACGCCGAGCACGAGCGTCACGTCTTCGCCCTTGGCCGGAGCCGTGATGATCACCTTCTTAACCTTGCCTTTCAGGTGTTTCTTGGCGTCTTCGGCTTTCGTAAACAGACCGGTGGATTCGATCACCACCTGGATGCCGAGCGACGACCAGTCGATCTCCGCCGGGTCCTTGATCTTGAATACGCGGATGCTCTTGCCGTTCACGCGCACGCAATCGTCGCCGTAGCCGACCTCGGCGTCGAGAGTGCCGAAAACCGAGTCGTACTTCAACAGGTGCGCGAGGGTCTTGGGGTCGGTGATATCGTTGACCGCCACGAACTCGATGTTGGGATTGGAGAGCGACGCCCGCAGCACGTTGCGCCCGATGCGTCCGAATCCGTTGATGCCTACTTTGACTGCCATATGTCCTCCAGTTGGGTTTGAGTTTAATCTTTATGCTATGAGCAAGCTGTACGCAAGGTCAACCGGCAAGCGTCACGTCGCGATGTGCGCTCGGTCACAGACCGCATCTTCGGTCCCAAGTCTGTTGGCCATTGATTCGCTCTTTTGTATGATGTTTCGGATGTTGGTAGCGTCCTAATTTCAGACTTACGGGCGGCCCTTGTGGCCGCCCAATGCGGCGCATTCCTCGCGCGCGCCCTCGGTTGGGCGGCCACAAGGGCCGCTCGTACGTCTGAAATTAGGACACCACCCGGACGCCGAATCCGTACCTGGCTGTTCGCCGGGCGGCTGGGTGGTTTGCCTGGCGGTATCATAACTGCTTCGCGGGGAAGGAGGCGATATTCACCATGTGGCGGCGAAAACTATCCGGGAGTTGCTTGGGTCTGGCGTTTTGCGCTCACACAATCCTGATCGGCGCCTGGTCGGGTGGCGCGAACTGGTCGAACTGGGTAGGATCGTGGACGACCTCCGAACAAGTTCCGGAGCCCGACAATTCGCTCGCGCCCGCCGACCTGCGCGATGCCACCCTGCGCCAGATCGTGCATCTGTCGATCGGCGGCAAGGTTCTCCGCGTGCACATCTCAAACGCCTTCGGAACCGCGCCGCTACACTTCACGTCGGTGCACATCGCCCGGCCGGCCGCGGTGGCTTCGGCCCAAATCGATGCCGCGACCGATCGGGCGCTTAGCTTTTCCGGGCGCCCGGATGTGATCATTCCCGCGGGCGCCGAGTATGTCTCCGATCCCATCGCTTTCACGGCGGCGACGGGGTCGAATCTCACCATCACCTTCCACATTGATCAGCCGCCGGAGGGAGAGACCGGCCATCCGGGGTCGCGCGCGACCTCCTACCTTGTACACGGCGACCATGTGGCCGACGCCGATCTGCCGGGCGCCATCGAATTCGACCACTGGTTTAACATTGGCGGTGTGGATGTGAGCGCGCCGGCCGGCGCCGCGGCCATCGTCGCACTGGGCGACTCGATCACGGACGGGCATGCCTCTACGACCAATGGCAATGATCGCTGGCCCGACGATCTTGCGCACCGGCTCTTGGCAGCGACGCCCCGGGCGAAGCCCGCGCGCCCGCTCGCCGTTCTCAACGAGGGCATCGGAGGCAATCGCTTGCTGCTCGACGGCCTCGGACCGAACGCCCTCGCGCGATTCGATCGCGATGTGCTGGCCCAGCCGGGCGTCCGTTATCTGATCGTGATGGAAGGTATCAACGATATCGGGGTGTTTGGCCTGAAGGGTGGCCTGGAGGGTAGCCACGAGGGCGGCCAGTCGCAGTTTGCACACGATGCGCTGGTTCACAAGATCATTGGGGCCTATGAGCAAATGATTCTGCGCGCTCACGCTCACGGCATTCGCGTGCTTGGTGGGACACTCACGCCGTTCGTCGATTCTGCATATTACAAGCCGGGGCCGCTCGGCGAGGCCGATCGCGCGGCAGTGAATCGATGGATACGCGTGCCAGGGCATTTCGACGCTGTGATTGACTTTGACAAGGCGCTGCGCGATCCGCAGCAGCCGGATAAGCTGCTGCCGGCGTACGATTCCGGCGACCATCTGCATCCGTCGCCTGC
>JASHPE010000171.1 GCA_030038235.1 Terriglobia bacterium
CCCGTGACGGGCGACTACGATGGTGACGGCAAGGCGGATTACGCCGTGTTCCGGCCATCGAACGGGACGTGGTACGTGCTCCAGAGCAGCAACGGCCAGACCGTCACAACGGTGTGGGGTTCGCCGGGCGATATGCCGGTCGAAGGCGATTACAGCGGCGCCGGTAAGACGGAATATGCGTTCTGGCGCCCGAGCAATGCCACTTTCTACGTGATGCTGGCCGGCGGGGAAGACGAAACCGTCCAATGGGGTGAGACCGGCGATATTCCCGTGGCCGGCGATTTCAATGGCGATCATAAGAACGACTTTGCCGTGTTCCGACCGTCGAACGGCACCTGGTACATCCAGTATTCGAGCGGCGGGACCAGCACAACGCAATGGGGCATGACCGGCGACATTCCGGCCACGCGCCTGCCGTCGATGATCCGCCGCGACAGGCACATTGCGAACTTCGACGGCGATCGCAAGGCCGACATCGGCGTATTCCGCCCGTCGAACGGGACGTGGTATGTGATTGACAGCAGCACCGGCAAGAGCGCGACCCAGGCGTTCGGCCTGAACGGCGACGAAGTTGTGCCGGGCGATTACGACGGCGATGGTAAAACCGATTACGCCGTCTGGCGGCCTTCGAACCAGACCTGGTACGCGCTGCTGAGCAGTTCCGGCAAGACGGTCTCGCAGCAATGGGGATCGAGCGGCGACATTCCTGTTCCCGGCGATTACGATGGCGACGGCAAGACGGATTACGCCATTTTCCGTCCCTCGACAGGGACGTGGTGGGTGCTGTTGAGCAGCACGGGCAAGACGGTCTCGCAGCAGTTGGGCTTGTCGGGCGACGTTCCCGTACCGGGAGACTACGACGGCGATGGCAAGACCGATTACGCGGTCTTCCGGCCGTCGAACGGGACCTGGTACGTGATCCTGAGCAGCACTGGCAAGACCGTTACGCAGGAATGGGGCGAGAACGGCGACATTCCGGTGCCCGGCGATTACGATGGCGACACCAAAGCCGACTACACATTCTTCCGTCCCTCGACGGCCACCTGGTACTCGTTGCTGTCGAGCAGAGGCCAGACCGTGACCACAGCTTTCGGGATGAGCGGCGACATTCCCGTGGGCAGGGATTACGACGGAGACGAGAAGACCGACATCGCCGTCTTCCGTCCCTCGAATGGCACGTGGTACATCCTGCAATCGAGTAATGGAGAGACGACCACTACGCCGTGGGGTCTGTCGACCGACGTGCCTGACAATCTGCCCACAGGGCAGTCGCAGTAGGTCGGCGCGGTTTCGCGGAGAATGGATAGCGCACCCCAGGCTATGGACATTTATGTCATCAACCTTGACCGCAGCAGGGATCGAATGTTGGCGTTCGAATCGCTTAACGCTCACTTGAAGCCGACTTTGTCGCGTTTCGCGGCACTGGAAGGGAAGGACGTTGCACGCGGTCCGCTGGTCGATCGCGGCATTATCACTGCCGATCTTTGCTACGGCGATGGAGCCTTGGGGTGCGCCCTGTCGCACCTCGCGCTGTGGGATCTTGCCATCGAGAAGAATCAAGCGCTCACGGTTTCGGAAGATGACGCGATCTTTAATCGCGGCTTCGGTCCGGCTTCCGAGTCGTTGATCGAAGCTCTCCCGCGTGACTGGCATATGATTTTGTGGGGCTGGAATTTCGATTCCATCCTCATGTTCGACATGATCCCGGGGGTCTCGCCCTGCCTGGGGTTCTTCAACCAGGATCAGATGAGGATCGGAACCGACGCGTTTCAGTCCGCAAGTTTGACGCCGCAGCCCTTCAGGCTACTGCGCATGTTCGGCACGATCGGATATTCCGTTTCGCCGGCGGGTGCGCAGGCAATGAAACAGCACTGTTTGCCACTGCGGAATATGAACGTCTTCTTTCCAGGCCTCGAACGGACGCTGCCCAACAAGGGTATCGATATCGCGCTCAACGACGCGTTCCCACGCATCAATGCCTTCGTGAGTTTCCCGCCGCTGATCGTCACGATGAACTTTCACAGCATTTCGACGGTCCAACAAGCGTCCAACAACCCATAAGTCGCGCGGAATCGCGGAATCGCCGCTTCGCGAAAGAGTACAATTCCAAGGACGCCAACGCCGGCCGGACGCGCGGCCGGCTAATCGGGGGAATTTCCATGCCGTCGATCGCGCTTCTGCTGCTGCTGTTCAATTGCGTCGGGCCCGTCGGGCCCGTGGCCGCACAATCGTCCCGATCCGCCGCGCTTGCGGAGGACGTGACGATTTCCGCGCGGCGTCTCGCCAAGCGGCCGATCAGCCCCATGCAGCAAGGCCAGTTCATCGAGATCCTCTGCAACCTGATTCCGTCGATCGTCGCCCAGCAGGTGGTCTCCACCAGCTTCGAGGACGCGCCGCCGTGCAAGGTCGCTTACAAGGCGGAGATCGACGAGCCGCACCGGCCCTGGTACCCCGACGGCGCGGTCGAGGTGGCGAAATACTCGTTCGATACCGTCAAGCCCTTCAGCGGCGCGCGCTCCCAGAAGATCGAGATTCCCCTGGAGCACGCGCGCGCGGGAATTTCGCAGGACGGGTTCTACCTGACGCAAGGCGTCACGTACAAATTACGCCTGCACATGCGGAGCGATCGCGGAGTCGAGGTGCGCGCCTCGCTTCACGGTGGAGGCGGCCCGATCTTCGGACTCGTTGCCGGTCCGGTGACGCTCGGACGCGCGGGCAGCAACTGGACTGCCGCGGAGGCCGACCTGCGCGCGACGCGCACCATCGAGAACGCCACTTTGACCATTGACTTCGCAGGTCCGGGCACGCTGTGGCTGGACCGCGTTTACCTGATCGGCTCCGATGCGGTGCTCGGCATCTGGCGTCCCGACGTAGTGGCGGCGCTTGCGGCCATGCATCCCGGCGTGATCCGGTTCGGCGGCAGCACGATCGAAGCCTACGAATGGCAGGGCGGCATCGGACCGTGGGACCAGCGCCAGCCGTTCACCACCGTCTGGGGCGGGCTGGAAGAGAATTTCGTCGGCATCGACGAGTTTGTTCAACTTTGCAAGCGCGTGGGCGCCGAGCCGCTGATCTGCGTGCGCTGGACGGGCAAGACCCCCGAAGACGCGGCCGCGGAAGTGGAGTATTCGAACGGCAGCGCGCAGTCGCACTGGGGCGCGCTGCGCGCGCGCAACGGCCACCCGGAGCCCTACGGCGTGAAGTACTGGGAGATCGGCAACGAAGTCGACGTGCCCGCATACAACACCAGCGTGCGATCGTTCGCTGACGCCATGAAGCAGTCGGATCCCTCAATCAAGCTCATCTCGTCGTTCCCGACGCCCGCGCTGCTCGCGGCGGCTGGAACCGTCTTCGATTATCTCGCGCCGCACCACTACGAGATCGGCGATCTCATGCACGAAGATCGCAGCTTCAAAACTCTGCAGGATTGGATCGCGCGCTCGGGCGGTGGCAAGGATATCCGCGTCGCGGTGACCGAGTGGAACACCACCGCGGGTGACTTCGGCCTGCGCCGCGGTATGCTCCAGACGCTTGCCAACGGGCTCAGCGTCGCGCGCTACCTGAATCTGCTGCAGCGCGACGCGGACCTGGTGGAGATCGCGAACCGGTCGAACTTCGCCGATAGCTTCGGTTCCGGATTCGTCGTCACAGGTCCGGGCTGGATCTACGAATCGCCCGCCTATTACGCGCAGAAACTGTACGCGCGCGCCGCGGGAAGTTATCCGGTGGCCGTGGAGCGCTCGTCGCCCGAAGCCTGGCCGCAACAGCAACCCGACATCAGCGCCAGCGTGAGCGAGGACGGGACGCGGCTGCGTATCTATTCCGTGAACTCCACGCTGCGAGCCACGGCGATCCGATTTCGCCTTGAGGGATTCGCCGCGCCGGTCGAGGGCGGCAGCGTCTACACGCTGGAAGATCGCGAACACGGTCAGACGCCGGAAGTGATGAACAGCCGCGACGATCCCGAGCGCGTGTCGCTCAGCACGCAAACGGCGTCGATCCGCGGCGGTGCGTTCGAGTTCTCGTTCAGGCCGTTCACCGTAACTTTGCTTGAGCTCAATCTCGGCCACGCGGCGACGAACTAAGCTAATGCAGTAGGATTCTTGAACAACCCGGCCCACTGGTTACTCTGAGCGAAGGGAAGAATCTCTTTTCACTTTTTCCAGAACTTAGATCAAGCGTGCGGGATTATCATCAGCAGTGAGGATACAGCTTTAATTAAGCATTCTGTTGTCGGGAAGCACCCTTGCCGAACTACGTTCTTATGCGCCGCGTAACGTAGAAAAGAATGACGCACAAGCCGAGACTCACTCCCAGCAAAACTAAGGAGCTTGGCTCCGGCACAGGGGCCACAGCCATATTGCCACTTCCGGTTATGCCTCCGAGTGGCGAACAGTTATTATCGGAACAGATTAGATTCGCTCTCAGGTTGCCATAAACGTCGCTTGAGCTTAACCCAAAAAACGAGGCGACCCCGGCCCCCAAGGTACCCGTCACGTCGCCGGTGAAAACAAGGTCAGGATTGCCTGAGGCGCCTTCCATCTGAAACTGACCAAGGAAAACCGTCGTGCTGCAATCGTTGCATCCCGTGATGGTGCCGGTCACGACGATGCTGCCAGAAGCGCTGGGTCCAAAGGTGTAAGGATCGGTGGATGAGCCAGTGCCGCCCGTGCCGGGGCCTGACGTAAAAGAAATGCTACTTAGGAAATAACCGTTCAATTCCACTGTATCTGCACTAGCCGAGAGAGTACTTGTGCCCCCGCCCCAGGCCCAGGTTGACTTGGTTGGGATGCCGTTGAAGTCAAAGTCGATAGCGCTGCCAAAGGCTACTCCCCCAACGAGGAGCATAAGCGCCGTCACGAGCGGGACGATTCTCTTCATGTTCATCTCCTCAATCACAGCTATCGCTCAATACGCCTAACCGTATTGGTGGTCCACTCTTCGAAAACGGATTTCATCATCCCCCTTAAGTTTCTCCGCCACCTGTCCACGATTTCCAGGTTCGGGAGATGGTGCACCCTTAAGGAATTCGAAGCGTAATTATAACTCAAAAGCAGATTTTTTGCTTTGCTTAGAATCAGTCCCAGAATTATGACTAACAGCTAACTAGTTATCGACCATCGCAATGGACTACCGCCGCCTTCGCCGTGCAGATCAATCGTGTTGCTCTCGAACCGCGCGTGGACCCGCTTGCGACTTCGATCAACGGACATCAGAAGAACACCGCGGCCGCATCTTCAATGCTGCGACGGCGCTGGCTTCTGGTGTATGTTAGCGGTCGCCGCGAATTCAACGAGGGACACACTAAATGCCAACGATCAATCCGACCAGCGCCGAGCATCGCCAGGATCTGGAGCGCGTCCTGCGCATCATCGAGGACACTCCAACGATCGACCGCAGTCTCTCGGTGCCCAAGGAGGAGTTTCAGACGCGCGTGAAGAACGTCAACGCGGTGCTCGCGCGGCGCGGCCATAAGGTAGGCATCGTTTTTTCTGACGAGCACTATTGCGGCGACGTTCCTTACCTCGGCGGCAACATCAATGTCTCGATCGAGCAGGTGGCCGGCGTGGTAGGACCGTCGGGATTCCACATCGTGGCGGGCCTCGAAGGCGGCTACGTCGCCGAGCAGCTTGCGGGACGTGCCGGCGCAACGGTGCACAAGGTGGAGCTTCTGCAGCTCGCCGATGAGAAGTATCCCATCGCGGCCGAACGCCTGGAGGATGTGATCGCTGACGCCGCGGACGGTCCGGTGGATCATGTCGCGCTGCTGACGCCGCGCCAGGTGATCCCCGCTGGCCTCGTGACTTATCTCGAAGGGCTGTTCGGGCCCGAAGGCGTGGTGGATGCGCAGGACCTGTATTTCCGCGTCAAGTATGAAAAGAGCGAATTGGAAATGCGCCTGATCGCGGATGCCGCGCGCGTAGGTGATTCCATGCTGCGCAGCATGCTCGCCGTGCTGCGTCCGGGACGCCTGGAGAGTGAAGTGGCGGCGTGGGGCGCATGGACGGGCCGCATGCTCGGCTCGGAAGACGACGGCTTCAAGATCATGGTGGGTGCGAACCATGCCAATCGCACCCTGATCGGTCCCGCGCTCAATCGTGCGATCGGCGAGGGCGATTGGGTGCATCTCGGCGTCGCTCCCAAACGCGACGGCCTCACGGCGTGCGTTCGCCGCTCGGTGATCGCCGTCGATCGTCCGTCCAAGGTGACGGAAGACCAACGCTACTGGTTCAAGCTGGTGGAAGGCGGCTACGAAGTCGGAGAGCAGTGGTACCGCAAGGTGGCTGCGGAGATTCTGCCGGCGCGCCTTCAGGAGCAGGCGCTGGTGGATTACTTTCGCGCGCATTCTGACGAAGTCTCGAAGCGCATCGGCAAGAAAATCGATCTGGCGGCGCTGAAGCCCTACACGGGAACGCACAACTCGGGCTACACCGAGTGCCAGGAGTTTTTCGGCGCCATCACGCTCGACAGTCACGAGCCTTTGGGCTCGCGCATCGTCACCATGCTCGACGTCGCGCTGCGCGGCATCGGCAACCATTGGAATGAGGTGGTGATTCCAGGCTTCGACTACTGCGTGGTCGAGAACACGCTGGGCAAGTTTGGCACGCGCGTGGAACGTCTCTCGCAATTGCCCGTTAACGTGCAGGAATTGGCGGCAGCTTGACATAAACCCGGCGGCTGAACCGGACGAAGGAGTGAGGAGAATGGTCGGGGCGCCCAGATTTGAACTGGGGACCTCTTGGTCCCGAACCAAGCGCGCTACCAGGCTACGCTACGCCCCGACTGTGATGTGAAGAGACGGGCAACTCCCGCCTGGACACCTGCCCGCACCCACTATTCTAGCACACCTCCGCTCTAACCGATTTGCGGCCGTCACCGGCCCGGCTTGGACCCTTGACGCGAAGGCGCCGCTCGCCCGAGATCGAGGGGTTCCGTTAACTGCAATTCAAATGTCATGCCGGGCCGCAGGATGATGGTGCGTGCACGTGTGGCCAGCGTCATCACCAGACCTCCCACGCCTTCGGCCGCGCCCGTCACGGAGGGATCGAGTATTCCTCCGGCATCGACGATGGCGCTGGTTTGATTCACCTTCGAGGCATCCACCAGGGCGCTGTCGTCTTTGCCCGGAGAACCGCCCGCGTCCGCCGCGCCAGCACTGGCCGACTGCTCGATCCGCGAACCGCCGAGCGAGCTCACGCGCGCCGACATGTGCCGGGTGGTCCCGTCAGGCAGAATAATCTCATCGCAGCGCAGACCCAGCTCGGCTTTGCCGGAGACGCGCCCCGGCCGGACGACTTCAGTGATCTCGCCGCGCACGAAGCTGTGGACGGGAATCAGAATGCGCTCGTTGACCACTACCGGGAAAATAGTCTCGGCGTAGATTGCCTGTTCCACGTAGGCGGTCCGGGAATTGACGGTGTTCTTGAGCTCGAGCGGGATTACGGCGCCGGCCGGGACCACCTCCGGAGTCTGGGCCGGGGCGGACGGGTGGGCGGCGGGGCGGTGCTGCAAGCCGCCCTGCGAAACCAGCAGGACGGCAAGTGATACGCTATTTATGTAGCCTCTCAATCGCTTGCTCTAAACGCCGTTTGCGGCGCGCCCGGCGAAGGCGCCGGGCGCCTCCGGCTTGTCCGGCCCCGCGCCGATGGTCTCGCCGATGGTCTCTTGGATGGCGCCCGCGATGGCTTCGGCGTGGCGGCGCACCGCGGCGGCATCTTCCGCCTCCACCATCACCCGCGCCAGCGGCTCCGTGCCCGAGTAGCGCACCACCAGGCGGCCATTGCCGTCGATTTCCTGGCGGCAGCGCGCCATGGCCCCGGCAATGCCCGGAACCGATTCCAGGTGCGGCTTCGAGCGCACGCGCACGTTCACAATAAGCTGCGGCAGCGGCTGGTAATCCGCGACCAGTTCTTCCAGGCTGCGCCCGCTTGCGCCGATGATCCGCAGGATCTCGAGCAGTGTCAGCAAGCCGTCGCCCGCAAGAGAAATGTCCGAGAAGATGATGTGTCCTGACGCTTCTCCGCCCAGATTGATCTCCGAACGTAGCATTTCCTCGAGCACGTAGCGATCGCCCACCGGGGTGCGCTTCAAGGTGAGCCCGCGGTCCGACAAGTCCCGCTCCAGCGCGAAATTCGTCATCAGGGTACCGACCACGGCGCGCCCTCTCAGCTCGCCGCGCTCATGGAGAAATCGCGAGACCGCGTAAAGCACGTGATCGCCGTCCACCACGCGGCCTGACGCGGTGGCGAAGATAGCGCGATCGGCATCGCCGTCGAAAGCCACGCCCAGCTCGGCGCCCGAATCGCGCGTGGCCGCGGCAATCACACCGGGGTGCATCGATCCGCAGTCACGATTGATGTTCCGTCCGTCCGGCGCGGCGTTCAACACCTCGGTCTTGATGCCCAACCGGGCCATGAGCGCCGGACCCAGACGGAAGGCCGCGCCGTGGGCGCAGTCCATCACCAAGCGATGTCCGCCAAATTTTGTGAGATTGCCGGCCGAGCCTTCGAGGAAATCGAGATAATCGTCCGCCAGGTAGTGCG
Organism: Terriglobia bacterium; assembly: GCA_030038235.1. Classification (GTDB taxonomy): domain Bacteria; phylum Acidobacteriota; class Terriglobia; order UBA7540; family UBA7540; genus Gp13-AA77. The sequence continues at coordinate 8,544 of JASHPE010000171.1, forward strand.
CCGGTTCAGGCGGGCGGGCGGCAGCGGCAGGATCGACGGGCGGCGCGCCAAGCTGACGCAAGGTCTCCTCAATCCGCATTTCGACGGACTCCGGCAGCTTAGTTCCAGCGCGCGAAAGCACCTTGATGCCGTTGTCGCGGTAAGGATTGTGTGATGCTGAGATGACCACGCCGGCGGTAAATCCGTGGTGACGTGTGAGGAAGGCCACGCCGGGCGTAGTGATCACTCCGGCGTCACTGACTTCGGCGCCGCTCGCCATCAGGCCCGCAGCCACGCACCCGGCCAGCCATTCGCCGGACTCGCGGGTGTCGCGCCCCAGAATCACACGCACCGGCGTCCCTGCGGATGACTCGTCCGCGGCCAGCACCTTACCGAGCGCGGCGCCAAGCTTGCACACCAGCACCTGATCGAGAGGATATTCTCCCGCAATCCCGCGGACGCCGTCCGTGCCGAAGAGTCGAGGCTTCTTTTCCACGACAGTCATTGTATCAGCCCCTGAATCCATCCACGATCTGACGATCGGGTCATAGGGCGATCGGGTCATCGGATCATCTGCCTCCGGACGCCGTCCAACAGGAGTCTTGGATGAGCGGAGTTGGCGATGAATCTGCAAAGAGCGAGCGACGAGTGACAAGTGGCGGGTGACGAGTCCGGGCAAATGGTTGCATCTGCCGCTCTCCAGGCTACTTGTCACCGGCAGGCGGCAAGAAGACGAAATGTTTTGAGGCAAGTGACTGATTCTATTGCACATTCCAGCTTCATTCCGACCACTTTTTTCGACCTTCGGGCGCTCGGCGACATCCGGGGACGTCGCGGCCAGATGGCAGGGCCAAACCACGAAATTGTGGCCAAGCAAGCTGCTGATTCCATTGGACATTCCAGGTTCATTCCGACCACATTTTCGCCACTTGCCGCGTTGATCGCCATGCCCTTCGGCCCAAGCCGACACTGATAACCGACAACTGCCCGTTGCAATGGGTTTGTTGGCTCTGGAGAGCCGCGCGGGGGGCGTCAATTCCTCGAATTCAGAGCGCGCAACTATCCTTTGTCGAAAAAGAGGCCATTTTTCGGGGTTAACCCGCTGAAAACACGCGAGATAGCCACAATGGGTTTGGGGCATGGCATTTTGGGGATATCTGACTGATAGAGAAGGAGTTAGCCTCAATGGGTTTGGTTGGCTTTGGAGAGGCCGGCCATTTGCCCCCACGCCACTCGGCGGAAAGCCTGCACGGTGCCGGTTAGCCTGCAGTCGCAGACGGGAAACTTGTAGTGCAGGCATCCTGTCGGAAGCTTGTGGCGCGGGCATCCTGCCTGCGGGAGACGATAGAGAGCGGCACGGAACCATGGCACGCTCCTCGATTTCTCAAGGGACAGCAACAGATTGGCATATCGCCCCCTTTTTGTCAAGGTATTTCTGAGCCCTGAGTTGTAGCCTACTGCGGAAGCCACCGTTGGGGGGTGCCATTCGATCGGGGGGTCCCTCTTCGGACTACGTCATTTTCGCGCAAGCGGGAATGACACGCCCGGCGGCACGCTATCGAACAACGCGCCCTTCCGCGTGCCGCCGTAACAGAGCTTTAGAGTGCGGCAGCGTGCTGCCGCTTTGATCAGGCCAGCTTGCTGGCCGTGGAAACGGCGACGAAAGCCGCGAGCAAGCTCGCTGGAAGGAAAGCGGCAGCATGCTGCCGCACTCTAGACTACCGCTTTGATCAGGCCAGTTTGCTGGCCGTGAAACGGCGACGAAGGCGCGAGCAAGCTCGCGGGAAGAAAGCGGCAGCACGCTGCCGCACTCTAAACCACCGCTTTGATCAGGCCAGCTTGCTGGCCGTGAAACGGCGACGAAGGCGCGAGCAAGCTCGCTCCAAGAAAGCGGCAGCACGCTGCCGCACTCTAAACTGCCGCTTTGATCAGGCCAGCTTGCTGGCCGTGAAACCGGCGACGAAAGCCGCGAGCCAGCTCGCGGGAAGAAAGCGGCAGCACGCTGCCGCACTCTAGACTACCGCTTTGATCAGGCCAGCTTGCTGGCCGTGAAACGGCGACGAAGGCGCGAGCAAGCTCGCGGGAAGAAAGCGGCAGCACGCTGCCGCACTCTAAGCTACCGCTTTGATCACCACGTGCCGCGTATTCGATCAATCCGCTATGGTAGTCGAAGCCGTAAAACTTCGACTTCGGGTACGCCTTCGCCATCAGCTTGGAAACGGCTCAGAGATAGCAAAGCACAGCCAAGAGTGGCTATGCTATCCACTTTCTTAGCCCTTCTGCTCTGTCTTCTCCGCCGGTCCCGGCTGAATTTGCCCCGCTGCCTTTATCAGCACCCGAAGCGCCTGGTTGACAGACTCCGAGTCGGGGAACACAGCAGCGACATCAGGTTCCAACAATACCACGTTGGTACCCTTTCGATATTCCTGGTAGTACTTCCCCCTGACTCCGCCGCGGAAGTCGTATTCCGGTCGCATCTCGTCTGATTCAGCGCGGTCAAGCTCCTGACTCATACTGCTCCCTTTCAGCCGCTGTTACGGGTCTTGCGTTGATAAGCCTTATGCACTCACCGCGGTTCGTATGGCTTACCACAACCAACTGGTGCTCTGCCGTGAAACCCGTGGTCAAGAATCTGCGTTCATCATAGGAGTGATCTGGGTCCTCGATCGTGATAGCCAACGGGTCACCGAAGACCGTCGTCGCATCCCGAAACGACACGCCATGACGTGTCTGGTTGGTCCGGGCCTTCTCCGGGTCCCACTCAAATATCACGATAGCAGACTACCATACCGCCGGGCCACCGACAGGTTCAAGCCGTATTCATGAGCTCACGGCCGCGCTTCGTACACCAGATTGAACGGCGTCTCGGCAGCGCGACGGAAGCGCGTGAATCCCGCATCCGTCACCACGGTGCGGATTCGTTGTTCTCCGGCCTGAGCGCCCAGGGCCGCTCCGACTTCCTGCGCGAGCGACGCCGGTGTGCAGATCATGGTGGACGCCGAGTAAAACACGCGCCCGATTGGGTTGTGATTCTCATGCGCGGTGTCGTGGGCAAAGGGCTCTACAATCATCCAGGTCCCGTCCGGTTTCAGCGTGCTCAGGACGTGCCTGGCCGCGCCGGTCGGATCGCCCATGTCGTGGAGGCAATCGAAGAAGGTCACCAGATCGTACTTCTCATCGGCTGGATAGCTCTTGGAACTCGCCACCTCGAAGCTGATCTGATCGAGCAAGCCGTCGCGTCCGGCCACGTGCCGCGCGTATTCGATCGATCCGCTATGGTAGTCGAAGCCGTAAAACTTCGACTTCGGGTACGCCTTCGCCATCAGCATGGTGGAGGCGCCGTGGCCGCACCCGACGTCGGCCACGCGGGCCCCGGCCTTCAGCCGGGCTTCAACCCCTTCCAGCGCGGGAATCCAGGACGAAATCAAGTTCGCCGCGTAATTGGGCCGGAAGAATCGCTCCGTACCGAAGAACAGACTGGCGTCATGTTCATGCCATCCCACGCCTTCGCCCGTACGAAAAGCCTGGGTGATCTTGGGTTCATCCTTGGAACACGCAGAGACGATGTGGAACGCGCCGCCGATGTCCATCGTGGTCAGGGCGAAGGCCTGCTCGGGCAGAAGCTCATAGAGTTCCGTGCCTGACTGGTGGCTGACGTATCCGCTGGCGGCGTTCGCATTCAGCCACTCGCGAACGTAGCGTTCTGTTGTCCCGGTCTTGGCGGCCAGTTCGGCCGGCGTCACGGGACCGGCGCCGACCATCCCCTTATAGAGTCCGAGCTTGTCTCCGATCACCACCAGCGTGGCATGCATCGCCGCGCCCAGATCGCCGACAACGCGCTCCATGAAGGCGTGCAGCTTCGACTCGTCGAATGCCGGACCTGTTTGCATCGGTTGTGTCGCCATTTTGGAATCTCCTTTGACAAATACGTCGCCGATCCCGAACTTCTTCCGCGACGGCACTATAACACCCCATGCGACCGGTTACAGCAGGGATTTTGAGCGGATGTATAGGATTGCAACTGCGCATCTTTGTGCAGGCGGGTGCGTAGCGAGTAAAGGCGCCGCCTTTGTAATCCAAGTCGATGTCTTTTCGCGTATTCCACAATTGTCCCACTGCCGTTCCTTCTCTCTTCCGCCCGTTGTATCCTGAGAATTCACGCGTAGGTACAGTCTGCTGTGGCGCCGGGGTCTTCACCGGCACGATCGAGCCGAGAGTCGCCGGTGAGGACACCGGCGCTACAGCAAACTGACGCATTCGCGTCCGGAACGAATAGGTCGATCAAAGGAGACAGAATGAAAAAGCAAATCAAGGCAACCGTTCGGAGGCTCAATCCCGTCACTCTCGTGCTCGCTGGGATGCTTTTTGCCGGGCTTCTGTGCAGTTCCAGGTATGTGGCGCACTCGCAGGAACAGAACCCGGTGGAAGCGGCGACGTTCAGGACGCAGCTCAGGACTCCGGCCGGTGTATCAACCGTGCAGCAGAACATTCTGCAAATCGCCATCTTGCACTGGTACGGCGCGAACCTGACTACTCAATTCACCATCGCGAACTCGCCCTATGGCATAGCTTTTGACGGCAGAAACCTCTGGATCTCCAGTCTGGACGCCAGCACGGTCACGAAGTTGCAGCCGAGCGATGGCACGGTCCTGGGGACGTTTTCGGTCGGATCGAGCCCGATCGCCATAGCCTACGACGGCGGCAACGTCTGGGTGGCGAACATCAACAGCAATAACGTGACGGAGTTGAACGGAAGCACGGGCGCCGTGATTGGGACCTACACGGTGGGAACGCAACCGAACGCTCTCGCTTTCGACGGAAGGAACATCTGGGTGGCGAACGGCGGCAGCAACAACGTGACCGTCATCAAGGCAAGCACAGGCGCCACGGTGGGCACCTATGCTTCGAGCGGAGATTTTCCTGCTGGCATCGCGTTCGATGGGACCAACATGTGGATCACGAACAATGAGAGCGGCAACGTGACCGAAATGTCGTCCGCAGGCAAGGTCTTGGGGACTTTTACGGTCGGGACCGAACCCACCGGGATCGCTTTTGACGGAGCGCACATGTGGACGGCAAATTACGGCAGCAACAGTGTCACTGAGCTCTCAAGCACCGGGTCCGTAGTGGGCACGTACTCGGTGAGCGGCGCTCCGAATGGACTGGTCTACGATGGAGCCAACATCTGGGTGACCGGCTTCAACGGAAGCAAGGTGACCGAATTGAAGGCAAGTAACGGCGCCACTCTCGGAACCTTCGCCGTGGGACGCGAGCCCGCCGGCGCAGCCTTCGACGGCGCCAACATCTGGGTTACGAATTACGGCGGGGTAACTGTCTCGAAACTCTGAGAATTCAGTGCTAGCCTAGTTCAGACACCGAAAGAGATTAAACACATAAGGCGCCGCCACACATAGAAGACAACGAGAATCGCGCGAAGACCTCGCTTTTGACGACGTTTTCCACCTTTCTCTGCGTCTCTGTGTTGGAAGCTTTTTCGACCTCGACCAGCAGTTGAGAATTGCCGGATTTGGGCGTAGCATGTGAATCAGACGATGGCGGAGGGAGAGCGGAGGATCCTGGCCGCTGACGGCCAACGGAGTCCGTGGGGACCTGAACCGAGGTGACCTATGGCTCAGGAGCAGAACAAGAAGTGCGCGCATCCTTCCTGCAGTTGCCTGGTCGAAAAAGGCAAGAAGTATTGCAGCGACTATTGTCACGACGCTCGCGGAACCATGGAGTTGTCCTGCAACTGCAGGCATCCGCACTGCGCCGAGCAGAGCGTGGCGGCGGTTGCAGCTGCACGTTGATCAAATTCGCCGGCATCGGCGCCGGCCACAGTCAGGTCAGTTCTTCCCGATTCGTGTTGTGGTGTGCCCTATCAATCAACCGGCAAGCCTCGTTGCCCTAGCCCGCGAAATCTGCATATACTCACGCCATGGCCAACATCGACAAGCACGCTCCCGGATCATTCTGCTGGATTGAACTCGCGACTACGGACCAGAACGCGGCCAAGAGCTTCTACGCATCGCTCTTCGGCTGGTCGACGAACGACATGCCGATGGGTCCCAACGATTTCTACACCATGTTCCAACTTGAGGGGCGCGACGCCGCCGCGGGCTACACCCTGCGGCCGGATCAGCGCGCGCAGGGCGTACCTTCGCATTGGATGCTTTACGTGGCCGTGGACAGCGCTGACAACGCCGCCACAGGCGTCAAGCAACTGGGTGGCACGGTGCTCGCCGATCCGTTCGACGTCTTTGACGCCGGACGCATGTCCGTAGTTCAAGATCCCACCGGCGCCGTCTTCTGTGTATGGCAGCCGAAGCAAAACACCGGCATCGGAATTGCCAGCGTCGAAGGCACCCTGTGCTGGGCCGACTTGAGCACCCCGAATCGCGATACGGTGGAATCGTTTTATACGGGTCTCTTCGGCTGGAAGATGGGGAAAGAAGACGAAGATCCGGCGCACGCCTACTGGCATATCCAGAACGGCGAAGAGTTTATCGGCGGGATTCCGCCCGCCACGCACCGCAATCCTCAAATGCCGGCCCACTGGCTGGCCTACTTTCTGGTCAACGATTGTTATGCTTCAGCCGAAAGAGCCAAGGCGCTGGGCGCCCAGTTCCACGTTCCGCCCATGGTGATGGAAAACGTCGGCACCATCGCGGTGCTGGCCGATCCTCAAGGCGCCACGTTCGCCATCTTCCAGCCGCCCGCGAATCGCAAGGCGTGAAATCATCCGGCTTTCGATGACACCGCGGGAAGTTTACAAGTCTTTGACACAATCTTGACAAAGGGCTCTGTCTGGAAAGGTAATCTCGTGAAACGTGGGGTCTGCGGCTGGGCCGACTCCACGATCAGGAGGAAATTGTGAGACTCACGCTCACGCTGAAGGCGACACTGCTTCTCGGGTTGACCGCGCTCATTTCGGGAGCGCCGGCACGGGGTCAGGGGATTTTCCACGTTGTTCCCACGCCCAACGAGAACTTCGACAATAACCTGCAGGCTGCTTCGGCGTCTTCGCCTACGGACATCTGGGCTGTCGGCCAGTGCACAATCCACTATAACGGCACAAGCTGGACCGCCTATCCCGCACCCATGATCAACGGCAACAACACCAGCTTTCTCGGCGGAGTGGTCGACATTTCTCCGACGCTCGCGTGGGCTGCCGGCACAGTGAACATCGGGCTCTCCAATCCGGGCCAGGTTATCGAGCAATGGAACGGAACGGCGTGGAGCGTGTATCCCGGTCCGACCTTCGGGGCAGGCGATGACCCGAATATTTTCGGCATGGCCTTCACGTCAGCCGACGATATCTGGGCCGTGGGCGACATCCTGGAGGACGGCGGAGAGATCCTGACGGGTCTGTTCGAGCACTGGGACGGAACGCAATGGAGCTACACCACAGGAGGGCCCGGCGTGGCGATTTTGTCCAACGCCTCGGCCGATGCTCCGGATGACGCCTGGGCCGTAGGATACAACGCGGAAGTCATCGACGGATATACGACGCTGGCCATGCACTGGAATGGCTCAACCTGGGAGAGCGTGAGCACTCCGAACGTGGGCGGAGGCAGCAATTACTTGAATGGCGTGCTGGCTCTCGCGCCGGACAACGTCTGGGCAGTGGGCTACTCCACTCCTGAACCTCCGCCACAATCGACCGCCACTCTGACGCTGATCGAACATTACAATGGAACGAGTTGGTCGGTTATCCCGAGTCCGAACGTCGGGCCGGCCAACAGCTATCAATCAAACCGGCTGTTCGGAATCACGGCAAATTCACCGACCGATATCTACGCTTTCGGCTCCTATTTCGCGTCCAACGGTTCAGGCCACCAGATGACGCTCCTTCTACACTGGAACGGAGTCAAATGGGCAATCATCCCCAGCCCGAACCCCACGAAGGGTGGCTTCCTCTCCGATATTCTATGGGCAGGAGTCGTCCCATCACCGGGCGATGTCTGGATTTTCGGGGACGAGGATGAAGCGCCCAACGAAGACACGCTGGCGATCAATACAACCAAAGGGGATTAACGCGGCGCCGCGAGAACCGCATCGGCAATGCGAACCGCGGGCACGATGGCGGCCACATCATGTATGCGAACGATGTGAGCACCGCCGAGAATCGCCGCCGTAACGGCAGCGGCGTCGCCGATCTGCAGCAGTCGCAGCGCTTCGGAATCGATTGGAAGTCCTGCCTTGACCAACTTCCACGGACCTTGCCGCGCACTCATTTTTGCCGATCGCCGTACCGGATCGAGTCCCTCACCTGATGCCACCGCCTGTACGAATGATTTGCGCGACGCTCCCGCGAGGAGCGGCAATCCGAACCGCCGCAGGCGTCCGAGTGCGGCGATGATCTCGAAGTTCTGGCGGCGCGTCTTGCCGAAGCCGAGTCCCGGATCGATGATGAGCTGCGAGCGTCGCACGCCGCGCCGCAGAGCCTCGCTAATCGACCAGGCCAGTCCGCGGCCGAGCGATCGCGCAATGGATCGCGCGAACGGCCGCTGCTGCATGGTTCGAGGGCGACCGCGCATGTGCATTAAAATCAGCGGCGCACGATGGCGGCGCGCGACGTCCGCCACCTGGGAATCGAAACGCAGGCCGCTCACGTCATTAATGATCGACGCTCCGACGCGGATCGCCTGCTCGGCGACTTCGCTTTTCGTGGTGTCGATGGAAATAGTCAGAGACGGCGCGCGCCGATGCAGTGCGCGGATCACCGGCAGCACGCGAGCGAGTTCCACGTCGGCCGAGACCGGCATGGAGCCCGGCCGCGTGGATTCGCCGCCCACATCGATCCAGTCCGCGCCCTGCCGCATCATCTCGACGCCGTGCTCAACGGCGGATTTCGCGTCGAGGTAAAGCCCGCCGTCCGAGAACGAGTCCGGAGTGACGTTGAGCACGCCCATGACGAGCGTGCGGTCGCCGAGGTGAACCTTACGGCCGGCCATTGCGAGGGTGAATGGAGGTCGACGCATGCAAATGGAAAGTGACGAGTGACAAGTGACGTCACTTGCCACTTGCCACTTCCCTGCTACGCAGGAAACAATCTCACATACAGAGCCGCACCGAGAATACCGCCAATCACCGGGCCCACCACTGGAATCCAGGCGTAGCCCCAATCCGATCCGCCTTTGCCTGGGATAGGAAGCAGCGCGTGCGCGATACGCGGCGCGAGGTCGCGCGCTGGGTTGATGGCGTAGCCGGTGGGGCCGCCGAGCGAGAGTCCAATGGACCACACGAGGACGCCGACCAGCAACGGCGTGAGACCGCTGTCGTTCGCGGGCTTGTAAGAACCAAGCGCAAGTACGCCAAACACCAGCACGAACGCGCCGATGATCTCCGTGATCAGGTTGGCGCCGGCGCGCCGGACTGCGGGCGCCGTGCAAAATGCCACCAGTTTGAGCGCAGGATCTGGGGTCTCGACCCAATGCGCGAGGTAGCTCAGCCACACCAGTGCAGCTCCGAGCAGTGCGCCCAGGAATTGGGCAGCGAGATAAGCAGGCACGCGCGTCCAGGGGAATCGCCCGACGGCGGCGAGGCCAAGCGTCACTGCGGGATTGATGTGCGCACCGCTGACGCGTCCGACGGCGTAGACCGCGAGCGCCACCGCCAGACCCCATCCCGTCGTGATGACGATCCACCCGGAGTTTTGCGCCTTGGATTTGCTCAGGACGACACCAGCCACTACACCGTCACCGAGCAAGACCAGCAGCGCCGTTCCCACCAGTTCCGCCACGAAGGTGTTCATTCGTCCCTCCCCGACCTCGTCGACACCGAAGGCGCGGTCAAGGAGTATATCTGCTTTTGACGATTATTGGTGCCCCGGAGTTGTCGGAGTGGGGACTGGGACGAACGCGTTGGGCAGAAGTGGCAAGTGGCGGGTGGCAGGAACCAAGTCAGTTGCCGCTTGCCACTTCGTCAGCGACCACCGGTCACTTGGCTTGCCACTTGTCACTTGCCACATGCCACTGTTTCTAGCGCCAGCGGCCACCCACGAAGATGTAGCCACCGCGAACGCGCCGATAGTGTGGCGCGATCCACACGGCGCGCGGGCGAGGCGGTCGTACCCAGCCGCCCGGAACCCAGACATAAGCGCCGCCACGCCACTCGTGCCAACCCTCACGCCAAACGAATCCGGGACCCGGCGCGACACCAACCACTCCTACATGCACCGGCCGGGGCGGCGCGACGCTGATCACCACCTGCGCGCTCGCGAGCCCTGCGGTCATCAGAAGCGCGAAAATCAACATATAGAATTTCTTTGCCATTTCAAACCTCCGCAAGAATCAAGTTGTGGCGCGACTCGCGCCGGAGCCTAACCCATCAACCCATCATCGGCGGCGCCTGGCTCCTTCAGCATCGCTCGACAATCAGGTTAGCAAATCTGGAACCAAAGTTCAGCAGTCGGTAAACCGCTTGAGGGGAAGCAACTTGGAGGAAAAACGAAGTCAATGTCGAAACTGTTGGCCGAAATCCAGCACCAAATGGTGCGTGAAATCGTGCAACAGCGTGGGTGTCGGGAGTGGGGCGTCGGGTGTCGGGGAATACGATCCATCGCCCGATTCCCTTCTACGCTGGCTGCGGACGCTCGCGGCCCGGCGACGACGGTGTCGGCTGCGGCTTCAGCACCTGGGTGGTTTCCGGCTCCGGCGGCTTGGGAGGCGCGGGCCGGACGATCTCGGGCAGCGGCTTACCTTCCACCAGCAGCTTCACTTCGTTGGCGTCGAGAACTTCCCGGATCAGCAGAGCGTCGGCGATCCGCACCAGGGCCTCGCGGTGCGAAGAAAGGATGTCCTTGGCGCGCTGATAGCCGGTCATAATCAGCCGCTTCACTTCCTGGTCGATCTTGATGGCCGTGTCTTCACTGAAGTCGCGCTGGGTTGCGAGATCGCGTCCCAGAAAGATCTCGCCCTGATTCTTTCCGTAGGCTAGCGGTCCGAGGTCCGACATGCCCCACTCGCAGCACATGCGACGGGCAAGTTCCGTAGCCTGCTCGATGTCGTTGCCGGCGCCAGTAGTGATGTGATCGAGGAACGTCTCTTCGGCCACGCGGCCGCCCATCATGATCGCGAGCTGGCTCTCGAGCTGATCGCGCGTATACGTGTGCCGGTCGTCGAGCGGCAACTGCATGGTCACGCCGAGCGCCATGCCGCGCGGGATGATGGTCACTTTGTGCAGCGGATCGGCATGCGGAACCATTAGAGCGACCAGGGCGTGTCCACCCTCATGGTAAGCGGTGTTCTTCTTCTCTTCGTCCGAAAGGATGAGCGATTTGCGCTCGGCGCCCATCAGAACCTTGTCCTTGGAAGATTCAAAGTCCCACATGGTAACCTGCTTGCGATTCTGCCTTGCCGCGAGCAGTGCAGCCTCATTCACGAGATTCGCAAGATCGGCGCCCGAAAATCCGGGCGTGCCGCGCGCGAGCACGGGCAAATCGACATCTTCACCGAGGGGAATTTTCTTGGTATGGACTTTGAGGATCCCCTCGCGTCCACCAACGTCCGGACGAGGAACCACCACGCGGCGATCGAAGCGTCCGGGCCGCAACAGTGCCGGATCAAGCACGTCCGGCCGGTTCGTGGCCGCGATGAGGATCACGCCTTCGTTCGACTCAAAGCCGTCCATCTCCACCAGCAAAGCGTTCAGGGTCTGCTCGCGCTCGTCGTGTCCGCCGCCCAGGCCGGCGCCGCGATGGCGTCCCACGGCGTCGATTTCGTCGATGAAGATGATGCAGGGCGCGTTCTTCTTGCCCTGCTCGAACAGGTCGCGCACGCGCGAGGCGCCCACGCCCACGAACATCTCCACGAAGTCCGAGCCGGAGATCGAGAAGAAAGGCACATTCGCTTCACCGGCGATGGCGCGCGCCAGCATGGTCTTGCCGGTTCCCGGCGGCCCCACCAGCAACACACCCTTGGGGATGCGTCCGCCGAGTTTCTGAAACTTCTGCGGCTCGCGCAGGAATTCGATAATCTCCCCCAGCTCTTCCTTGGCCTCGTCCACGCCGGCCACGTCTTTGAAGGTCACTTTCTTCTGCTGGCTGGAGAGCAGGCGCGCCCGGCTTTTGCCGAAAGAGAGCGCCTTATTGCCGCCGCTCTGCATCTGGCGGAAAAAGAAGATCCAGAAGCCCACCAGCACCATGATGGGCAAAAGCAGGTTCCCCACCCAGGTGAGCCACGGGCTGGCCTGATCGCTTTTCACGTTGGTGCTCACGCCCTTGTCGAGCAAGGCCTTGTACAGGTCAGGGTAATTGGCGGGAATGGTCGTCTTGAACTTGCTGTTGTCCTTCTTCAAACTTCCGCTGACGTCGGTGCCCGCGATGGTGACGTCCTTCACCTCGCTGTTGTTCACCATGTTGGTGAACTGGCTGAAGCTCAGTTCCTGGACCCTCTCACGTGTGCTGCTGATCCACACTTCCCACAGCACCAGGGCCGTGACAACCATGACCACCCAGAAGATTATGTTCTTGACTGCCGAATTCACAACCTGCCTCCTGCCTGTTCCGGCGCCTGAGCGCCGCCTTGCCCTGATTCTTGGATGCCCGTCACCTCAATTCGTAGCGTTCCTGTAGAGCCGGCATCGTGACCCCTCTGGCGCGGGCGTCTCGTCCGCGCCGAGACGCCTCAGCTACAGCGGCCGGGACGGCCGCGCTACGTCGTCAACTCCTCGCGGATGAATAGCCGCTTCCCACGCTCCGTTTCGCCTCCGGAAGCCGGCGCAAAGCCTCTCACCCAAACGATAGCTCCGGCGGACTCCAATATCGGCCACCAAGCTCGCTCCATTACCGGAATGCGACGCCGCTGAAACAATTCCTTCAACTTTACCGGATTGGCGTTTCCCAAGGCGCGGAAGCGGTCCCCAGCCCGCCAACTGCGGAGAGTCAGCGGAGCCGCCAAATTTAGAGGATCCAACCACACAGCCTCGCTTGTATTATACTCCGTTTCCGGTTCGTTGGCATCCACTTTTGCTGTAGCGCCGGTGTCCCCACCGGCGCGATGGGGCTGAAAAACCGCCGGTGAGGACACCGGCGCTACAGCGAACTGACCCGCGACGGTTTCATCGGCAAAAGTCAGGCTGAGCCGGAGACGAAGCGCCGGAATCTCCACAGCCGCCGGAGGCCGAACCGTGTAACAGAAGCCGCAACTCTCGGCGACGGGGTCTTTGGGACGCTTCTGCTGGTTCCGGCCGATCACCAGCCACTCAAAGTCCCGCCGGGCCTCGACGCCGGTCGCCAGGATCATCCGCTTTCCGCTCTGACCTGAGGCGGCGAGACGGCGCAGAGCCTCCATCTCACTGTGACTGATGGCGAAAGGTCCACCCGTCCCGGCGCCGCCTTCAATCGCCTCCGCGACCATGCGGCGCAGAACGCGGCGGGCGATGGCGGGCGGGAACTCCCTGAGGCGCCGGGCCGGAATCCGAACCGTGCCGCCTTCGCGCCGCAGCCAGGGCGTGGAGCGGTCTCGCGCCTGTGCTTCAAGAAAAGCTTCATCCTCGCGGGCCCGATCGGCGAATCCCGCAAGCGACTCCACCACCTGAGGGTTGAAGTCCCGCTCAAGCACGGGCAAAATCCGTTCTCGAAGCCGATTCCGGGTGAACCGGGTTTCGCGGTTGCTGGCGTCGACCCGGTAAGCGAGTCCGCGAGCCTCAACTTCGGATTCGACCTCGGCCCGTGTGATCGTCAGAAAGGGCCGCACCACACCATCTTCGAGCACCGGGTGAATGCCGCCCAGTCCGCGCGTACCGGCGCCGCGGATCAGGCGCAGCAGCACAGTTTCAGCCTGATCGTTGGCGGTGTGAGCGGTGGCGACCTGGTCAAGTTTGCCCTGACGAACCAGCGTAAAAAAGAATCCATAACGCAGGTCGCGGGCCATCGACTCGAGGTTGCGTTTCTTTGCTCGTGCGATCACAGCCACGTCGGCGCCCGAACAATGAAGCTCGATTCCGAGCTGCTGTGCCCGCTGCCTGACAAACGCCTCATCGGCGTCGGATTCGGCTCCTCGCAGGTGGTGATTGAAGTGAACGGCAGAGACAGTCAGACCGGCCTCATGTGCGTAGGCAACGGCGAAATCGAGCAGCAGCATGGAGTCAGGCCCGCCAGAGACGGCGATTCCAACACGATCACCGGGCCGGAACAGTCGCGAACGGCGCATCGCCAAGCGCCAAGCCGCGTAAACCGGGGTCGATTTCTGAGCGTCTTTCGGGGACAATCCCTCAGCCTTCCTTCGAACGCGAAAAAATCGAGGTTTTTCCGTTCATAATTCCAGCCTCTAAGATGCGTTGGGAGCGATTTCGCCCCATTTTCCGTCGATATTCTGGCCAATTTGGCCGCGTTTTCGGTTCCTTCGTGGGTTCGCTTTTTGTTACCTTTCTAGACTCTGCATTGATTCCATTGGACTTGTTGGCTTCGCTTCCTTGTTTTTGAGGTAGAGGGGTACGTACGCCTTGGTTCCCCCTCGGGGGCGCGTTCGGGATTCGTTTCGGGTTTGCTCTCCGCAGGAACACGGGGGCGCGCTGTTTTCGCTCCTGCTGCGCGTGTGCTAGAAACGTAGCTTCGTTTAGCTTCGTTTTAGCTTCGTTTTTCGGGCTGTTTTGTTGATTCCAAAGATGTTCCTTAGCCTCGTTTTGCGAAAACGTGCAAAATTTATAGGGTGGGAGGGCTCGCTTTTCGGTCGATGCTCTGCTGCACGCCGGTTCGCGCTGGAGCCTGCAGAACTCCCGCGCATCCGCGCCGCGAGCGCGCGGCTCGCGCTCCAGGGATTCCGCCGCCAGCCGGCGCGATTGCAGGTTCAGGGCAGAGCGGAATTTCCCGGCCTTGCTGCGCGGGCCGGTGGATCCCAGGTCGCTCAGGCGATTGGGGACGGGGCGTTGGGAGGCGCGGGCAGGAGCTTCGCAGAGGGACATAATTAACCTCCAAGCGTCGGCCAGGATTACCGGCCGGACGCAAGCGGATAAATTGCCCTCCCCAGAGAAACTCTAATATAGCATGAGCAGAGGAGACTTCGTCACGAAAATAAACTTGCGGGTAGTGTCCTAATTCCCCTCACGTGTGCAGTTAGGACGCCACCCAAATTCCTTGTAACAAGTTCGGCCAACAGGGTTTCTGGCTTTTCTGACCTTCCTTCAACTGCGATTCGGCAGGCGAAAGTGCGTCAAGATTGTCCTCTTTTGGCGACTGATTTTAACAATTCTACTAATATCCGTAATTCCCCTTGCCAAGTTACGTTTTGCTGTTGTATAAGAATGACGGAGCCAGACCACTTGTTAGCACGACAAGCGGGCCATCAGACGCAACTCTAAAACTACAACGTAAGACGGGTCCCTAGATCCAAAACTGGACTAACAGGCTGTCTAGCGACAGGACGCGGTTAGGGCCGACGCTCGCGACCACATATGCCGTCGCACAAGTCCGGGGATAAGCCCCGAAAGCCAGCCCGGAGCCTTGCCAGGAGGCGCCGGCAGGAAACTTGAAACGGAGTCAACGATGTCGAAGAAAAACAAGCTCCACTTCCACCGAGTACGCTTGGCTCTGGCCCTCCTGGCGATCTCGCTGGCGGGCGGCGAAATCGCTCGGGGCGCTAGCAATGCGATTCCACTCATCAGTCAACTGGCGCCACTCACCGTAACGCCGGGAACCAACGGTTTGACGCTCGTGGTAAACGGCGCCGGGTTCATTTCGGGCGCGCAGGCTTACTGGAATGGCAGCTCCATCAGCACCCAATACATTTCAGAGTCCCAACTCTCTGTGACCGTGCCTTCGTCAGACCTGATTCAGGCGGGCACTGTCGCGATCACAGTCCAGAACCCCGGCACCCAGAATTCCAATACCTCTTATTTCCAGATTGCCAACCCAGAGTCGAGTCTCGGCTTCAGCGGCCCTCAACTCCCCAGCAATGGCCAGGCGTACTCCGTGGCCGCAGGCGACTTCGCGGGCACGGGAAGGCTCGACTTGGTGTCAGGAAACACGGCCACGAGTTCGGTTTCAGTTTCGATGGGCAATGGTGATGGAACTTTCGGATCGCCGCAGAGCTATTCTGTCGGCTCGATTGAAGCCGCCTTCGTTGTGGCCGCCGATTTTAACGGCGACGGTAACCTGGACGTTGCCACCGCCGCCAACGGAGCCACAAGTGTGGTTTCGGTTTTGCTTGGAAACGGCGATGGAACTTTCCAGCCTTATCGCGACCTTGTGGTGACCTCGGGCGAGGTTCTGACTGACTTGGCGGTCGCGGATTTCAATGGCGATGGCAAGCTGGATTTGGCCATCATGGGCGAGTCGAACACCGTTCTGATAGCGCTCGGTAATGGCGACGGAACTTTCCAAACGCCCAAGAGCTATGCCGTCGGAAACGACGCGGAATGGGCGACCGTCGGCGACTTCAATGGCGACGGCAAGCTCGACCTGGCCGTGAGCAATTACGTCGATAACACGGTGTCCGTGCTGCTCGGCAACGGGGACGGAACCTTCCAGTCGCAATTGGTTTACCCGACCGCCCCCAACCCGGGCTCGATCGTCACAGCAGATTTCAACGGCGACGGCAAGCTCGATCTCGCCGCTGTGGCGAGAACCAGCAACTCTTCCGTCTTTGCAGTCTCCGTTCTGCTCGGAAACGGCGACGGCACGTTCCAGCCGCACATCGAGTACACCACCGGCGACGAACCGGGCCAGATTGTCGCGAGCGATTTCAATGACGACGGCAAGATGGATGTGGCCACGATCAACGCCTGCGGCGACGATCCGAACTGCGGATCGACAAGCAGCTCCACCGTATCTATTCTGGTCGGAAACGGCGACGGCACGTTCCAGAACCACATTGATTTTCCGGCCGGATTGTCCGCAAGCCAGCTCGTGGCCGGCGACTTCAATGGCGACGGCAAGCCGGATCTTGTTTCGGCATCCGGGACGCTCTCGGTGCTGCTTCAGACCACCGCCACTCTCTCGTCGGGAGCGCTTCTGTTCGGCATCCAGGGTGTGGGGTCCAGCAGCACACCGCAGACGGTCACGCTCACCAACACGGCGACGATAGCGCTCGACATCAGCAGCATCGGCCTGACAGGGTCGAACCCGGGAGACTATTCGTTCACCACAAGTTGCGGCACCGTTCTGGAGCCGGGAGCCAATTGCACGATCTCGGTGACGTTTACACCGACCGTGGCGGGAATGCGCACTGCGTTTGTTTCTATCGCGGACAGTGCTCTGGGGAGCCCGCAGAACATCGCCCTCACCGGGACCGCATCGTCAGTCGGAGCTGCCGTCAGCCCCACAAGCCTGACCTTTACCACGACGCTGGTGGGCAAGAGCAGCCAAGCCCAGGTCGTCACGCTCATGAACACAGGCGATGCATCTCTGAACATCTCCAGCATCGCCACGACCGGCTCTTTCGCCGACGTCAGCTCTTGCCCGGCGAGTCTCGCGGCAGGCGAAACCTGCACGGTGAAAGTCGTCTTCAGGCCAACGCAGGGCGGAGCGGCAAGCGGCACGATGAGCTTCAACGACAACGCTCCTAATTCCCCGCAAACGGTCACACTCAGCGGCACTGGCACTTACTTCGGTCTGTCGGCCACGCTGGTCAAGTTCGGGGACGTAGCGGTCGGTCAGAGCACGCAGCAAGTGGTGACGCTCATGAACGATGCGAAGACCAGCCAGGCCGTCCATGGGATCTCAATCAGCGGCAAGAACGCAAATGAGTTCTCGCAGACTAACACTTGTGGTTCAAGCCTGGGTCCGGGAGCAAGCTGTCAGATCACTTTGACCTTCAAACCCACCCAGCAAGGCTCGGCAAGCGCGACGCTTGAGGTCAATGGCGGCGGCAGCATCGAGACGGCGAAGCTGTCAGGAACAGGCACCTAAAAGTTAGCAGGGGGCGGGGCCAGGCAGGTGAGCTGGCACTACGGGCTTACCTCGTGCAATCCCACCGAAAGTTAAACATGGCGGGAACGGCATTTATTTGGACAATTCGACTCAGAATGTCCTGGTTCAAAACAACCTGGTTTACCGGGTTTCCTACACCGCCCTGTTCTTCAACGACGATTCGCCGCCGCCCGGGTTCGTTCCCTTTTCGACCGCCAACGTAGGTCCGACGGTGCCCTTGAATCCTCCGGCCGATCCCGTTCCGGAAGCATTTCCATTGCGACTGCTCAACCAGCTTACCGGATTCTAGCCGGAGGCTACACGCCGGTCTCCGCCGGAGCGGACGCCGAGGGTTGCTCAGCGGCCGTCTCACTCGCCGGCGCCGCGGCCGGCGCTGTCTGCTCCTCCGCGGGTTCAGGCGCGGCCGGACCCCCTTCGGCTTCGACCTTCACCTTGAGGGTGACCGTGACCTCGCGATGCAATCGCACCGGCACGTTGTACTCGCCCACCACTTTGAGGGGGTTGGGAAGTTGGATCTTCCGCCGGTCGATCTTGTAGCCCTGGGCGCTCAAGCCCTCAGCGACGTCGATCGCCGTCACCGAACCGAACAGGGCGCCCTGCTCGCCGGACTTTCGCACGAAAGTGAGGCTGACGCCTTCCAGAATCTGCGCCAGATCGGCGGCTTCGCCCTTCTCCTTGGCTTCCAGCTTCAGAAACCGGACGCGCTGCTGCTCCACCCACTTCCGATTCTGGGGCGTGGCGGCGACCGCCAGCCGCTTCGGCAGCAAGAAATTGCGGCCGTAACCGTCAGCCACTTTCACGAGTTGGCCGCGGTGCCCGAGCTTGTCGATATTTTCGATCAGGATGACTTCCATGTTTTGACCTCGAAAGAGCTTGTCAGTGCGTCAGTATTTGAGTTCGTCCGTCTGTCGGTATTTCAGTCTTCAGTTCCCACCTCGGCGCTCAGCATCTTCGTCGGCCGCTCTGTCAGCGCGTCTCGTCGAACTCAGAAACACCAACATACTGACGCACTGACGAACTGAAATACTGCTTCACCTGCCCGACGCGAACGGAATGAACGCGAGATTACGCGCGCGCTTGATGGCTACGGTGAGCAGCCGCTGGTGCGGTGAGCAGGTTCCGGTGAGCCTTCGCGGAAGGATCTTGCCGCGATCGGACACGAACTGGCTCACCAGCCGAACGTCCTTGTAGTCGATGACGTCGATCTTCTCCTCGCAAAACTTGCAGACCTTGCGCCGCCGGAAGTATTGCCTTCGGCCGCCCGGACCGGCGCCCGGACCGCCTCGGCGCGCCGGGCGATCTGAACTGCGGCCACCGCCACCGCCGGAACCGGCGCCGCCGCCAGGACCGCTGCTCCCGCCAGGATTGGTGCTGCCGCTGCTTGTAGGTGTCGCCATGCTTGCTCCTTAAACTGGTTTCTGGGGTTGCTGGGAGCGCCGCTACAGCATGATCCGGTCAGCTCGACGCTTCCGCTTGCTGCTGCCCCTCGCCTCCGCTCGGCCGCGGACGCGGCTTGCGCGCCGCCTGTTCCGCCCGCCACGCCTTGGCCTTTTCGGCCCGTTTCAATTCCTCGTCGATGCGTACTGAGAGATACTTGATCACCGCATCGTTCACCTTGAGCCGGCGCTCAAACTCCTTCACCGTCTCGCCGGTGCCTTCAATCGCGAAGAGCACGTAAAAGCCTTCCTTCTGCCTCTCCACGCGATAGGCCAGGCGGCGCTTGCCCATCTTCTCCACCTTTTCGATCTTGCCGCCCTGCCCGGTGACCACGCCTTCCATCTGCGCGATGAGCTTGCCGAGTTCTTCCTCCGGCATGTCCGGCCGCACGATGAAAATCAGTTCGTACTTACGCATAACACCTCACTCTTCGATAGTGTCCTAAGTTCAGACGTACGTGCGGCCCTTGGTGGCCGCCCAATTACAAGCGCATTCTTCGCGCCGCCGTTGGTCGGGCGGCCACGAGAGCCGCCCGCACGTCTGAGATTAAGACACTACGCGCTATTCCCCTTGCTTGGAACCGGATTCCGGCGACTCCGGCCGGCGATTGAACCGGTTCATGGCCGGTTCCACGCCCTCTCGCACAATCACTTCAACCGCATCCACCGCACGCTCGACCATGTCCGCCACCGATTCCAACTGGTCGCGCCGGAACCTGCCGAGCACATGCGCGGCGCGGTCCGAAACCGGATGATCCGGCTGCACGCCCATTCGCACGCGGACAAATTCGATCGACCCCAGCGCGCCGATGATCGACTTCAATCCGTTGTGCCCGCCGGCACTGCCCCGCGGCCGAACGCGAACCGTACCGAGCGGCAAGTCCGCCTCGTCAACCAGCACGATCAGGTCCGGCGGCGGGACCTGGTAGCGCTCCATCAGCCGCCGTACCGCCACGCCGCTCAGATTCATGAACGTCATCGGCTTGGCCAGCACCACGTCTGATCCGCCAAGATTCACGTGCGCCGTAAGCGCGTGCGCCTCAGGCCGCGCGATTTCCGCGCCGCACTCCTCGGCCAACCGATCCGCCGCCATGAAACCGAGGTTGTGCGGCGTGAGGACGTACTCATAACCGGGGTTTCCGAGACCGACGATCAGTTTCATCAGTGCGTCAGTGTGTCAGTTTGTCAGTACGTCCGTTCGTTAGGTCGTCGGCTCGCAGCCAAGACTGCATGGGCTTCCCGTCAACTAAGAAACTGACTTACTGACATACTGACTTACTGACTTACTTCTTTTCCTTCTTCTCGGGCTTCTTCTCCGCTTTCTCGGGCTTCTTCTCGGCCTTCTCCGCTCCGGCCTCGGCCTCCTCGCCCTCCTCCTCGGCCTTGCCCTTGCGGATTACTTCCGGCTCGGCCGCCTCGGCTCCGGCAACCGCCTCCTCGGCGGGCTTCTCCTCCTCGACCTTCAAGGCGATGACGTGAGCTACCATGCGCGTGGGATCGGTCAGCAGTTTCACCCGCGCGCCGAGGGGCAAATCACTCGCGCGGAGATTACTCCCGATTTTGAAGTCGCTGATGTCCACCGTAATGTGATCCGGAATATCGTCGGGCAGGCATTCGATCTCGATTTCGCGCGTAATGAACTCGAGAATGCCGCCTTCAGTCTTCACGCCGTACGGCTCGCCTGTGAGATGGACCGGAATCTTGAGCTTCAGCCGCGTGTCTGCGGAGATGCGGAACAAGTCCACGTGCAGCAGCCCGCCGGTAACGGGATCCACCTGCCAGTCGCTCAGCAGCACGCGTGCCGGCGTACGGCCCTTGATTTCAAGTGTGACCACGGTATTGTGTCCGGCTTCGGAATAAAGCACCTGCGTGATCGCTTTCGGATCGACCACGACCGGTATAGCCTGGCCTCCGCCGCCGTACACTACGGCCGGGATGCGCCCGTCATGACGCAGGCGGCGCGACGCGTTTTTGCCGAAGTCCTCACGTGGCTCGGCTTGGATTGTGTTCATGACTCTCTGACTCCTCAACTCCCGAGGCTCGTTTGCCGTAGCAAAACAGGCTCAAGCCTCGCGGCCGTCAAATGAATAGCTTGCTGACCGAAGTCTCATCGTGAATCGACCGGATCGCTTCGGCAAATAATCCGGCGATGCTCAGAATATGGATGCGCTCGCACTGCAGCGCCTCCGCAGAAGGCGGAACCGAGTTGGTGGCCACCACCTGCTCGAGTTCGGAATTCCCCAGCTTTTCCACGGCATTTCCCGCGAAGACGCCGTGGACACAGCAGGCCAGAACGCGCTCGGCGCCCTGTTGCTTTAACGCTCCCGCGGCACGGGCGATGGTGCCGCCGGTGTCGATCAGATCGTCGACGATCAGACACACGCGGCCGTCCACCTCGCCGATCACGTTCATCACTTCCACGGTGTGGGCGTCCTCGCGGCGCTTGTCGATGATGGCGAGCGGCGCTCCCAGTCGCTTCGCAAATGCCCGGGCCCGTTCCACGCCTCCGGTATCCGGCGAAACCACGGTCAGGTTGTGCAGACCCAGCTTCTTGAAGTACTCCACCGTGACCGGAGTCGCGTAAAGATGATCCACCGGGATGTTGAAGTAGCCCTGAATCTGCCCGGCGTGCAGGTCAAGAGCCAGCACGCGATTGGCCCCGGCGGAAGTCAGCAGGTCGGCCACCACCTTCGACGAGATAGGCACGCGCGGACGGTCCTTGCGATCCTGCCGCGCATAGCCGTAATACGGCATCACCGCGGTGATCCGATCCGCCGAGGCGCGCCGGAGCGCGTCCAGCATAATCAGCAGTTCCACCAGGTTGTCGTTCACCGGACGGCAGGTGGGCTGGACCACAAAAACGTCAGCCCCGCGCACGTTTTCCAGAATCTGGACACGGACTTCGCCGTCCGGGAAACGTCCCACATCCGCCTCGCCGACCTTCATACCCAAACTTCGGGCAATCTCCGTCGCCAATTCCGGATGAGCGTTGCCGGTGAAGATCTTGAGGGCGTTTTTTTTCTGGCTTCCCATTCTCGGGGATTGACTCATTGGCTCATTGATTCATTGAGTCAACGGTTCAGCGTTCGCTTGCCATTCGTCACGTGACAGTCGTCACTTCTGTTTCTTGCCACTCGTCACTTGTCACTTGCCGCTGTTTCTTGGCTGGGAGGCCTGGACTCGAACCAGGGTTCCATGCTCCAAAGGCATGTGTCCTACCACTGGACGACCTCCCAGTGCCGATCTGCTACAGAGGCTACAGCAAAAAGGCCAGTCTCGAAGGCTAAGTCCCTTTGTTCTTATGAACATCGTGGGACTTGCCTTTCAATTTTCGAGGCCCGTCCTTTGTTTTCAACAACATCGTGGGACTTACCTTAATTTTCGATCTCGCGCCCCCTACGTCTGACTTTCAGAGCGCGAGAGCGTTCGAGCCGCGAAACTGCGCCACTTCTTGGGAAGCAGGTCCCGCGCAAAGGCCAGTTTTCGGGCGGATGGGAAAATGGCGTAGACGGCGGTGCCGCTACCCGTCAGGGATGCCATTTCGGCGCCGGCCCGGAGGAGCTGTCGTTTCAGCTTTGACAGTTCCGGCCACTTTGCGAAAACGACGCTTTCAAAGTCATTTTCGGCCGCTTCCCAATCGTTCCAAGGGAACTGTGGCCACTTGCCGAAAGAGTATATGTTACGGCCTAAGCGCTCCGCTGTCAATCGCGAATCGGGTGATTCGTCGACAGACAATTGAGAATCGATGGCGGCGTAGGCTTCGCTCGTCGATTGCGAGAATCCGGGAAACACCACCAGGCAGTGACGGCGCGGCAGATCCGGCAGCGGGTAGACTTCCTCGCCCCGGCCGCACCCGAGCGCGCGTCCGCCAAACAGGAAGAAGGGGACATCGGAGCCAAGCGCCGCAGCGATTTCCAGCCGCACCGCAAGCTTCAGCCGGTCGCCGGTCAGCCGCTCGAGCGCCACGAGCGTCGCCGCCGCATCACTGCTCGCGCCGCCCAAGCCGCTGCCGGCCGGGATACTCTTCCCGATCATGAGCCGGATGCCGCGCCGCGTCGCACGAGCCTCGCGCCAGCGCTCGCACGCTTTGTAGACCAGATTGGCGGGACCGCCGGGCACATCCGGAGCGTCAGTATCAACCTCAATCACACCCGGGCGCGACGCGAGCGAGACCTCCAGGCGATCGGCAAGCGAAATTGTCTGATAAACGGTGCGGATCTCGTGATAACCGTCAGCCCGGCGGCCAAGAATCCTCAGGCCGAGGTTGATTTTCGCGAAGGCACAAAGACATATGGAAGGCATGGAGGGCGGTCGGCAGAAGACCCGGACCTAGTAAAGTCCTAGTAACGATCATGAAACTGAAGCAACCCGGTGACCCGCTGAAGTTGTGGGGCGCGCTGATGGCCGTCTCGATACCGCCGACCGCCAAGTACACGGTCTGGTACTGTGAGTACGTTTGACTGGCCAACCCAGACAACGAACGAGCGGCTGGGCATTGTTTGGTTTAACGGCGGGAACGGATTCGGCACGCACCAGACAACCTGACGATCCGTTTGTGCGCGCGACGAAGACAGGCTCAATCCGGAGACCAAGACTACAAGCAAAGGTACAAATCGCCCCCATCGCCGAGACTGATTCATTTTTCCTCCTCTTCGACAACCGTCGCCCCGCACCCTTATAGCGGCTCCGATCGGTCCCCACCATCGGTGCCCTGGACAAGGCCCGCGTAAGGAGCGGCGCCGTCCAGACAGCTGCTTTGCGAGCAAAAACTGTACACCCTGGTCAGTGCTCCACCGGGCGTAATCTTGAAGACCGTACCAGGGCCAGGGGTCCCGCCGCCGACCGTCGTCCCATATAAGTTCCCATTGGCGGCCTGGACGAGGCCCGCCCACGGGAGCTCACCATCAGTGCAATCCGTTTGGGAGCAAAAACTGTGTAGCGACTTGAACGTCTGCGCCGCCGATGGAATTGCCACGCAGGCCCAAGCCACGGCAAGCAACGCCCCCTTGATCCGCCACCGCCCTGCCACTGTCAGTCGATAACCTTGCCTGACATCTTGCATAAAGCACCTTCCTCATGCTGACATTCCAGCCGTTAAGGCATCCCTCGAAGAGCGATGCGGCGCCTTGGTATCGCTGTGCGTCCGCCGTTGCTCTCACCCAAAATGGCGCGGAACGCCCCTCTCACCGTCAGGACGATAATGCTCATCAAGCGGGATGTCAAGGAGGCTCAGATTGAGGATCGGATTTCAGACTTCAGGCTTGTTTACGGCTCGGTCGGAGGGGCGGGGACCTGTGGGGCCGAGAGCGCTTCAACGTTGCTTTCCAATTAGCCGTCGATACTCGTCATGGGGACCGATCCAGACTCAGATAAAGTCCGAGCCGTCCTCAACGGCGAGGGCCCGGTGATTGAGCCCGACCCTTGCCGACCAGAGAACTCCAACCCTCTTAAAGTGCAGAGAGGGATGCAGCGGGTTTGCCTTGAGCAGTTCAAAGTTCTCGCGCGCCAACTGTTGGATACCTTCGGGGAGACGCTCAAAGGAATCCCAGAAGCGATGGGTTGTGCGATGCATTCACAAGGCCTTGAGAGTGCCTTTTAGCTTCGACTCGCGGGCCTCGCGCAGCAGAAAATCGAACTTTCCAGCATCGGAGTCGGCCTCGATTTCTCGATCCCACCTCTCCCAGTCCTTCTCCGCCAGCCAGCGGAAAAATTCGCTGAACTCTTCGCTGGGAAGCTTCTCGACTTCGGCCTTCAGATCGTCGATCTTTGACATGGGCGCTCCTGAGCCCTGCCTTCTGACTTCTGGCTTCTGACTTCTTCTTAGGGTTCCGGCTTTTCGTTCGCCTGTCCGTTGGCGATGCGGACCTTCAATTCGTCGAGCTTCTTCTGCAAACTGGCAGCTTCGGTGGCGTCGAAGTCCCCGCCCACCGATCCCGGCCATTCCTGCAAGGCGCGCTCCCAGTCCTGCTCTGCCGCCTGGGGGCGTCCCTGGGCCAGGTCCAGATTGCCCAGGTGCTCGAGGATGGTGGGATCGTCGGTAATGAGGTGCGCGGCGCGCTTCAGCGGAGCCTCCGCAAGGTCGGGGCGGTGCATCTTGAGATAGGCCCAGCCGAGGCTATCGAGGTAGGCTCCATTGTTGGGGTCGCCCTGCAGGGCTTTCTGGATGTAGCGCACGGACTCGTCCAGGCGCACGCCGCGGTCGGCCAGCATGTAACCGAGGTAATTGGCCGCCGGCCCGTTCAGGGGATCCGTGGCCAGCACCTTCTTGAACTGCGCCTCCGCCTGATCGTACTGCTTCGAGCGCTCGTAGATGGAGCCCAGCGTGAACTCGGCGTTCTCCTGATCGTCCGGCTTCGAGCTCACGGCCTCGGCCTTATGGGCGGCGGCCAGCGCATCATCAAAGCGCTTGACCCCGAGGTCGACCTGAGCGATGGCGATCAGCACCTCGAAATCCGAAGGATTCCCGGTGAGCAGACCGTTCAGCTCCTTGACGGCCTCATCGGCCTTGCCCTGCTCGCCGAGCAGCGAAGCGCGGACCAGCGCGAGTTGCTGGTCCTTGGGATATTTGGCGACCGCGGCGTCCGCCTCCGCCATGGCCTTGTCCGGCTGGCGGCTGATGCGCAGCGTGTCGATGATCAGGGCCTCGCCGTGCGGCGCCTGGCTGGGGCCGAGGTCCACCACCTGGCGGAAGGCGGCCACGGCCTGGTCGTACTTCTCGTCCGTGCGATAGATCAGGCCCAGACGCTCGAGGAAAACGGCGCGATTGGCGGCCTCGCCCATCGTGTAGTGGCCGTCGGATTTCTCGGAGCTCTTGATCAGCCCCTGCAGGATGGCAGCCGCTTTGTCATCGTTGCCCGCTGCCTCCTCGAGCGTGGCTTGCTCATAGGCGACCTCGGGGTTGTCCTGCAGCAGATTCTGAGCCTTGGCCAATTCTTCGCGCCCCTCGTCGAATTTACCCTCGACGCGGTCGATGTGGCCAAGCCGGAGCCAGGCCGCGCCGTCATTGGGATCGGTCCTGAGAATCTTCTGGAATTCGGTGCGCGCTTCGTTGCTCTTGCCCGCCTCCAGCAGCGCTTCGGCGTAATATTGCCGCAATTCCTGGTTCTCGGGATCCTGCTCCAAGGCCTGATTGTAGGCGTCGACCGCTTTATCGTAATCACGGGTCTGCAGATAGGCCTGGCCGAGCATCACCAGCGCCGACGGGTCCATGTCGGCGGGCGCGATGCGCTGCAGGGTGGTGATGGCGTCCTGGTAGTTTCCCTGGTCGATGTAGAGCTGCGCGAGATAGCTCAGCGCGGGCTTCGAGCCCGGATCGGAGCCGATCGCTTTGCGGAAGGTGTCTTCGGCCTTGCTGTTCTGGTTGGTCAGCCGGTAGAGCCGTCCGAGAGCGATCAAGGAATCCGTGTCCTTCGGGTCGAGGCGCGTGACCGCCTCAAACTCGGTGATCGCCTTGTGAAGCGTCGCCTCGGAATTGGCCGCCGCATCGCTCTCCCCCAGGCTGTGCAGGTAGATGCCGGCGAGCAGCCGGTGCGCATCCACTTCGTCCGGGTTCACTTCGAGGACCGCCTGCGCCTCGCGCACGGCGTCGCCCACGCGGTCGGCGCGATAGTAAAGCTCAGCCAGTTGGGTGCGGAGAAACAGCGAATCGGGATCGGCCGCCATGGCCGCTTTGTACTCGGCAACGGCCTTATCGACCAGGTCGGGGCGGTTGCTGATGCCCGCCAGTTCCTCGTCGCGGCGCGCCATCATGAAGTGGTAGTACGAGGCTGCGCGATCGGGGACAGCGTTCTCGGCCCCCGTTGTTGCGTTGGCGTTGCCCGCCGGCCCGGGCGAGGCCGCGCTCGGAGCCGGCTTCTGCTGGCCCCACAGCGCTGCGCTTCCGAAAATAAAGATGATAAGACTGCTGCTCGCACCGATCCAACCGCGCATTCTCGTCATAATTTCCCTTCGTTACCCCTGGCCTTCACCTGACTGCGATTATTGCATAGCGCCTCAGGGCTGTAAACACGAGCGCTCGTCCGCGCTCCCCGCGAAGCTCCCTTAAGTTGATGGGAATCGGGCGCTCAGAGTTGCAATGCTGAGCGAAACGGGTAGTGGCCTAATCTCAGACGTAGGGGCGGCCCTTGTGGCCGCCCAAGTGATGGCGCGCACACCGACAGCGCCGTAGTTGGGCGCCCACACCAGGGTCGCCGCTACGTCTGAGATTAGGCCACTGCGCGAAAATCGAGGAGGTTTGCGACGCTGGTATAATGTCCCCGCGCCGTCAAATAAATTTTGTTCTCGCCGGCCGGAAGAGCTACCGTGAGCGAAAGATCATTGCCGCAGAATCTGGATGCCGAACGCGCCCTGCTCGGCTCCATCCTTCTCGATAACGCCGCGCTGAACGTCGTGGGGGGGATGCTTCGTCCCGAAGACCTCTTTGCGGACGGGCACCGCCTGATCTTCCAGCAGATCGTGAGCCTGTCGGAGAAGAATCGTACGGTGGACGTGGTTACCCTTTCCGACGAGCTCAAGAAAACCGGCATGCTGGATAAGGCAGGCGGCATCGTCTATCTGGCGGGTCTCTCCGATGGCGTCCCGGTGGGCGATTACGCCTTCGTGCTGAACTACGCGCGCATCATCAAGGAAAAATCGATTTTGCGCCGTCTGATCAACGCCTCCAGCAACGTGATGAGCCGCGCCTTCGAGGCTTCGGAAGATCCCGAGGTGCTGATCGACGACGCCCAGCGGCAGATCTACGAAATCGCGGGCGAGAAGACGCAGTCGGGATTCCTCGGCATCCGGGACATCGTCAAATCGAGCTTCGGCACCATCGACGTGCTGCTCGATCGCGGCCAGCGCGTGACGGGCGTGGAGACCGGGTTCACCGATCTCGACACCATGACCTCGGGGCTGCAACCCGGCGAGCTGATCATCGTGGCGGCGCGCCCGTCGCTCGGCAAGACGGCGCTCGCCATGAACATCGCCGCGTACGCCGCCATGAAGGGCAAATCGGTGGGCATGTTCTCGCTCGAAATGAGCAAGGAATCGCTGGTCATCCGCCTGCTGTGCTCGGAAGCGCGCGTGGACAGTCATAAGCTGCGCACCGGATTTTCGAGCAAGACCGACTGGGGCAAAATGACCGAAGCGCTGGGGAAGCTTGCGGAGGCGCCGCTTTTCATCGAGGACACGCCTTCTCTCAGCGTGCTCCAGATCCGCGCCAAAGCGCGCCAACTCGCGCACGAACGGGGCCTCGACCTGCTGATCATCGATTACTTGCAGCTCGCCACCGGGCACGGCCGCTTCGAGAATCGCACGCAGGAGGTGAGCTACATCTCGCGCAACCTGAAGGCGATCGCCAAGGAGCTGAACATTCCGGTGCTCGCCCTTTCGCAGTTGAGCCGCGCCTCGGAAGCGCGCGGCAAAGAAGGCGGCGGTCCGCCGCAGCTATTTCACCTGCGAGAGTCCGGGTCCATCGAGCAGGACGCCGACGTGGTGATCTTCATCCATCGCGACCGCAAGCGGGTGACGGAAGCGGAAGAGTTCGACCCGAGCGCCGGCATCGAGACCAAGCTCATCATCGGCAAGCAACGCAACGGTCCCACGGGCGAGGTCAACGTGGTGTTTCAGAAATCGTTTGTGAGATTTGAAAACGGGCCGCTCGAGCGGGAGCCGGACGGGAATTATTGACGGCTGTCAGCCGTCAGTTGTCAGTCGTCGGTTGGACCGTAGTTGGTGGTTCGTTGATCGTGGATCGTTGTTCGCGGATCGCGGATTGAGAAGCAACGAACTACGATCAACGGACCACGAACTCGACATTCGCAGACGGGTGCTTGACAGCATGGCAACCTTGACCTCACCAGCAACGACCAAGCTGCTGCGCCCCACCTGGGCGGAGATTTCCCTGCCCGCGCTGCGCCGCAACTTTGAGCGCGTCCGCCTACTCGCAGGCACGCGCCGGGTGATGGCGGTCATTAAGGCTGACGCTTACGGGCACGGTGCGGTCGCCGTGGCGCGCTGCCTTGCCGCCTGCGGTGTGGACTGGCTGGGCGTGGCCACGGTCGAGGAAGCGGTGGAACTGCGCGAGGCCGGCGTCGAGCAGCCTATCCTGCTGCTCGGCGGACTCTACATGAGCGATCCCGCCGATCTGGTGGAATACAAGCTGACGCCCAGCATCTCTTCGACCGCCCGCCTGGACACTTACGCCGCCTGCGCGCGAAGCTTCAATCAGCCAATTCCCTTCCACCTTAAGGTCGATACCGGCCTCGGACGCCTGGGTCTGCCGCCCAGCCGCGTGCCGTCGTTCCTGTCGCACTACGTGGAGCTTGAGGGCCTGGAACTGAAAGGAATCTTCACTCACCTCGCGTCGGCCGAGGACCTCGTCGCCACCCAGACCGACGAGCAACTGGCGCACTTCCAGGCCGCGCTCAAAGAGCTGCCGTGGTTCAAGGTGCAGCCGGAATGGGTTCACGTATCGAACAGCGCCGCGCTGCTGGTGCGCCGCGACGTCCGGGAGAATTTGGTGCGAATCGGGGCGCTGCTCTACGGCTACTGCCTGCCGCTCGTCCTGCCGTCGAACTGGTCGCCGGGAATACCCTGGGGAGGTCCGGGCCGCGAGACGCCGCCGGCCGCGGCGCCCGGCGCGTCGGAGTTCGAGCCCGTGCTCGCTTTCAAGTCGCGCGTCGTGTATCTGAAGGACGTGCCCAGCAACACCCCGCTCGGCTATGGCGCCGCCTTCCACAGCCGCCGTCCGTCGCGCATCGCCACCGTACCCGTAGGCTATGCCGATGGCCTCAGCCGCCAGCTTTCCAGCCGCGGCCGCGCCATCGTCAATGACGATTACGCCCGCATCGTGGGCAACATCAGCATGGACCTGACGCTGATCGACGTGACCGACATCCCGGGCGTCGAGGTGGGCGACGAGGTGATCCTGATCGGAAACTCCGAGCACTGCCACATCACCGCGCAGGAGATCGCGACCGAGGTCGGGACGGTGCCGTATGAAGTGCTATGTTCGATCGGCAAGAGAGTACCCAGGATTTATGTGGATGAGGAGCCCAAGCGGCGTCTTGACACCGCACCCTTTGTCAGTGGCTAGTGGGCCGTCCCACCGATTAAGTTGGTATGAGTCCGGTGCTTCAAATCACCATACGTCCACGAAATGGGCTTCGCCGTCCTGGCGTACGCCCGAATGTCAGTGGGGCAGGCCACTAGCCTCTTCCTTCTTCTTAGCCATATCCAGAATCGCGCTCCACTGTACCTCGGTTACGGGCATGACGGAAAGCCGCGGCATCCGCACGAGATAGAAATCCTTCAGCGAAGATTGCTGCTTCACTTCGCTCAGCGTTACCGGCCGCGGAAGACGGCCGGCGGCTTTGAGGTCGACCACCGCCAGCCTGGGATCCTTCTGCTTGGGGTCAGGATACGGCTCGCTCACCACTTCCGCGAAGCCGACCACAGCCTTCGTGTCGCCGGTCTCGTAAATCAGCACCTCGTCCCCCTTGTGGGCGCTCCGCAGATGCTTGAGAGCGAGATTATTCGACACGCCGTCCCAGCGCGTCTGACCGTCGCGCTCGAGATCGGCGAACGAGTAAGTCGCGGGGTCGGACTTCATCAGCCATTTCATCTTGGCGCTCGGGCCGTCAGTATGTCTGACCGACGACCAACTTCTTACGACGTCCCGCCTCCCGGCCTCGACTGAAGCACGCTGGGTGTGTTGGGGAAGAGCCCCTTGGGCGTACTCAAATATCCGCTAATGGTGTTCTTGTCCAGCTTGTTGACCACCAGCTCGCAAGCGCTGGATCCGCCTTGCACGTAGAACAAAACCGGCGAGTCCACCGCCTGATCCTTGCGCACCGTACGCTTGTCGTCGAAGAACAGGTCGGCGGTGAAGTTGTTCTTCTTCGGGTTGGTCTTCTCCAGCCTCACCTGGATGTTCCCCACTTTCTGCTGCGAACCGCGGGTGAGGGTGAACTCGAAATAGTCGCGGTCGGTCTTGTGCGCCAGCGCCACCAACTCGTCGTGGGTCTTGGCGATCGCGCCCGAGAGTTCGCCCTTGGCGCCGTTCAACGCGTCGTTGGTATCACCGATGTTCTTTCTCAGTCCGGCGATGTCGCTGTTGACGCCGGTGAATTTGCTGTTCGCGTCGGCCTGAAGCTGATTCACCTGATCCGCGCTCGCCTTCTGGGCGATCGCCTGATTCAACTGACTTACGGCCTGCTTCTGCTGCAGTTCGATGTTACTCGCCAATTGCCGGGCCCGCGTCAGTTCCTGCTGCGTCATCCCCAGGCGCTCCGACGTGACTTGAAACTGCGCCCGAAGCTGCGCGTATTTCTCGTCGCTCCCATCCATCCGGTGATTGAGCACGTTGAGCTGGTCTGCCGTCTGATTCGCGCCCTGCTGGACGTTATTCTGCAGTGTCCGAATCATGTAATAGTTGACCCCGGCCATCGCCACCAGCAGGATCACCAGAATGGTAAGAATAACGACCGGCGTGCGCGATTGCGCTACCACGGGCGGCGGGTAATACGTCGGCTGCACCGGAGCTGGAGCCGGGGTTGGGGCTGCGGTCTGAGTTGGGGTCGGACTTGGAGCGTCGTTAGGAGCGTTGTTGAAGCCGAATACAGCGTTGCCCGGATTTCGTGGTTGATCTGCCATCTAATTCTCTCCTCCGGGGACCGCGGGTGGATCGCTCGCGGTCCGCTGAAGCTAAGATGCCCAAACCCGAGAACAAGTTGCGAGGTATGGCGGGACCGGTGAGTATTGCATTGCCAAGGGTCGGCTCGCAACAGGCGTTAAGGCCCCGCCAAGGCTCGCGAGTGCAGTCCGGCTCCCTTAGAACAGGTGCTGTTGCTAGAATGTGTCTGGAGTCCGCAAGTCTTCGAAGGAGCCGCGATGCCCGAATATGTTCTGGCGCTCGACCAGGGGACCACCAGCTCGCGGGCGATTCTCTTCGATCGTGACGGCCGGGTTTCAGCCTCGGCCAGCGAGGAGTTTCCCCAATACTACCCGCAGCCGGGCTGGGTGGAGCACGACGCCGGCGAGATCTGGAACTCGCAGCGCCGCGTGGCTGAGCAGGTGCTCGCGGGCGTGTCGCCAGCCGCCGTCGCCGCCATCGGGATCACCAACCAGCGCGAGACGGTCGTCATGTGGGACCGGCGAACCTCGGAGCCCGTCTACCGGGCCATCGTCTGGCAGTGCCGCCGGACGGCTGGCATGTGCGACCGCATCCGGCAGGACGGCTTCGACCGGGTGCTCCGGGAGCGCACGGGTCTCGTGACCGATGCCTACTTCTCCGGCACCAAGATTGCCTGGCTGCTCGAGAATATCCCCGGCGTGCGCGAGCGTGCCGACGGCGGCGACTTGGCTTGCGGCACTATCGACGCCTGGCTGATCTGGCAGCTCACCGGCGGACGCGCACACGTGACCGATGTCACCAACGCGTCGCGCACCCTGCTGTTCAACATTCACACTCTGGCCTGGGACGACGAGATCCTGAGCTACTTCCGGATTCCGCGCTCCCTGCTGCCTGAAGTGCGGTCGTCGAGCGAGTTCGTGGCGCAGTCTGACCTCCTCACGCCGGGCCGGGCGATCCCGCTCGCCGGAGTCGCCGGAGACCAGCAGGCGTCCCTCTTCGGACATCAATGCCTCGAGCCCGGCAGCGTGAAGAATACATACGGTACCGGCTGCTTTCTGTTGATGAACACCGGCGCGGCAGCGCCCGCCTCGCAGAATGGCCTGCTCTCGACCGTGGCGTGGCGGCTGGGCGCGTCACAACCCGCCGTGTACGCAATCGAGGGCAGCATTTTCGTGGCAGGCGCGGCCATCCAATGGCTCCGCGACGAGCTTCAACTGGTTCGCAGCGCCGAAGAGACGGCGGCGCTCGCGGCGGCCGTGCCCAACACGGGCGGCGTGTACTTCGTCCCCGCCTTTGTGGGTCTCGGCGCGCCTTACTGGGACGCCTATGCGCGCGGAACCATCGTGGGCATCACGCGGGGTACGAACCGGAATCACCTTGCCCGCGCCGCGCTCGAAGCCATGGCCTACCAGACGCGCTCGGTGGTCGACGGCATGGCCGCCGATTGCGGAATCCGTCCGCAGGTCCTGCGCGTGGACGGCGGCGCTGCTCGCAACGACTTTATGTGCCAGTTCCAGGCCGACCTTCTGGGCGTGCCGGTCGAGCGTCCGGCCACGACGGAGACAACGTCTCTCGGCGCAGCCTATCTCGCCGGACTCGCCTCCGGCTTCTGGAGGGATGCGGCGGAATTGGCCGGACAGTTCCGCATAGGCGCGCGCTTTGAGCCCGCGATGAGCGCGACCCGCCGGGAGGGGCTTTATACCGGATGGCAGCGCGCCGTGGAACGGGCGCGGGGTTGGGCGCTCGCGCAAAGGATTGAGAATGACGACTAACCTCGGCACCAACGGTTGGGCAGGATTGGCCGCGGTTAACTGTGACTTTCAACCCTTCTGGAGGACCACATGAAGATCGGATTCGTGGGCTTAGGCCAAATGGGAAGCGGCATCGCTCGAAATCTGGTGAAGGCGGGTCACGAGGTGCACGCGTACAATCGCACCGCGAGCCGGGCCGAAGAACTGGCCGCCGACGGCGCTCAGGTGGCGAGGACGATCGCGGATGCCGCCGCGACCGGCCTCGTCTTCACCATGCTTTCCGACGACCATGCCGTCGAGCAGTGTGTCTTCGGTGAGGACGGGATTCTCGCGGCGCTGCCTCGCGGCGGCCTGCACGTTTCGCTGAGCACGATCAGCGTGGATTTCTCCCGGCGCCTGGCCGAAGAGCACGCGAAGCGCGGGCAGGAGTACGTGGCCTCGCCCGTCTTTGGACGCCCGCAGTTCGCGGAGTCCGCCCAATTGCTCGTAGTCGCCGCAGGGCCCGAGCGAGCGGTCCAGAAAGCGCGTCCGCTGCTTGAGGCCATCGGACGCAAGCTATTCGTATTGGGAAGCGACGCGCCCCTGGCGAACGTGCTCAAGCTGAGCGGCAATTTTTTGATCGCTTCGATGCTCGAAGCGCTCAGCGAAACGTTTGCGCTGGCGGGCAAGTCCGGCATTGAACCGTTGAAGTGCCTCGAAATCCTGAACAACATATTCCAATCGCCGGTCTACGAGATCTACGGCAAAATCATCGCCGAAGAGCGCTTCGAGCCCCCGGGATTCAAAATGCTGCTGGGCTTGAAGGACGTCCGGCTGGCGCTGGCGGCAGGCGAGGCCGCCGCTGTGCCCATGCCGCTCGCGAGCCTGATTCGCGACCACATGATCTCCGGAATCGCCCGCGGCATGGGCGAGATCGACTGGTCGGCGATCGCACGCGTCGTGGCCGAAGACGCGGGACTTGGGACTCAAAAGTTGAAAGTCAAAGGTTGAAGTCAAAGGTTGAAAAGCGAAATCCAGGATTGAGACATCGAGTTTCGCTTTTCGACTTTCGACTTTCGACTTTCAACTTTCGACTTTTGACTTTCCGAGAACACCGATGTCATCAGAACACCATTTCTACGATCATGCCCTCGAGACCGCCGGACGCGATGAACGGCTGCGCTTGCAGGACGAGAAGCTACGCCGCCTGGCGAGCGTAATCGCGGGCAATCCGTTCTATCGCCAGAAAATCGCCCTCAACGGATTCAATCTGGCCGGGCGCGGCCTGGCGGATCTCGCCAGGATCCCATTCACCACGAAGGCGGATCTCGCGGAGGAGCAGCGAGCTTTTCCGCCGTTCGGCCGGCTGCTCACCTACCCCCCATCGCGCTACCCCTACGTCCATCAGACCTCGGGCACCGGCGGCAATCCTTTGATGTGGCTCGACACCGCCGACGACTGGGAGACCTGGGTGCGATGCTGGGGCTACGTCTATCGCGCCGCCGGCCTCAGGGAACGCGACGTGGCATTCTTCGCCTTCTCGTTTGGACCCTACGTCAGCCACTGGGCCGCGCTCGATGGCGCGCGACGGCTGGGCGTGCGCTGCCTGCCGGGTGGCGGCATGAGTTCGCTGCAGCGCGTTCAAGCAATTCTGAATCAGAACGCGACGGTCGTGCTCTCGACGCCGACTTACGCGCTCCGTCTCGCGGAGGTTGCGCGTGAGAACGGTCTCGATCTTGTGTCGAGCGCCGTGCGCGTCGCCATTCATGCGGGCGAACCGGGGGCGAGCGTGCCGCATGTGCGAAGCTGCATCGAAGAAGCCTGGGGAGCGTCCTGCTTCGATCACGCGGGCGCCACCGAACTTGGCGCCTGGGGATTTGAATGCGAAGCGCACCCCGGAGCCATCCATCTGAATGAGGCCGAGTTCATCTTCGAGGTCATCGACCATGCGACCGGCGCTCCGTCTCCACCCGGAGAGCCCGGCGAACTGGTCGCCACGGCGCTCGGCCGGGCGGGCATGCCGGCGGTGCGCTATCGCACGGGCGACATCGTGCTCGTCGACCGCGAACCCTGCCCGTGTGGACGCACGTTTGCATTGGCGCGCGGCGGCGTTCTGGGCCGCGCGGACGACATGCTCATCGTGCGCGGCGTGAACGTCTACCCCGCGGCGGTCGACGATCTGGTGCGCAGTCATATTGGCGCGGCGGAGTACGAGCTGGAAATCCGAAGGGTGGGAGGGCTCGACGAACTGCTGCTGAACATCGAAGCGCCGGACGCGGCCACGCTCGATCAGGTGGCACGGACTATCCATCAGCGCTTGAACATCCGCGTCGGCGTGCGGCAAGTGCCTGCCGGCAGTTTGCCGCGCTATGAACTCAAGGCGCGCCGCTACAAGCGTGTGGAGTAAACAAGACCATGCCCGACGAGACTCGTCAGTCCGCGCTTGCGCGTGAGCCTGCGAGCGCACGGGCGCGCCGCCTCGCGCTTGCGGTCCTGTTCAGCGCGATTCTGCTGATTCCCCGTCTGCGCCGTCTGCGCCGCCGCCCCAAGGCATGGCTTGTGGTTCGCATCATCGCCGGCGCTGCAGGCGCCGCGCTGATCTGGAGATTCGCTCGATCGAACCACGGTCCCGCTTCCCTCATTGTTGGCGTCTTTCTGGCCGCGTTCGCGGCGCTCGCCCGGGCGCGTCCTGAGAAGAAGACCGTCGATGACGTGGCGCGCGAGTTGGGCGCCCTGGTCGTCGTCAATGGCGGAGACTTTTCAGGCGCCGGCAACGCGCATCGCGGCGTGAGCATCGTGGTCGCTCCGGAACGCCTGGTGGTGTTGACGCACGCCTTCGAAAAGCTGGCTGAGATTCCCGTCGCCGCCACGCGCCAGATCTCCACCGGGCCCGCTGGGGCGAACGGCCACCGCAGCAACGACGTCTGGGAACTCCGGATCGACTGGGGATCCGGCGGGCGCGAAACGGCGAGCTTTCGATTTCGGGGAACCTTTGCCGAACATCTCGCGCGCGTGGCCGGCCAGACCATCACCAGCGTCTGGAAGAAACGTCTGCCGGTCATTCGAACTTAGTTTATGTTGGCGAATCACGTCATCTTTCGAAGCACGCCAGGCTGCCACCCGTCTAAATCGAGCTCCGCTGGACCGAGGAAGCCGTCGCTGGCCTGGAACGGATCGCGGATTACTTGTTTCAGAACCCGCCCGGCGCGGAGGAGTTGGTGCAGGCGATCTATAAGCTCTTGCTTTCGCCGCTGCCGTACATCGCGATCCACCGAGTTCGCGGCGATTTCATCTACGTCGTGCGTATCCTGCATAGCGCACAAAAGTGGCCTTAAAAGTGCGGCGCCGGCTGTCGCCTGGAGCGCCGATAAGCCGCACCTGGCAGTCGCAGTCGCCAACCTACTGCGCTTAATGCGGTTTAGCGGACCGCAGGCTAGCTACTCCTGCCTGTCGCCGGCCGCACTTCCTACAATGTAGCCTACAATCAGGGCCTCGAAATAGTTCTTGACACCCGCGGCGACGTATGCTAACCTGACGGTTCAGTATGGTGTTACCAGACTACCGATTTTTCTAATGGGGCCCGGGGGGGCGTGCCATGTTCGTGCACGCGCGCCCGTCAATCCCGCTTAATCCTGCCACCACCCTCAACTGCTGGTGCGCGCGGCTTTGCCGCCTGCCTCACGGAAAGCGACCGGCTTCCCGGCCGGGCCGGGGTCTCCACTGGAAAGCGAACCCGAGCGAACCCGACACAATTAACCCCTGTGTTATCAGAAAGATGGCCTCAAATTGGCAAGAGCGAACCCGACGCCATTATCTCCATTACTTTCTGCAAGTTAGCGCCAAAAATGGGCCGATTTTGGCACTTTCGTATGGGTCAGTGCTTTTTCCTAACGCATTCACGCAAAACTGCCGCTCTGAAAATCGGTCGGCCTGCGACTCCGAGTCTGGCGCCCAACGAACGTCAGAGGCGCTATGGGTGCTAACGATTCAGGAATGTGGTCGGAACCAACCTGGAATGTGCTTTGTTTTCAATGGTATGACCAAAACTTTTCGGCTCCGGTATTGTGCAACACGCAAGGAGTGAACATGCTAGTCAAAAGTATCGATGAAATCGTCGCGGCCTACCCTTGGCCGCCGCTCACGCACGAGGCGAATTTCCGCCAACTTCTGACCTTCATCGCGGCGGATAACAATATTCAGGACCAGCGATGGGTGGCGTACCTGCTCGCGACCGTGAGGCACGAGACGGGATTCACCTACGCGCCCGTCGAGGAGATCGGCCGCGGCGCGGGACGCCCTTATGGGGTGCCTCACCCGCACACCGGCCAGACATATTATGGCCGCGGACACGTCCAGATCACTTGGCTGGGCAATTACCGGAAATTCGGCGATCGGCTGGGCATCGACCTGGTCAACCGGCCCCAGCTCGCGCTCGACCCTGCGACCAGCTACCAGATCGCTTCTCTGGGTATGACGCAAGGCATATTCACGGGCGTGGGCTTGCCGCGATTCATCCATGACGGCATCGCGGATTACCTGAACGCCCGGAAGATCATCAACGGGCTCGACCAGGCCGAGGTCATCGCGGGTTACGCGCAGCAATTCGCCGCCATTCTGTAGCGCCGGTGTCTTCGCCGGCGCTCGGTCTTGCAGCCGGCGTCCGATAAGTGCACTAGGCTACTCCGCGATGAGCAGGCTCTCGGCAAACGGCCACTCGCGATCGATCCACTGGGCATCGCAGCGAAAGCCCGATTGTGCGGCCATGAAATCAACCTCGGTCGCAGCATACTTGTGGCTGCTCTCGGTCCAGATCGTTTCGTCCTTTGCCAGCTCGACGGAGATTCCGGCGCGCGGAATCTCGACCGTCTGGCGCTCGATGGAACGCAGATGCATCTCCACGCTGCGCGCCTCGGGATTAAAGCGGGCGCTGTGCGCAAAGCGTCGCAGATTGAAGCCCGCCTCGAGTTCGCGATTGACCCGGGCAAGCAGATTGAGATTGAAGGCAGCGGTCACGCCCAGAGGATCGTCATAGGCGTCGAGCAGTTGTGGAACGGGTTTTTCGAGATCGGTGCCGAGCAACAGGGAGTCGCCGGAAGCGAGAATACGCCGCACTTCCTGCAGGAACTTCACGCCCTGCGGACGGTCGAAGTTGCCGATGGTGCTTCCCAGGAACAGAACCATCAGGTGCGCACCCGGTTGGCGGCGCGCGGCCGCTTCGAGCAGGCCATCGAGGTATTCGCGCTCGAGGCCCACAAGGCTCACCGAGTCCATCCGGCCCAGCTCGCGCTCGACTTCGGCCAGCGCGGCCGGCGAAATTTCGATCGGATAATAGAACGTGCGCTGCGGTCCCGAGAGCGCTTCCAGAATCCAGCGAGTCTTCTTGCCGCTGCCGCTTCCCAACTCGGCCACGGCGACCGGCCGCGGCGCTCGGGCCACGATCTCCCTGGCGTGGCGCCGCAGAAGGCGCTCGTCAGCGCGCGTAAGGCCGTATTCCGGCAGCTCGCTGATCACCTCGAAGAGCGTCGAACCGACGCGGTCGTAGAGATACTTGGAGGGCAGCTCTTTCTGGCTTGGTTTCGTCAGCCCGGCGCGGACGTCGGCCGCGAATTCCGTCAGTTGTCCCGCGGTGATGGCATGAGTGATCATGGAGCGCTCCGGGCGCGGTCAGTTGCTGGCGCAGCGAAACCCCGCGTAGACGTAGGGATAATGTGGCTGGAACCAATTTCGGAAGGATCGGCGCAGCATGCAGGCTGCAGTGCGCGGCGAGCCGCCCTTCATCACATAGTGCTGTCCATCGAAAAAGTTGGCCGAGTAACCGGGATAAAAGGGGAAGGGCTCGAACCCGGGAAAAGGCTCAAACACGGTAGCGGTCCATTCCCAGCCGTTACCGAGCAGATCTTCGGCGCCGAAAGCGCTGCGGCCCTCGGGAAAAGCATTGACGCACGCCGGGTCCCAACTGCGGAAGTCGAAGTTTCCGTAACTCGGGGCCTGCGGAGCTTTCGATCCCCACGGATAGGGCCGCTCCTTGCCGCGCGGCGTGCCATAAGCCGTGCGATGCCACTGCGCCTCGGTGGGCAGCGCTTTGCCCGCCCAGCGCGCATAGGCGTTCGCCTCGGCATGACTCACGTAGACGGGCCAGTCGAGCGGCAGCTCGATTTCGGCGAACATCGTGCGCAGGCGCCAGCGGCCGTCCGCCCGCAGCCAGAATCCCGGGTGGGTGACGTTATGCTCCGTTCGCCAGCTCCAGCCGGGATCTGTCCAGAAGGCGCGCTCTTCATAGCCTCCCGAATCCATAAATCTCAAGAACTCCCGATTGCTGACCTTGTAGCGATCGATTGCAAACGCCGGAACGTCCACCGCGTTTTCCTCGAATTCGTTGTCCCAACCGAAGTGCCCATTGTCCCGCGGGATTCCAAGCGTGGCGGCGCCAGCGGGAATCTCGACCATGCCGGGCGCCACCGGCGCGGTATGGGACCGCAGGACCGATGGCGGATTGGCTTTCCGCTCGAGCGGAAGTTGGTGCAGCATGTAGGCGAGCGTCTCCGCATGCATCAGCCGATGCTCGATAGCCACATTCAGCAGCACTCTGCGATTCTCGCCCTCGTGGCCACGCCCCGGACCTGCGCTCTCGATTGCATGGTCGAGCGCCCGGCGGATCTGCTGGTTGTAGCCGCGTACCTCATCGATCGAGGGCCAGTCTGATGGCTGATCCGAAGGCAGCCCGCCGTCCACCGGATCGATGCCGAAAGCGAAAAGCCGGTCAAATCCAGGATCGAAGGCCTGCAATCCCATCGGCTCGCGAAGAAGGTTCCAATCGAAGGCCTCGAGATGGCCGAGGTAAAAAACGATGCGATGTCGTTCCGGAATCGGACGTTCGTATAAGGAGTCCGGCCGCACCAGGCCGAACAGCTTGTCGGTTTCCGTCCTGGCCCCGTTCAACCGGCTTCGCAGTTCAGTGTGCTTTTCAGTCGCGAGCATGCTTCATCTCCTTCGCAGGTCTGATCGGAGCACCGCTCGTGGTGGCATTTTCCCCGCCGGGAGTTCTTGGAGCACGCCAACACCGCAGATGATTGGATGCCCGGCGCATCACTTTGAGTGCGCTTCAGAGTACGTCAACCTGTGGGAAGCGCAACTCCCGATGTACGGGCGGCCCTTGTGGCCGCCCTGGAGCTATGCCATATGAGCGAGGTGCTTTTACGGGTGCGGTCACCCGTGCGACCGGACCGGCTGGAGTTGGCCCAGCAAGGCACCCTGTTTCTAGACGAAGCGGGTGAGATGCCCCTGGAACTCCAACCGAAGCTCCTTCGTGTTCTACAGGAGCGGGATTTCGAGCGCTTGGGGAGTTTTCGGTGCCGAGCCCTGCCCGACCAACTCGAGGACGGCGCCAGCACGTTGATCACTCCTCCGCAGGATGCCAACCTTTTTGTAATTGCCAGCCTATTAGCACTCGGGCGCCACCACAGGAATCGCGCGCCAGAGCTAAGCCGTTCAGTCGGAAATGCATCAGCGGTCCGCCATTAAGGAACGCAACTTGCCCCGAGACCGCGACGATGAGCCGGAGCGATCCGCGGATAGGTTGTGGTCGCAAGGAGGGAGATGCGCATGAACGCTACTGACAGTACAGGCCCCACGAAGTCGCCGCTCCTCGAATCGCCCACACCTGCGCGTGACGAGGGAGGCGGCGCGCAGGGGCCTGGAATGACACAAGCGCAAGTGTCGTCTACGGCAACGGCCACGACTTCCGGTCAGACGGGGCCCGCCCAGGTTCAGCACTCCTCCTCCTCGGAACGAGCTAAATCGAGATGGCTAGGGTACGTCACTCCGTTGGTGGTCCTACTGCTCGCAGCGGTCGTGCTTTTGACCGTCACGCGCAACTGGAATGCGTGGGAGGGCGGCCGGATCAACCAGGTCACAGACGACGCTTACATCAGAGGAGACATTACGCCGCTCGGCACGAAGGTTGCCGGTATCGTTCGTGAGGTGGCAGTTTCCGATTATCAACAAGTACACAAGGGGGACACCCTCATAGAGCTCGAAGCCGACGATTACAAGGCCCAGGTCGCGCAAGCGAACGCCGCGGTCGCCGCCGCAAGAGCCGCCATCGACGACAACCGCCGGCAGCGCGAAGTTGAGGATTCTCGCATAGCGCGTGCGCTCGCCGGAGTTGACGAGTCGAACGCTCAGATCGCAGGCGCCGGGGACGCGATTGCGGCGGTACAGGCCGATGTCGTGCGCACCCAGAAAGAGCGTAAACGACAGGAGGCTCTGCTGCAGTTGCAGTCGGCCACCCAACAACAAGTCGAACAGGCTGTCGCCGACGAGCAGCGATTTGCGGCCCAGCTCGCAAATGGCCAGGCGGGTCTCACACAGGCAAAGGCCCTGTTGGCAAGCAATGAACTGGCAGTGGAGGCCGAGAAGCGCACCAAGGCGGTCCTGGAATCACAGGAGGCTCAGTTGACCGCCGATCTTCACGCCAAAGAAGATGCGCTGACGGTCGCCAGGGTGAACCTGGGATACACCACGATAACGGCGCCTGATGACGGCATCGTGGGCGAAAGACAGGTGCGGCCGGGACAGTTGGTGTCTCCCGGCACCGAAGTGATCGCTTTCGTCAGCAAGATCAAGTGGGTGGAGGCAAACTATCGTGAAACCCAGCTTACCAACGTGAGGGTGGGCGACCCAGCCGAACTTCGCATCGACGAGTATCCCGGCCGGGTGATCGCCGGCAAAGTTATCGAGATCGCGCCGGCCAGCGGTTCTCAATTCGCCTTGCTGCCGCCCGACAATGCCACCGGCAATTTCACCAAAGTGGTGCAGCGAATCCCCGTGAAAATCGCGCTGGACGATTCGAGCCTTGCTGCCGCGTTGCGTCCGGGGCTTTCCGTCATGGCCACAGTTCGCACGAACCACTAAGCGGAACTCGATATGGCCACTTCAACCGCGATCGCACAACCCGCGCCCGGACAGATTGTGCGCGCGCTGGTATGCGCAGCGCCGTCTCAACTGTCGACCAGTCCCCTGCTCGGGATTTTAGGGGTAGTTCTGGGTGCGGGAATCGTCACACTGGCTGGCCGCATGCTTACCCTTGGCCTGGCCGATCTCAAGGGGCACGTGGGGATCAGTTACGACGCAGGAGCCTGGATCGGGAGCGCCTTTAGCGTCGCGCTGATGTTCATCGGGCCTTTCACCGTCTACCTGGGCGCTTTGATGGGACCGCGCAAAATTCTGTTTGTCGCAGCGACAGCGTTCGCGGTCATCAACGCATTCATTCCCCTCGTTCACAGCTATAGCCTGCTCATCGTGGCACTCGTCCTGGCCGGTCTGACGTCGGGCACGTTCTACCCGCTCACGCTCACCTTTGCGCTACGTAATATTCCGCCTCGGTTCCTCCCCTACACGGTCGCGCTCTACGCGGGGTTCGTGGATGGAGCTGTGAATATCGCGCCAAGCCTTTACGGCTGGTTCCGTGATCATCTCTCCTGGCAGTGGATGTTCTGGAATTCATCGGTAATCACGCTGGCGATGATGGTATGCGTCTATTACGGAATACCAGCATCGCCCGCAACCGGGAAATCCGGAAAGGCCCCTAGCTTCGAGGGATTCCTGTACGCCAGCGCAGGGTTCGCGATGTTATTCGCCGCGCTCGACCAGGGCGAGAGGCTCGACTGGTGGCGATCCGGGCTCTTCACCGCATTGTTCGCCGGTGGGTCGTTCTTTTTGCTGTGCTCGCTGATCCGGCGCCTGCGTGGCCCCAATCCGCTGGTTGATCTGCCGTACCTGCGCCAATGGAACACGCTGGTGCTCGGAGTGGGACTCATTTTTTTTCGATTTGCCCTGCTGGGCACCGTCATCCTGATTCCGCAATCGTTGGCCATACACGGATTTGAGGCTGATCAAATCGGTCCCTCCGTGGTCTGGACCGCCGCGCCGGTACTTCTCCTCACCGTCATCGGCGCGCTCCTGCTGCTCGCGAGGGTGGATTCACGTTTGTTGATGGCTGTGGGCTTCACTTGCATGGCTCTCGCGGCCTGGATGAACGCCGATCTGACCAGCGCATGGTCAGCTTCGAATTATTACCGAACCGAGTTGCTGATGGGCGTGGGGCAGGCGTTTGCGTTCATCGGCCTGGTGGCAACCATCATTCTCCAGGCCATCTTTTCCGGAGGGTTGTCGAAGCCGCAGTGGGTGCTCACGTTCTCGGCTTTCTTCCACGTTCTCCGGCTCTTCGGCGGGCAGATCGGGGTTGCTTTCATGACCCACTTCATCGCGCAGCGCGAGAAGTTGCACTCCAATCTCCTCGGCCTGCATGTGCAGCGCGGGAGTTGGATCACGCACCGCAACATCCAGGGGCTCGGAGCCGGATTGTTCGCGAAATCCTACGGGCTGGGTGCGGCAGGTGGCAGGGCCGTGGAACTCATCGCCAGCAGGACGCGGCTTCAAGCTTACACGCTAAGCCTTATCGACGGTTTTTACTTGCTAGCGTGGGCATGCTTCATTGCGCTGCTCCTGGTTGCGCTGTTGCGCAAGGAGCCGCTGGACTATGGCGACATCAGCTCCATGACGTGCTGACGCCGGCCCGCACCTCAGGAGGTGAAACATGAACTCTTGTACTTACTTTAGTCGGAGGCTGCTGCATCGCGCGCGGCAACGGCACGACGAGAGCGGGATTCCAGTGAAAACGATGCTCCTCGCCGCCGCAACCGTCGCGCTTGTCACCGGGGTCACGGTCCGGGCGGCTGACACCAGGAAGCTAACTATGACGGAGGCCGTAGGGCTCGCACTGAAGCAGAACCGCAATCTCAAGATCGCGCGCTTCAAAGTTCAGGAGGCTCAGGAGGAGAAAGCCAGTGCCAGGTCGCAGTACTTCCCGATCCTGAGGAACGAAACGAATGTCCTTCACCTCACCGCACTGCAAGACATTGATATTCCCGCCGGCACCTTTGGGACGATCCCGCAAGTCGGGCCTTCTCCGCCACACAACCTGTTCATCGACCAAGGCGATACCAATATCGTCGGAAGCGCCACGTCACTGAGCCAGCCCCTCACTCAGTTGCTTCGCGTCCGCCGGGCGAATAGAGCCGCGGAAGCGGACATCGCATCCTCCCAGTCCGATGCCAGGAAATCAGAAGTCGAGGTGGCACTGAAGGTCCACCAGCTCTACTACGCCCTGCTGGTAGCTCAACTCAACCGGCAGGCGGCGGAGCAACAGGTGCAGTATGCGGATGAAGACCTTCGC
Organism: Terriglobia bacterium; assembly: GCA_030038235.1. Classification (GTDB taxonomy): domain Bacteria; phylum Acidobacteriota; class Terriglobia; order UBA7540; family UBA7540; genus Gp13-AA77. The sequence goes on from JASHPE010000171.1 coordinate 53,410, forward strand.
GAGAGCGCCAACAATGTGCAGAACGGTTCGGAGCTGAAAGTCACCGAGATCAGCAGTCAGGCTAGCGACCTGGAGTCGAAGCAAACCGTCCTCACGGCGGATCTGCAGATCGACGACTTAAATGCGGAGTTTGACGACTTGCTGGGACTCCCCGTGGGGACGAAGCTGGAGCTCGACCCGGCAGTAAAGACGGATTTCACCATTCCGCCCAAAGATCAATGCCTGCAAATGGCTTGGACACAGAATCCGGACATCCGGTCAGCTGAGGATTCGGTAACGAAAGCCAGAGCGGGAGTGGGCGTGGCCCGCACGAAGTTCATCCCCGACGTCACAGTTTATGCCAAGTACAGCTACCAGAATGGAATCCCGTTTTTCGTCCATAACTTCGGCACCTTCGGCGTGACCATGCAATACGACATCTTTGACTTTGGCAGGCGTCGCGCCGAAGTCCGCCAGGACGAAATTCAGGTCCGTGAGGCCGAGGAAAACCTGCAGCGTCTGAAGGACGAAGTCGCGGTCCAGGTGGAGCAAACCTATAACAAGCTTCAGCGCACGAAAAGCATGGTCGAGGTTGCCCAGCAGGTGGTGGCTCTGCGCACGGAAGGCGAGCGTCTGGCATCGAATCAGGTCGAGCACGGGGTTGTGCTCGTTTCCGAGCAGCGCAAGGCCAGTTCCCAGGTGTACGAGGCGCAAGCTGGACTGCTCGAGGCAAGCCTGGCCTATGTCGAGGCGCGCGCCGAACTCGATCAAACCATCGGGGTCGTGTCGCAGTTTTGACATCCGCAGCTGCGAATCAGCCGTGAGTGCTTATGCCGTGCCCTCCGCTAAACAACGACAATCGTGCGCTCACCACCTGCTTCATCGCACTAACCGCCGCAGGTAGCAACTTGTACGGGACAACCTGATCGCGGTCACTTGTGAATGCCGTTTCCAAGCCACGCCGCCAGGCCAGGCGCACCTCCGTGTTGATGTGGACTTCCGTCATACCGGCCCGAATCGCCCGGCTGAGGTCGTCGTCGTTGGTGCCGGAGGCGCCGTGGAGGGTCATAAGGATTCCCGTCGCTTTGGCGATCTCGGCGATCCGCTCGATATTCAGACGCTTCTGCGTCTCACCCTGAACCATGCTGAGTGACATCCCGTGTGTGTTTCCTACCGCGGGGGCGAGAATGTCGATGCCCGTTGCGGAAACGAACTCTTTCGCTTCCTCGGCTGTAGTCAACCTCAAGTCCTTCGGAGCTTCGTGGATTTCGGAACCCGCTCCTATCTGACCGATCTCACCCTCGATGAGGATCGAAGGGTTGATCGCCTTCAAAATCTCAACGGCACCCTTTGTCTCCGCCACGTTCTCGGCGAACGGCAATTCCGAACGATCGAACACAATGGAATCAAACCCGGCTCTTGCGGCCTCCTCCGCGCTCGCGAGGGAGTGGGTGTGGTCCGCGTTGAGGAAAATCGGATAGTCGTACTCGTCGCGAAGAGCCTTTAGGGCCGACGCACCCACACGCACGCCCATAAAGGCGCGCTCACCCTCGGAAAGCCCGACGATAACTGGCAGGCTGAGTTCGCGAGCCGACTCGAACACCGCCTTCAGGCCGGCCAAATCCGAGACGTTGAAGTGGCCAATGGCGACTTTATTCTGCTGTGCTTCGCCGAGTAGCTCACGAAGGGTTTTCATAATGGGCTCCTGTATATAAAGCAGATTGTTTGCGCAACCGCGCTTGTGAAATGGTGAATTTAGGGCCTTGTTGTCAGGTTGCCATAACAAGGCCACCTGCGGCCCGAATGACCTCTCCAGTGATCCAGGCAGATTCGTCCGATACCAGGAACACTGCCAGCGGCGCGATATCGGTCACGCGACCGAGCCGGCCGAGCGGTGTCTTCCCGGCCAGGACTGTGCCGGCGCCGCCCTCTAACGTCCTTCCGCCCTCCGGGCCAAACCGCTAGACCGCCTCCTGCACGGTGAGAATTGACCCCAGGATAGAAGCCTTCCCCGCCGAGTCCCTATGGTAGCCGTGCTGGAGGCAGACCCAAAATGAAGCTGACGCGTTTTGCCTCTTCTGCTGCTGTCAATTGTTCCGGCGTCAAATTTCTTCTCGTGAAGCGTCGATAATCACTCGTCTTATTGGCGGCCGCCACTTGCACGAACTCCACCGACTCCGGAACTGCTGGAATCCTTGCGCCGAACCAATGAGGGTCGTCACGCTGTACCCATGTGACGAGCGCCAACACCGAGCCGGGCAAATAGACGGGTGTGGCCGTAGATGGAGTTCCACGTGCATTTACGGTCTGCATTGCCGCTCCGTCGCCGTATAGCGTCGACATCGTGTGCGCATTTGGATCGACGTACATGGTGATGGCGCTCCAGGCGAGCGGTTGATAAGGCAGATTGGCGGGCAGAGCGGCGGCCTCGTTGTTTACGATCTCATCCCCTGGCACATGCGCTGTCGTGATCGGCAGCGTATAGACATAATCATTGCCGCCCACAGGCAGGTGACAGCCCGTACACTCGTTGACGAATCGCGCGTCGTTCCCATAAGGTTTTAGTTCCAGGCCGCGCCAGCGGCCCCAGCCCCAACCGTCAGTGTTTCTGTACTGTTTCGCATCCTTCAGCATTAATTCCACCTGTACGAATTCGCCAGGGAGCAACAGGCCGTCCGGGCCAAGTTCCTGCTGCCATGCGATCTTGGCGAAGCGCGCGCCATCAGGCCACGGTGAAATCTTTCCCGATTGTGCCGCTTTCAAGGCGATGTCATTGCCCAAAACAAATCGGAATGTGTTGTTATCCCCACGATCGGTGAAGCTAATCGGCTTCCAGCCCTCGAAGGCCGGATCAAGCGGGAATCCGTCGAACTCCTGCTGCGCCGTCGCCAGAGATACAGGAGGCGGAGTGCTGCCGGCAACGGCCGCAGCCGATGTCGGGCTCTTCGCGTTGACGCCCACGGGTGCGCTGGCAGGCGGATTTGGTGAAGACGTCCAGGGTGCGAGATAACCCTTCAGTGTGGCCAGTTCGTCTGGAGTCACCCTGGAGTCAGGGTGTAACGCGAGGAATCTTGGCAACGGCATCGCCCCGAGCTGGATCACATTGGCAGCCTCGTAGAGCGTTGCCTTCTGCATCGCTGGCGGTTTCGAGCCCAATGTCGAGAAATTCAGGTGCTCGCGTGCTGTCAGCACATCATGTCGCACCAGCCAATAGCCTGGCACAATCTGGTCGAACCACGAGAGTCGCCGTTGGTCCGAGTGGCAGCTATAACAGCTATTCTCGAGAATGTCCCTGACCCCGGGCGGTGCTTCCACTTCGGCTCTGGTCGGTTTGGTTGGGATGCCCGGCCGCACGAACTGCAGGAGAACGAACGCGACCGCGACCGCAATGGCCAGCTTGCCATAAATATTCATGAGCTTCACCACTTCGTCAACGGAAAACTCCGTCATCGATCAATGGCACGCTTTAGCTGCGGTGAGCGTAGCACCGGCGCTCTGGTGATGCTCGCGGCGGGTTCGCTGCGAGCGTAGACATTTGATCGCCTACGAGGCTTACGCCCCACCGCATGCTCAGAGTTGTTGTCTACTGCCGGGCTCTAACCAATAAGGTCTTTCGTCTTAAATTAGATGATTGGTTCTTCGGACCGATCACGCGGATTTTCCTTTCCGGGCAACAGGCTCGGTCTTGGCTTGCATGGATTTGACGAGGTCGGCCGCCGAGGCTCCTTCGAGCGACAATCCGTACCCAACCTCTCGCACGATGCGCTCTTTCAAGGGCTGAATAAAGTGCACGCGCGTGTTGCGGCGCGTCACCTCCGGAGCCTTCAAGTACAGGTCGGCTAATTCCCGCGCCCGACTGAGCGCCTCACCGTTCGGCACAACCTCGGCAACAACTCCCCATTCCTGTGCAGTGCGCGCCGGCAGCGGCCGTGGGTTGAGCAGGAAGGCCTCCGCTCGTCCTGCTCCGGCGCGATAACTCCACGTGGTAAAGACTCCGTCGCCGGGCGCAACGCCCGCAGCGAAGTGCGCCACGTCCTGGAAAGTCGCGCCCTCAGCGGCCACGATCACGCTGGCAAGTAGCGCGTAGTCGGAGTGTACATGGGCGCGTCCTTCGATTGCCGCGATCACCGGCACACGTATGTTGGCTATGTTTTCCAAAGCCTGAATGCCTTCGTCGTGAACCTGGCTCCAAACGCCGGGATCGGAGCCGTCGCCGAAAGATGACCAATCGACATCCGTAATGAAGTCCCCGCCTGCGCCCGTCAGGATTACGATCTTGTTCGCTCGATCCTGCGAAATCCTGTAAAAGGCTTCGACAAATTCCGTGTGAGTGTGTGCGGTCATAACGCACGGCCCGCCGTTGGTGTGGAGTTGAACAATCAGCACACCGTTGGCGTCTCGCGTCAGCTTTGTGTTGTGATAGGCAGTGAAGTAATCAGTTTGATGTGTTTGCATAGCATTCTCCTCTATGGCTTCCCGCTCGGATTCAATCGCCCATCTGGAAAGTCCTTCCGAAAAAATGCCTGGCAACGATGCACCGGTCCTCTAGCAGCTAGACCTTGAGCCTGAACATCTACGGCGTGCCTATTTGATGAAACTTGCCGTCGATGTGGGTGCGTTTTTCGACAGGATGGAACGGAGGTGCACATGCGGAAGAAGCACAGCCGCAACCCCAGCCGCACATCTAAGTAATTGAAAATCGGAGGGTTGATTTAGAAATAACGGATCCAGTCGGTTCGTGGGGGGCCAACGCTTATGTTCCGGCGGAAGTTAGATCGAGGCCGGCATCACGATTGGCGAGTTGCGTCGCCCGCTCGGAAGCTGGCCGGCCTTGTTTCGCATTTAATCGTGCCAGTCGCCA
>JASHPE010000172.1 GCA_030038235.1 Terriglobia bacterium
ACCTCGTAATGGTTCTGGAAAAGGTTGTCGATCTGAACCTGCGGGACGCCACACTCGCCGACCTGCTGCGCAGCGGTATGACGCTTAGAACCCGGTTCGACGTGAAGTCGGGAACCTATATGGTGCGCACGGTGGTGCGGGATTCGGCCACCGGCCGCATGTCGAGCCTGAGCAGCACGGTCGCGATTCCCGACTAGCACTTTGTGTTCAGATGTAGGGGCGGCCCTCCGTGGCCGCCCAACTGATGGGCTACACTGTAAACCGGGCGGCCACGGAGGGCCGCCCCTACATCTGAACAAGAGGGGTGGCGATCGAGGTGCCGCGATGAAGTCAGAGGAAGCGACGGACACGGGAAAACAAATCGAGGTGCGCTGCCCGTGCTGTGGTGCGGCGCTGAAGATCGACGCGCATCTCGGCCGGGTGATCTGGCATGAAGCCGCGGCGAAGCCCAAGAAGTCCCGCGACAATCTCGATCGCGCCGGGGATGTGCTTGAAAAGCAGGCCGCGCAGAGGGAAGCGCATTTCCGCGAGAGTGAAGAGCAGGAAAAAACGAAGGCAGACCTGCTGGCGCGCAAATTCGAAGAGGCGTTGAAACGATCGCGCGGCGCCCCGGTCCAGCCTGCCCTGCGCGACATCGATCTGGATTGATGAAGATTTGAGGCAAGCGCGGTGCTCGCCAACCTAAGCCGGCAAAGTAAAGAAGAACGAAGATCCCTTGCCCGGCTCCGATTCCACCCAAAGCTTGCCGCCGTGGCCCTCCACCACCCGCTTGCAGACGGCGAGGCCTATGCCTGTGCCCGAGTATTCCTTCCGGGTGTGCAGCCGCTGAAACATGCCGAAGATCTGCTCGCGGTATTGCGGCTCGATGCCGATGCCGTTGTCCTGGACCGAGAAAGTCCAGTCGCCGCGCTTCATCATGGCGGACACCTGGATGCTCGGCGTGCGCGGGCCGCGGAACTTGATGGCGTTCCCGATGAGGTTCTGGAAAAGCTGCAGGAGTTGCGAAGCATCGCCCTTGATGACCGGCAGAGGGCCCGCGGAGATTTCCGCGCCGATCTCCTGAATGGCGGCCTGAAGATTGTTGAGAGCGCGGCCCAGGACAACGTTGCAATCCACCGGTTCCATTTGAGCGGGCTTGCGGGTCAAGCGCGAGTAGTTGAGCAGGTCCTGGATCATCACCTGCATGCGCTGGGCGCCATCGACGGCGTAAGCGATGAATTCGTCGGCCTCCGCGTCCAGCTTCCCGCGATAGCGCTCTCCGAGAAGCTGCGTGTAGCTCGACACCATGCGCAGCGGCTCCTGAAGGTCATGCGAAGCCACGTAGGCGAAGTTTTCAAGGTCGGCATTGGAACGCGCGAGTTCCTGCGCCCGGACGGTGAGCTCGTGCTGGGCCTGCTTTCGCTCTGTGATATCGCGAATCACCGCCTGCGCGAGCGGCTCGTCCCAGGCCTGGTTGACGCTCAGCATGATGTCGACCGGAAACTCGCTGCCGTTCTTGCGCAGCCCGAAGAGATCGAGGCCCGCGCCCATGGGACGCGTGCGGCCTTCGAAATAGTACTTCTGCCTGTGCTGCTCATGCGCCGCCCGGAAACGTTCTGGTATCAGAATCTCCAGCGATTGTCCTGCCAACTCGCCGCGCTCGTATCCAAAGGTCCGTTCCGCCTCGGCGTTGGCGCGCACGATGTAGCCCTGACGATCCGTGAGAATGAGAGGGTCGGCGGCGCATTCGAAGAGGCCCTCGTACAACTTCTGGCTCTTTTCCAGCGCCTGCTGCGCCTTCCGGCGCTCCGCGACCTCCTGACGAATGATCAGCGCCGCCAAAGTCAGTACGCCGAGGGCCACCAATATCCCGGCCAAAATCAGGTCGCTGGTTTCGGCGGCACTTTGATCCGCTGCAGCGGACCGGCTCTGCAGCAGGGCTGTTTCGTCGTCCTCCATCTCGTTCGCAACCGCCGCAATCCGGCTCATCAGGGCGCTGCCCGAAGGATCGGGAGCATACGCCAGCACCGCCTCGATGCCCCCTTGTCCGCGAAGTTCCACGGATTTCTGCAGCACGGCGAAGCGGCTGGCGATCAGCCCCTGCATTTCGTGGAGGCGCTGCTGCTGAACGGGACTGTCAACGATCAGAGCCGCGAGTTCGCCGATTTCCGGCGGGACTGCGCTGCGAGCCGACCGGTAGGGCGCCAGCATCTGAGGATCGCCTTTGATGACATAGCCGCGCACCGCGCTTTCGGCCTGGCGGGTCTGGTCAAGAATCTTCTCGATTTCTTCCAGGACTTGATTGGTGTGGGCCGCCTGGCGGCCGGACTCGACGAACTGCCGCGTCATCCGGTACTGCAAGGCGCCGAGCGCCAGCAGAACGCAGAAGGCCAGACCAAAGCCGGCAACCAGGCTTCTCTCAAGAGATGTGGTCATCGCAAAATCGGGAATCGGGATGGCCTATGCGCCACAGGGACGAGCGAGCAGACGGCGTCGCTGCGGTCTCAAACGGTTAAAAGGCAATATACAGCCGGATTCGGACGAATTACAAGAATTTACCGTATTGCTGCGACGGCCCGGCGAATTCCAACATATAAGGCTCGGCGGATGGGACTGCCGATTTCTGTTTCTGGGGGACTACGAGACACATGCTGGAGGAACGCTGATGAAGAGAGCTTTGATGGTCTGGATGGGTTTGGTTGCGCTGCTGTTTGCCTTGGCGATTCCCGTAGTACACCGGGCATTTGCCAGGCCGGCGCCCGCAGACCACCCGAACTATCACGATGCCATGGACGAACTTCGCGACGCGCGCAAGAAACTCGAGACGGCCGAAGCGGACGGTTACGGTCATCGCGACAGGGCGATGCACCACATCGACGCGGCTCTCGACGAGTGCAGTCAGGCGCTCGCCGCCTTGCACTAGGCGTTGCGCCGGGGAGTTGCGGGTCCCGATCAGCCGCGAGGTTCCCGAAAGATGTTGGAAAGAGCCGGCGCTTGTCCGGGGTTTTTCGCAATCAGAATCCGGCGCAGGCGCGCAAACTCGTCGACGTCGATCGGCTGAATGGTACCGCGTCCCCGCGAGGGCGTGAAGGCGAGAATATGGTTGAGATCGGGATGGCGCGCGAGCGGGCTTTGCAGATATACGGCTTCGCGGGGCGGGCAGAAGTCCAGGAGCGAGCCGAGTCCGGTGTCGCGCCCGTCGGACGCGGCGCGCGCCACGCCAACCAGTTGCTTGCGGTCGGTTTCATAGCAGAGAAAGAGGTCGCCGCGCTTCACTTCTTGGCGCAGATAACGGAGGCTCAAGGCGCTGCGGATCCAGCCTTCGTCGCCCAACGGGTAAGGTCCGCGCGCGCGGGATCGGAAGTACTGCGCGAATTCCCAGCCGCGCCGCGTGTTGATCTTGAAAACCCAGCACCTCATGGGAAAGTCAGAGGCCAGAAGTCAGGAGTCAGAAGTCGGAAGAAAAGGAGAGCCTCGGAGGACTATCGTGGGGCCGGAGGCTACTTTTCTGACTCCTGGCTCCTGACTTCACACTCCATCGCGCGGCCGGTTTATGCGGACATAATCGCTGTCGATCACCGGCTCGGAGTCGCACTGCGCTTCGATCACCGTGACAGGCTGGTCAGGGGCGGCCACCGGAAGATCTACAAAACGAGCGGCGATATCGTCCTGCAGGAACTTCACAGGCTTGCCGGATGCGAGCAGCCGCGCTGCCGTCACTTTCGATCGCATACCGCCGATGGCCACCACGAGCGGAGGATGCTCGAAGGCCAGCGTCTCGGTCCCAAGAGTCTGGCCCGGCCAGAAATGGACGTGAATGTACAGCGTGTTTCCCTTGCGGCTGAAGTTGGCATAAGGATGCCAGCCTGCGCGGCATCGGTCGGCCGCATAGATGCTCGCGCCGTTGCGACTCGTCCATTGGCCGGTCTCGGTCAGAACGCTCACCGATTCTTCGGGGATCGACCCATCAGGCTTCGGCCCGATATTCAGGAGATAGTTGCCGCCGCCGCGCGCGCATTCTGCAAGGTTCCTGACGATCGTCTTGGTGCTTTTCCAGTTGTCGTCCGCTTTTTGGTAGCCCCAACTGTCGTTCATCGTCATGCACGTTTCCCAGCCGCGCCCCGCCTTCGCGGCGACGATCTCCTGCTCGGGCGTGGAGAAGTCGCCGGGCAGACCGTTCCGGTCGTTGACAATAATGTCGGGCTGCAGCTTGAAAACCATCTCGTTCATTTCCTTCGAGCGCCACTGTTCGGCGTTCAGCGGCCAATCCACGTCGTACCAGAGCACGTCGATCTTGCCGTAGTTCGTCATGAGCTCGCGGATCAGGCCGTGCGTGTACTCAACGAATCGCTCTCGCGCCGCGTCGTCCGTGGCGCAGCGGGCGCCGTCCGGATGATGCCAGTCCATCAGGGAGAAGTAGAATCCGACGCGCAAGCCTTCGCCGCGCGCGGCCTCCACAAACTCCGCAGCCAAGTCGCGCCCCGGACCCTGCTTCGGCGAGCAATAGGTGGTGAGCTTTGTGTCCCAGTGACAGAAGCCTTCGTGATGCTTGCTCGTCATGACCATGTACTTCTGTCCCGCCTGCTTGGCGAGTCTCGCCCAGGCGCGTGCTGCGTGGGGCTGCGGCTTGAACACTTTGGCCAGGCGCATGTAGTCGACGACAGGAATGCCTTCCTTCTCCATCGCCCACTCGTGGTGACCGATCACGCTGTAAAGTCCCCAATGAATGAACATGCCAAAGGTGGCTTCGCGCCACCATTGCATGCGCCGGGCGCGATCGGCGACTACCTCGGGTGGCTCCGGAGGCTGCTCATCCTGTGGACGCGCCCACAGAGTCGATGGGTCGCCGGCGCCGAACGCGTCCACTGCCAGCGCCGTGCCTCCCAGCAACCGCAGAGTGTCGCGGCGGGAAATCGGATCCGACTTCATCAATGTTCTCCTAACTTGCAACCTGAAAGAGTCGCGGCCGAAGCGGACACCGGAAGCGCGGCCACCTTATGTTGCTCCAGCGTGGCGTTGAAAGCCGCCAGATCTTTCGCGTTGAGATCGCGCCAGACGTCCAGATCCTTGTCCAGCGCCTGGCAAGTCTCCTCGACGGCGGCGCGCCCCGTCTCGGACGGGCGTACATCCGCGCTCTGGAGAGCGGTGGCTAGCCGCGCGAGATCGCGGTTCACCGGCCCGACACCGGGCGCGGTACGCGTGCCGTTCTCAACGCCGTCGAGCTTCGTTTCGATAGCCTTGGCGGCGTCGCTTGCGTCTTTGGCGGCCTTGTCTGCCGCCAGACTCTTTTCCCGGTCCTCGAGCGCCGCGCGAAGAGCTGTCACCTGATGAAAGGCGTGATAACTTGCGGTCATCCCGTTGTCGATCTGGCGCTCGATGTCGAGTTGATTGACGAGATCCGCGGCCTCGGTCTCGACGCGTGGGTCGAGCTTCACGGTCAGTCTCTCGTGGAGCGTATGCCCGCCGGCTTCAAGTTCCACCACGTAATCCCCCGGCGTCACCAATGGACCGGGCGGCTGATGGCGCGGCGTTTCGTCCGGAATGGCGTGGTCGGCCAGAATGTACTGAGTGTAGTCGAGCAATCCGCCGGAATAGCCGTAGGGCAGCGCGGGCGGCGAAGGATATCGAAGATCCCAGGTGAATCGATTCATCCCCGCAGCTTTGGGAAGCACGTCGGGTGGCGCGAACCAGTATTCGGGTGCGTTCGCCGGCGGCAGCTTGTCTTCTGTACCACTTGCACTCGAGAACTGCCGCACCACGTTTCCGTGCTCGTCCGAAATCGTGAGCGTAAGTTCGCCATGGGGCGGCGATTTCAAATAGTAGTCGAGAATAGCGCCGTCCGGGGGATTCTGGCCGGCGGGAGTCTCGATAGGCAACGGCGTGTCCTGATTATTGTCCCAGCGCACGCGCCACGCCGTCTCGGGACGGAACAAGTGCACGTCCGAAGCGGCCATCTGTGGGTCGATTTGGCGCAAGGGCGTAAGGTCGTCGAGAATCCACAGCGCGCGGCCGTAGGTTGAGGCCACCAGATCGTCGCCGTGGATGGTCAAGTCGGTTACGGTCGCGGTAGGTAGGTTCAGTTGCAGAGGCTGCCAGTGATCGCCGTCATCGAACGAAACGAACACGCCCCTGGTTGTGCCGGCATAGAGCAGTCCCTTGCGTTCCGGATCTTCGCGCACGACGCGCACAGTCTCGGTGGCGGGCAGTCCGCTCACGATCTTCTGCCAACTCTGGCCGAAATCGTGTGTACGGATGATATGCGGTTGCGGCTGCGCCGCCATGGCTAAACCTCCGCCGGCAACGACGGCGTACGCTGAACCAGCATCGTGCGGCGACGCCTCGACGACTGAAACCGCGCCCGCCATGCCCGGATCGGTTGGGGCGACGTTGTGCCACGTGGCGCCGCCGTCGCGCGTCAGCTGAATGTTTCCGTTCGTCGTGCCTGCCCAAAACACACCTGCTTCAACAGGCGACGGCGAGAATGTGCTGATGGCGCCGAAACCGCCCGGCGGCACCGGACCGGAACCGGCTGGGTTCTGCGAAGCAGGCTTGGGCTTCTCAGTGAGGTCGGGGCTGATCTCCTGCCAAGTCGTGCCTTGGTCGGTAGTCTTGAGCAGAAACTGTGTTCCGAGATAAAGCGTGTGCGGGTCCTGCGGCGAGAACGCGAGAGGCGCCATGCCGGCGGCACGGTATTTCTGTGTGCGCACGAATACGGTGGCAAACTGGCCGGTCGTCTTGTCGAATCGCAGGATGCTGCCGTACCAGCCTCCGCTGTAGACGACGTTGGGATTGGTCGGATCCGCCGCAATGAACGTCGCTTCGAATCCTGCGATTGGATACCAGTCGCGATCGCTGATCTCGCCGTAGTCGCTGCGGCTGGCCACGGCTGCGGTGCCGCTGTCCTGCTGCGCCGCGTAGCATCGATATGGGAAAGCATTGTCCGTCGAGATGTGATAGAACTGGCCGGTCGGCTGGCTGTACCACGAACTCCAGGTGTGGCCGCCATCGCGGCTGATGATCGCGCCCTGATCGACGCCCATAATCATCTGGGAGGAATCCTGCGGATTAATCCACAAGACGTGAAAGTCGTCGCCGGAGGGCGCGCCTACGTAAGCTTCGAACGTGTGGCCGCCGTCGGTGGAGCGATAGAACGACGTCTGAGCTGCGTAAACCACATCCGCGTTGTTCGGATCGACGAAGATGCGGCTGAAGTATCCGCTGCCGATCACCCGCGGATCGGTGGTGGAGCGCTGCCAGGTTGCGCCCGCATCGTCGGAGCGGTAGAAGCCCTGATTCACGATGGCATAGACTCGTCGGCCCTTGTTGCCGGGAGCCACCACGACGCCGATCCGGCCCAAGCGCCCCGCCGGCAGCCCCTGGCCGCTAAGCGGCTTCCAAGTGGCGCCTTCGTCGGTTGACTTGAAGAGGCCCGAGAAAGGCTGGGCCGGCTTTTCGCCGGACTTCGGTGGGCGGAACGCGTGGGTCTCGAGTGCAGCGTAGAGCAAGCGGCGATTGCCGGGATCCATGCAGAGGTCGACCACGCCAACCATGTCATCTTTGTAAAGCACCTTCTCCCAGCTCCGGCCGCCGTCTTTCGTCTTGTATACACCGCGATCCGGACCCGGCACAAAGTCGCCAGTCGCGCCCACGATCACAGTGTTGGGATCGCGCGGATCGATGATCACAGCTTGAATGTAGCGGGTATCTGGCAGGCCGATGTTGGTCCAGGTCGCGCCGCCGTCCGTGGACTTGTACACACCGTCGCCAGGCGTCTGTTCTCCGGTTCCGACGTAAATAATGTCGGGATCTGAAGGAGCGACAGCCAGGGCTCCGATCGAGGCCACATGTTCCTGATCGAAAATCGGCTTCCACACATCCCCGCCATCGGTGGTTTTCCAGACACCGCCCCCGGGCGTTCCCATGTAATAGACGCCGGGATCACCGGGGACACCGGCGACAGCGGTCACGCGTCCGGCGCGAAACGGTCCGATCAGTCGCCAACGCATGGCCGCGAAGAGTTTGGAATCAAGCTGCTGCCCAGCAGCGCGCGAAGGCGAGAGGATGGCGATCTGGACCAAGCCCAGAATCGCCAGGCAACGAACGAGGCCGTGCGTTGAGAGTTGCACGGCGCACATTATACCTCTTTACGACGAACTCGTCGGACCCGTCAGTGACGACAGATGGTAGCGGCCTTCGCTCGCCTGTCAGAGGCTCGCAGTTTTCGGTGACTTGCCACAGTTTGAGTTGACGCTTGATATCGTCAAGCCGCACCTCCACTGTCGAGTCTGGGGTTCGCTCGTGGGGGGATAAAGATCCAGCCGGACCACCTGCCCAACGATGGTCCGGCTGGCGGGATCATGAGCCGGGAGCGGAAGGCTCCCGGCCATGTGGCTTACTGCTGAGGCGGTGCGGCCGGCTGGCTTTCCGTGCCCCACGCCGGCTTGGCGTTGCGGTTTTGCTGCCAGCACTGCTCGTTGTGATCGGTGCAGACCGGACGGTCCTTGCCGTAGGAGATGGTGCTGATGTTATCGCCCGAAATTCCCGAATCGACCAGGAACTTCTTGGCAGCATCGGCACGCCGCTGACCCAGACCGAGGTTGTATTCCTCGCTGCCACGCTCGTCGCAATTGCCTTCGAACGTGAACTTGATGTCCGGGTGCTGCTTCAGGAAGTCGGCATCGGACTGCAGCGCAGTCTGCGCGTCAGGCCGGATGTCGGACTTGTCGAAGTCAAAGTACGCCGTCTTCATATTCTGATTGAACAGCTCCTGCTCGCTCGGCCCCGGCGGCGGTGGCGGCGGTGGCGGCGGTGGCGGTGGCGCGGTTACGGTGACGCGAGCGGTGCAGCTCGAGTTGCCGCCGGGCCCAGTGACTGTCAAGGTGTAAGTGGTGGACTCATTCGGCGTCACCGACTGCGTGCCCGACGCCTGAACCTTCCCGCCACCCGGTTCGAGGTCCAAATCCGTGGCGTTCTGCGACGACCAATTCAGGGTCGCGGATTGGCCCGTCTCGATGGTCGTGGGCTCGGCCGTCAAGGTGCACACCGGCGCTGCGGGGGGTGGCGGCGGTGGCGGCGGTGGCGGCGGTGCTACCACCTTCTTCTGATGGTTGCACGCTCCTAAGAGAAGAAGCAATCCCAGGACGGTGACGAGAAGCTCAACACTGCGTTTCCTCTCTCGCATCATGATCCTCCTTAGCGGTAAACCACATGGTCGCGATCCCGTGGGTCTTTCAAGCCTTTTTCTTGCGAGCGGCCTTTCGCCTGGCCGTCCCCCTGACAAACCACCATCAAGGATAAATATATTAACACCAAGCAACCAGCGGTGACAACCATGTGATTTTTCGGGCTGAGGCCGGAAATCACTGTAATATTCGGTTTCCAAGGCGTCACGGCACTAATTCGACCAATTCGGGTTCCAATTTTCCCCTTGAGTCGTTAGTTGCTTGGGGTTGCTGCCGTTGGCCAGCATCATCCACACTTCCCGGGACCCTCCACGAGTCGATTCGAATACCAGGTGGCGGCCGTCCGGGGACCAGGTAGGATGCTCGTTACGGCCGGCGTCATGCGTAAGTTGGGTGATCTGGCCCGACGCGATATCAATCAGGTAGGCGTCATAGGTTCCGGTTTCCGAAACCCGCCACTCGAACGCCATGAACTGGGCGTCAGGCGACCAGGCAGGCTCGCTGGCATCGCCGCCTCCCGTGATCAACCGGCGAAGATTCGACCCGTCCGAGTTCATGATATAAATCTGTGGTGAGCCGCTGCGGTCCGATACGAACGCGATCTCGGCGCCCGTCTTGGGATTCCAGACCGGCGAAATGTCCACGGTGGGGCTGAAAGTCAACCTTTGAAGCCCGGAGCCATCCGCGTTCGACACATAGATCTCCGGGTCCCCGCCCAGGCTGGAGCAGAAGGCAATCTTCTTCCCGTCCGGCGACCAGGCCGGGGTGACATTGAGCCCGGGGTACTTGGGAAACGGGAGCAGATGATGGCTCAACATAGAGTAAATGAGGATCTCGGGATTGCCGCTCACATAGCTCGTGAAAGCCAGCTTGCTGTTATCCGGGGACCAGCGCGGGGTCAGGCTCAGAGAACCGTAGCTGGTGATGGGGTGCTGATTGAAGCCGTCGTAGTCCATGACGTATATCTCATCGTGGCCGGTGCGTTTGCTGACGAAGGCGATCTTGGTAAGTGCGATTCCGGGAAGGCCTCCGCCCAGCGTCTGGACGATTTCATTGGCAAAGGTATGCGCAACCTGGCGGGTTGAAATCTCGTCCAGAGTCGCGACGTAGCGCTTCGCCAGAACGCTCGGATTGCCAGGGTTCTTTACGTCGTATAGATAGGCCGTAACGACGAGATTCTGGTTCAAGATTTCCGTCTTGCCATACGCCAGCATCTGCGTGGAAACCGGCGGATTTGCCCATTGGTCGAAGACAACATCGGCGGGCGCGATAGGAGGCTTCACCGGATAGAAGCTGCGGCTGACGAGATCAAAGATGCCGGCGTTATCGAGGTCGTTCCAAAGAACCGAGTTGAATTCCTGGGTCAGGCTGGTCAAGTTCGCGTCCGTGGACTGAGGCTGGAACTCCGTCACTGCAATTTTGATCCGCGGAGCGCCGCTGGACGTACCCACCGTGATCTGCTGAGCCCGCGCGCGCGAGCAGGTCAGAAAGGGTGCGGCGACGATCGCCAACGCCGTTCCGAGCAGCGCGGCCAGGACGAGTTTGGGGATGCGAATTGAGCCCGCCTTCGCCGAAGCTGGACTTTTCATAATTCCGGGATATCTCCTTGCAAGGTTCCTCAGTTCGAGGGATTGGCCACGATCTTCATCGATGAAAATCGAAATAAAAGCTGACCGAAACACTGCCGCCCGAATAATCCGAAGGCAGTTGACCGAGCGGGCTCGATGCCTCCACCGCGCGCAGGGCGGAATTGTCAACTTCCGGAATCCCGCTGGACTGCGCCAGACGGATGCCTGTAATCGTTCCATCCCGCTGGATGCTAAAGTCTACATACGCGCGCGGAGCTGACATCAGAGTCGGGCTGATGGTCGAAAGCAGCCAATTGCTGCTCACGCGGCTGCGCACCGCCGCCACATACCACCCGTAGCGGCTGCCGAAATCGCCCTCGCCGATTGAAATTCCCGCGTCACCGGCGGCGGTTTGCGCCTGATTGTAAGACATCGCCGGTTGCCCGTTCTCGCCATAAGGAATGGCGTTCGGCGGCGGCGTGAGTTGCTGCTTTTGAATGCGCGTGTTGATGCGCTTATCCTGCTCCGGCTTGATCTCATCCTTGAACTTGGGAATCTCTACAGCCTGCTCGGGCGGCAAAGGAACTACCGGCTCGCTTTGATAAAGACCCGGGTTCTCATTGGCCACGGTGTTGGGCGTCACTTGCGGCGGAGTGGGAAGCGGCACGCCGGGCAGCGAGCTTACGGCATGCACGCGGACGCTCGATCCTTTTTCCCACGGATTGCCCCAGTCGCCGCGGCCGAACCGAAGCAAGCCGTAGGTCAGCATGAGGACCGACATCGCTGCGTGCAGGCCGATAGAAATCAGCAGCGGCCCGCGCAGGCTCTCACGGCCTTCGGTTGGCAGGGCGTATGGAAAACTTGTAGTGCTCATCGTTGGCCTCGGCCTGAATCGTTCTCCTCATGCCGTCAACTACCTTTGGTCGAAAGCGGCTCGGTCACTACGTTGATGTTGGTCACGTTGGCCTGCTCCAACGCGTCGAAAACGCGGGCGATGGTCCCGAACGGGACGGCCTCGTCAGCCCGAATGAAAACCGGAGCGCCGTGGGTTCCCTGCAGCCGCTGGGTGACGATGCTGCCCAGCAGGTTGATGTTCACCGGATCGTTCCCGACATACAAGGTCTGCTTCTTATCGATCGTGATCACCACTTTCTGGATGGCGACCGTCTTGACCGTATGCGTCTTCGGCAGGTCCACCTCGATGCCCGACTCCAGAATGGGCGCGGTGACCATAAAGATGATGAGCAGCACCAACATGACGTCGACAAAAGGCGTCACGTTGATGTCCGACAGCGACGTCCGAGTGCGGCCTTGCGGTGTGGTGAATGCCATTGGTGAATCCAACCGAAACTCGAAAAGCGAAACTCGAACGACCGATTTGAATCAGGACGAATTTCGAATTTCGATTTTCGAATTTCGGGTTTCGCACCTCACGTGAAATTCCTCTCCGTCATATTCAGGAATTCCAGCGAAAAGTCGTCCATCAAGGTCCCGAATTCCTTGATGCGCTGCAGAAAGTAGTTGTAAGCGATCACTGCCGGGATGGCGGCAAACAGGCCCGCCGCCGTGGTGATCAGGGCCTCCGAGATGCCCGGCGCCACGCTGTGCAGCGACGCCGTGGTGGCGTTGGCCAAACCATGGAAGGCGTCGATAATGCCCCACACCGTTCCGAAGAGGCCGATAAACGGAGTGATTCCGCCGGTCGTTGCCAGAAAGCTCAGCCATTGCTCCCGGCGCGACAACTCCGCCGAAGCGGCGATCTGCAGCGCACGCTGGACGGAATCGATGCTGCGGATCCGCGGCTTGCCCGGATTCTCGGTGTAGTGCACCTGTCCTTCGATTTCACGGTAGCCGTTAAGGAACACGTCGACGAGCGGGCTCTCTTTGTGGGCTTCAGCAGACGACTTAATCTCGGACAATTTCTTGCTTTCGCGAAAAACGCGGAGGAATTCCGCCGAAGCGCGGCGGGCGCGCTTGAAACTGCCGTACTTTCGCAGGATAACAGCCCAGGAAATGACCGAAAAAATGAGGAGAACCAGCAGGACGATCTGCGCAACCAACCCCGTATTGGCCAGCAACTGCCCAACTTCATTCTGAAACAACAGCAGCGCGGGGTTCAACCAAACGCCTCCTTGCAACCAGTTTCTGCGCACGAGCGCGAATCATAGTCTCAACCTACCATATATTGATGCGCGAACGGAACGTATCGGCTAACCACCGATATGCGAGACGCAAAACGCCGCCCACCCGATTGCCGGTTCGAAGAGCGTGCGTCCAGGCGGAGCATTTAGAGCGGCAGCCCGAACAAGCCCGCAAAGTTATTGACGAGCTGCCGGCCCAACGACGCCTCGTCCACACCATGCAACGCTGCAAGCTGGCGCGTGGTTTCGCGCACGAATGCCGGCTCATTGCGGCGTCCCCGATGAGGCAAGGGCGCAAGATAGGGGCTGTCGGTCTCGACGAGCAGCCGGTCCGCGGGCAAGGAGCGCGCCACCTCGCGCAAATCCTCGGATTTCTTGTACGTCAGGTTGCCCGCAAACGAGACGTAGAAGCCAAGCTCGATCAGGTCCTGCGCGTCTTCCAAGCTGCCCGTGAAGCAGTGCAAGATGCCGGCAGCGGCAGGAGGTGTGGCTTCGGAGACGGCGGCCCGGTCGGCGCCGCGTGGTTCGTTCAGGAAGTGCTCGCGCACGATCCGGCGAAGATCGGCCCAAGCATCGCGGCAATGAATGATGATCGGTCGTCGCAGCTCGCATGCGATTTCAATCTGCCTCACGAAGACGCGCGTCTGCACATCCCGCGGGTAATCGTAGAAGTAGTCGAGCCCGATTTCGCCAACGGCCAGGAACTTCGGGTGCTCCGCAACCGTGGTCAACATTTCGAAGTTCTCGTCGCGCGCTTTCTCTGACTGGTGCGGATCGATACCCGCCGCCCAGTAGATCTCATCGTGAAGATCGGCCATTTCGCGCACGCGCTTCACACTCTCCGGCCGCGTCACGTCGGCGATCAGCAGTACGCAACGCAGCCCCGCATCGCGAGCACGCGCGATTACGGCGTCGCGGTCGGCGTCGAAGTCGGCGGCATCGAGATGCGCGTGAGAATCGAGAAATTGAGCCATTGAGCCACGGCACCCCAATTCGCGAATGAGTCAACCTTCACTTCTCCAATGACCCGATGGCACAATCACCCGATTACTTCAGCCGTGTCCCATTCGGCACGTCCTCTTTGAACGTGGCCAGCACCGGCTTGCCTTCCGGGCCCACCGACGCCGCCACCACCATGCCGTTCGACTCCACGCCGCGCAACTTCCGGGGCTCCAGGTTCGCCACGAGCACGATCTTCACGCCCACCAGATCTTCGGGCTTGTAATACTCCGCGATCCCGGCGCAGACCTGGCGCGTTTCGCTGCCGATGTCCACCTGCAGCTTCAGCAGCTTCTTGGCGTTCGGCATCGCCTCGGCGGAGATGATTTGGCCTACGACCAGTTCGACTTTGGCGAAATCGTCGATGGTGATCTTTGGAATTGCCGATTGGCGATTGTCGATTGACGATGGCTGGACCTCTGCCGGGGTCTGAGCACTGACGGCTGACGGCTGAGGGCTGACTGCTGACGGCTCTTCGGATGGCACGGTGACACTTACTCCTTTCGGCTGATCGCGCTCGCGATCGATTTCGGC
>JASHPE010000014.1 GCA_030038235.1 Terriglobia bacterium
ACGTGACTCACCGCCTAGAAAGCATCCTGGCGCGGGACGGCATCCGTGTGGCCGTGCTTACCTCTGACGTGCCTCCCGAAAAGCGCGAAGCATGGTTCGAGAGGAAGCTCGCCGAGAAGGTGCAGGTTACGATTTCACATCCCAAGATTATCGAGACGGGGCTCGATCTTCTGAGCCACCCTTCGCTGATCTTTTACTAATGTGAAGTTGTCAGTAATGTGAAGTTGGCGCGCGGAAAGCCGGCAGAATCGCGTCCCGCTGGTTCTGGACTCCACATTTAAGCGGTAGCATCGGAAGGGCCGCCGCCCGGCGGCCCGAACCCACATTTAACGAGGTGCCGATGCTACATTCTCTTTTCCCGAAAGCTCACCACAAGTTTCTGTCAATGCCCCTGTTGGGGCCGGTTACCGATGGTTTTGACGATTGGCTCGCCGCCAACGGCTACACGCCGGGCTCGCGCGAGTTTGCGATTCGCATGCTGCCGCATGTGGATGCTGATCTGCGGCGTCGCAGGGCTCGCGATGTCGCGAGCTTGACCCACTCGACGCTCCACGCTTGCTGGCGTGCTCTCATCAAGGTCTTCCCGACTAACGCTGGAACCGTCCGGGCGCTGGAACGATATCTCACGGCCACCGGAACGATCGTTGCTGACGAAAGCGGAGCAGCGGGAACATCCGCTCTGAGCCTGAGCCGGGAGTATGCGGACCACCTCCGCGAAGTCCGCGGATTTGCTGCGTCCACCGTTTCAAGCCACCAGCGGACCGCGCAATGCTTCCTCCTGCACCTGGAAAAGGAGGGTACAGCCGTGGGATGCGTCGGGGGCAGCGATATCGAATCGTACATCGCCAAGGCCGGCAGACGGCTGAGCCGGGCAAGTCTCCAGCACGATATCGCCGCGCTGAGAGGATTCCTTCGCTTCCTCACTACGGACGGCAGAGCCCCCGCCGGGCTTGATCGCCAGATCGACACGCCGCGGCTCTACCGCCTGGAGAAACTCCCTCACGCCTTGCCCTGGGAAACAGTTCGCACCCTGCTGCGAGGCATGGATACGGCTTCGCCGATGGGCTTGCGCGACTACGCCATGTTTCTGTTGATTGCCACCTATGGATTGCGCGCCAGCGAGATCGTGGCCATCAGCCTTGACGACATCCGTTGGCGACAAGGCATCCTACGAATCCATCAACGGAAGACCTTCTCGCCTTTGGAACTGCCGCTCACCAATGAGGCCCTGTCTGCGCTGGTGAAGCATCTGAAGCGGACG
Organism: Terriglobia bacterium; assembly: GCA_030038235.1. Classification (GTDB taxonomy): domain Bacteria; phylum Acidobacteriota; class Terriglobia; order UBA7540; family UBA7540; genus Gp13-AA77. Next base: position 1,262 of record JASHPE010000014.1, read on the forward strand.
CCACCTCCTGCACAGTATCGGAGAGTTTTCTTGCGAATGCGCGCTCCCATCGGCGTGTTGAAGCCCACCGCGGTGACGGAAGCCTTCCAATCGCTGGTTCGCCAGAGCGGTCTGGATATTCCATACCAGGGCCCACATTGCCTGCGCCACTCCTACGCCCTCCATCTCCTGAAGAATGGGACTCCTCTTAAGACCATCGGTGACATCCTGGGGCATCGGACCGCAGAGAGCACGTCCATGTATCTGCGACTGGCGACCGAGGACTTGCGCGAAGTGGCCCTTGCAGTTCCGGGTGGGCGGCACTCCGAAAAGGAGGGGAAGCAATGACCGGAACCTCAGTGTTTACTCCCGTGTTTTCGTCTCGCTTGGCGCCCGTCTTCGCTCGGTATGTCGATCTGAAGCGGGCGTTGGGCCGCCGCTTTGACCTGCCAGCTCGCACCCTGCAGTCCCTGGACCGATTCCTCTACGATCAAAGCACAAAATATCCGGACCTGAGTGCTGCCGCGTTTCAGGCATGGTGCCACACTTACGAACATGTCGCCTCAGGGGTTCGGCGGGTTCGCATGCTGGAGGTTTGCAGCTTCTGCTTATATCGCCGCCGGACCGAACCGCAGTGCTTCGTTCCGGACCCCCGCTCATTTCCCCCATATCATCAACCGCTCAAGCCGTACATCTTTTCCCCAGCCGAAGTGGGGAGACTGCTGAGTGCGGCTTCGCACCTGAAACGTAATCCGGCATCGCCGCTTCGCCCGGAAGTGACTCGGCTAGCGATTGTCCTCCTGTTCACCACGGGAATTCGGCGTGGGGAACTGCTGAACCTTACGCTCGGTGACTACAACCAGCGGGAATCAACTCTGCGCATCCGGGAAACGAAATTCTTTAAGTCCCGCTTGCTTCCGATCAACGGAGATATCGCGGATGAGATCGAGCGTTATCTGCACGTCCGAGCTCGGCGAAGGCTCCCGGCTTCTGCGGACACACCCCTCATATGGAATGCAACCCGGGGAGGCCGGGCTTATACGGGTACAGGACTGCACTATTGTGTGCGGCCTCTCCTCGAACAGTGCGGCATCACCACAACCACAGGCAGGCCGCCGAGAATCCATGACCTTCGCCACAGTTTCGCCCTGAACGCCCTGCTGCGCTGGTACCGAGCCGGTGCCGATGTCGAGGCTAAGCTGCCCTTGCTGGCGACCTATTTGGGGCACGGCTCGGCCGTGTCGACCCATTATTACCTGCACTTTATCGAACCACTCCGCACTGCAGCCAGCCAACGGTTCGCGAATCATTACGGGGAGCTGGTCTTTCCGTGGCCGAAACCGGCAGGGAGGCGCGGATGAAAAACCCATTTCCGAATCTACTCGGAGCTGTGGTCCGCGACTACTTCACGGACCACCTTCCCCGCCTTCGGGGAACCAGCCCGCACACCATCCACAGCTACCGCGATAGTCTTGTTCTACTGCTCCGCTTTCTTTCCCGACAGCGGAATAAGCCGATCACTGGGCTCGATCTGGCTGACCTTGACCCACCGGGAATCCTCGCCTTCCTGTCCCACCTTGAACAGGAGCGTAAAAATAGTGTCTCCACGCGAAATGTCCGGCTCTCGGCCATTCACGCCTTCTTTCATTTTGTGGCCGCGCGTAATCCAGAGCATCTCGAATTGGCTCAGCGCGTCCTCGGCGTTCCCTTCAAGCGGGCACGACAACGGGCCATCGATTACCTGGAATACGAGGAGATTGAGGCGATTCTCAAAACGATCAACCGGGCCACGCTGCAAGGAAGCCGCGATTACGCTCTGCTGGCGACCATGTTCAACACCGGCAGCCGCGTGCAAGAGATCGCGGATCTGCGCGCCTGTGATCTCCAACTGATCAAGCCTTTTCAGGTGAGATTGTTTGGCAAAGGAAGAAAGGAACGCTATTGCCCGCTCTGGCCGCAGACTGCCACGGTATTGCGAGCGTTCTGCCATCAGCGGAATCTCGACCTGCGCTCGGAATCTGGCGTGTTTCTAAACCACCGTGGTCAGCCGCTAACTCGTTTCGGAATCCGCCATATCCTCGCCAGATGTCTCAGCCTTGCTTGCGAAAGAGCACCGAACCTCCGCAAGAAGCGGTTACATCCCCACAGCATTCGTCACAGTACGGCCGTGGCCCTTCTGAAATCGGGCGTTGATCTGTCGACAATCAGCCATATGCTCGGGCACGCCAGCCCAACCACGACGAATCGCTACGCGAAGGTCGATCTCGAAATGAAGCGGCAGGCCATCGCGAAAGTTAAACCGGTCCCCCGCCGGTCCAACACGCCCTGGAGTAAAGACCGCTCCGTCCTTGAATGGCTGGAGTCGCTGTGAGCCCCCCAAATGTGGAGTTGGAGCTGTGTGCCGGACCCGTATTTCCGCCACTTCAGTGCGCCAACTCCACATTACTGACAACTTCACATTAGTCCAGTACGAGCAGGGCCGGGCGCGCATAGAACCGGAACTTCCGGCGACGGGCGGCGGGGGAATCGAGGTCGAGCTCGGCGAGCAGGTCCGAGACGGTACGGAACAAGACCGTATGCCCGGCCAGGATAGCGGCATGGGCAATATTCTTCGCGATCATCGTTTTGCCCACTCCATTGCTGCCGCACAGAATCAGGTTGCAACCTGGGGAGAGGAAGTCCAGGCTGAGGGCGCGCTCGATGAGGGCACGGTCGATCTTCTTGGGCCAGGGCCATTCGAAATCGGCCATGGGCTTAAAGCGGCCTAAGCGAGCCTGGGCCAACCGGCGCTCAAGGCTGCGGCGGGCCCGGTTTTCAGCTTCAGTGCGGGTCACTTCCTCGAGGAGTTGACGAGGGCTCCAGCGCTGAGTGGAGGCTCGCGCCAGCAGATCGTCCAGGCCTTGGGACGTGACGATCAGACCGAGCTGTTTCAAGCGGACCGCCAGATCAGCGTTTGGGATTGGAGTCTGGGGCAGGATCTTGGGAGAGTTCATCGTAAGCCTCCAGGGAAGGGTTTGACACGGTCAAGTTTTCCAGGTCCGGCCGGCGCGAGAGGTTGACCGGCAGCGGCGACCGTTGTCCTTGCTGCCGATGGCGACGGGCCAGGATGAACGCCACCGAGGAGAGGCGCGGCGTGTTCCGATCCCGAGCTTCGCGAAGGGCGGCCGCCAGTTCCGGGGCGCCGTAGTCGTCCAGGAGCCGAAGAAGTTGAGCCGTGAGCCTTCGGGCCGATTCGCCGCGCTCGAAGGCGGCCTGAAGAAAGGCCTGACTTTCCGGGACCAGCGCGGCCAGGCGCGTCGAGCGCGTCGATCCCAGAGCCCTCCGTTTCTGTTCCAGCAGCACCTGGCGGTGGGCGGGATCTTCGATCAGCTGATGGCGATCATAGGAGCGCCGATGGGATGCAAGTTCGGTGGAGCCGTCGAGCAAGCGCACCGTGGCCGGTGAAGCGACCAGCGTTAAAGCGCGCCCCAAGGCGCAGGGCGGCACGGAATAGTCGTTGAGATCAAAGCGGACGAAGAGGGTCTTGTCGGCATAGACCGTGCGCACCAACTCACAGGAGAAAGGGTGGGCCGGTAGAGGCAGCAGATGCTTTTTCTCCTCCTCAAAGGCTTGCGCGACCGTGCGTGCGGGATCGCCCGGCCAGGGGCGCTGATGAGCGATCTGGTTGCGCCATTGCA
>JASHPE010000173.1 GCA_030038235.1 Terriglobia bacterium
CCTTCGAAAATCGTTCATTGGCGTATCCTATCGCGGTTCCTCCATGCTGGCAAGCACGACACGCCGCCCACTGCTCGCCGAGCCGATGGCTATCCCGAACTCTTCGGGACAAGTTGCTGAATTCAGGCGAGATTCCAGCTTCATTCCGACTACATCTTTCGATCTTTCGACGCCACGGCCGGGTGGCCGGTCGGCCGCCGGAAGACTTCGCGACGTAGGGAAGATCAACGAAGCCAGCTCGGTCCAATCCCGGTCTCCACCTCACCAATTCTTCGGGACAAGTTGCTGAATTCAGATGAGATTCCAGCTTCATTCCGACTACATCTTTCGATCTTTCGACGCCACGGCCGGGTGGCCGGTCGGCCGTCCAATCCCGGTCTCCGCCTGGCGCCAACTCTTCGGGACAAGTTGCTGAATTCAGGCGAAATTCCAGCTTCGTTCCGACTACATCTTTGGTCTTATCGCGCAGGTTGAGGGCGTCCCACCCATAGCGCAGGGCGTTGAGACGGCGGGCGCGAAGGGCCGACGGAGTGAGAAGGGGCGAACGACGCAGGGGCATAGAATCACCTCCCGGCCAGCATTTGCTGGCCTGCCCATGGGGACGCTAGCACCGTTTCAGGCGCTTGTCAAGTTAATTATTTTAGATATGTAGGCTAGCTACGGCTTGGACGGGCGGAAATGCGATCGGCCAGGATAGCCTACGGGCCACCAAGTCACTCTTTCCAGTGTTGTTAGCGGCTCCGCGGCCCTGCCCTGCCTATAGCGGCTTTGCCGCCTGCCTTGCGGAAAGGCTTGCCTTTCCGGACAGCTTCTACAGATTATTTTTTGTAAAGGGAAAGGCTCTGCCTTCCCAATAGCGGCTTTGCCGCCTGCCTTGCGGAAAGGCTTGCCTTTCCGGACAGCTTCAACAGATTATTCTTTGTAAGGGGAAGGGCTCTGCCTTCCCGTAGCGGCTTTGCCGCCTGCCTTGCGGAAAGGCTTTGCCTTTCCGGACGGCTTCTACAGATTATTTTTTGTAAGGGGAAGGCTCTGCCTTCCCAATAGCGGCTTTGCCGCCTGCCTTGCGGAAAGGCTTGCCTTTCCGGACCGCTTCTACAGATTATTTTTTGTAAGGGGAAGGCTCTGCCTTCCCAATAGCGGCTTCGCCGCCTGCCTTGCGGAAAGGCTTGCCTTTCCGGACCGCTTCTACAGATTATTTTTTGTAAGGGGAAGGCTCTGCCTTCCCAATAGCGGCTTCGCCGCCTGCCTTGCGGAAAGGCTTGCCTTTCCGGACAGCTTCTACAGAATTCTTTGTAAGGGGAAGGCTGCGCCTTCCCGCTCAATGCGGTTTTCTCCAGACAATCCGATCCCAATCGACGATCAGCGGCTCATCCTCAAGCATCGCCCTTCTCCAGCATCGCGCGCTTGACCAACGATAGTCCTCAGCGCGCTCCACCAGTCCGGCCCTCACCGGGTTCAGGTGAATGTAATTGACACGCTGCATGAACGCGTCTTCACTCGTTAGCAGCAGGACGTTCGAGTGGTGTTCCACCAGCGAATAGCTTTGGGCCTTCGCCGCCGTCCGAAGCTTCTCGAGCGAGCTTGTGAAGTTGTGTTCTTTCAGGTAGCCGATCACGCGGTGGCTGAGGATGCCGTTCACGTAGCGCAGGGTGTCGGAGGGTTTGCGCGCGCTATCGGTAAGGGCGTGCAGGTGGTCGGGCATGATGACGTAGGCGAAGAGGGCGAATCCGCCCGAGCGGCGGGCCTCGTCGAGAGCTGCGGCGGCCACAGCCTTGAGGGGCTCGGACCGGAAGACGGGAAGCCGGTCGCGAGCCACCGTGGTAATGGAAAGGCACGGTGTGTCTTTTGAAATGGTAGGCATGGAAGTGAGCGAGGCGGAGCCTCGCTCCAATAAGAATCTAATACTGCATCGCCGGAAAGGCAAAGCCTTTCCGCAAGGCAGGCGGCCTAGCCGCTTCCCTCTATGAAAAAGATCTGCTGGAGTTGGCCGGAAAGGCAAAGCCTTTCCGCAAGGCAGGCGGCCTAGCCGCTTCTCTCTATGAAAAAGATCTTGCTGGAGTTGGCCGGAAAGGCAAAGCCTTTCCGCAAGGCAGGCGGCCTAGCCGCTTCCCTCTATGAAAAGAGTCTGTTGGGAGTTGGCCGGGAAAGGGCAAAGCCTTTCCGCAAGGCAGGCGGGCCTAGCCGCTTCCCTCTATGAAAAGAGTCTGTTGGGAGTTGGCCGGAAAGGCAAAGCCTTTCCGCAAGGCAGGCGGCCTAGCCGCTTCCCTCTATGAAAAGAGTCTGTTGGGAAGTTGGCCGGAAAGGCAAAGCCTTTCCGCAAGGCAGGCGGCAGAGCCGTTTCGGGCAAGGCCAAGCCACAAACAAATTGGGCGCAACGGAAGGATTTTGCCCTTGGGTTGCGCCCAGATTAAGCAGATCAGCACCCCTTGCGGGTAGTGCTTAGAACAGGAACTTCAGACCGAGTTGGATGACTCTGTTAGGCCAGGCGGTATTGACCTCGCCGGGGTTGGTCGTATTCAGGTTGCACGGCTGGCCAAAGCCCGTCGTGCCCGGGCAACCAGAATTGGCGTACTGGTATTGTGTATGGTTGAAGGTGTTAAACGTCTCAAACCGGAACTGCAGCGTGGAATGTTCACCGCTGAACCAAGGCATGCTGAAATTCTTCTGCAAGGCCATGTCCCAGTTATTGCGGCCCGGACCAATAAGGCCGCCGCGTCCCATGCAGCCGAACTCGCAGTCTTCGCTGCCGGCGAACAACTGGCTGAACTGCGGCTGCGTGACCGTGGCCGGATTCCACCATTGCAGCGTGGGGCCGTAGGTGGGATCGTCGTACGTCCCCTTGGTCGGAGCAACCTTGCCAATAGGATCGCACATCACGGAATTGCCGATGCCACTTTGAAAACCCGTCACACCGCAACTGAAGTTCATGGGCTCGCCGTCAAAGAAGCTGGCGATGCCCGACCATTGCCATCCGCCGAATGCCTGTCGCGCGAAGGCGTTGCTGGCATTCTTGGCGAACGGCAGCGCGTAGATGTAATTCATCTGCAGAACCTGGAACCGGTTGAAGTCAGAGGTTCCATACCAGCGATTCAGATCCTGGTCATCAACCGAAGCCGGCGCGCCTGAACTGTAGGTGCTGCTGGAATTGTCGAGCGCGTGCGACCAGGTGTAAGCAGTCTGCAAGGTAAGCCCCCTGGAAAAGGTGTGACGGAGGCTCGCTTGTAACGAGTTGTAGTTCGAGTGGGCCGTGTTCTGCTTCATGCCGATGGAGCTGTATCCGATGTAAGGGACGAAGTAATTGTCATTGGTTCCCTTTTCCTCGTAGATCAGCTCTTCCTGCACGTTGCAGCTACCGGAGGAGCTGCAGATCTGGTCGCCCAAGTCGCCCGGAGCGCCGTAAGCGGGGCCGTGAGTACCGGTCAATCCGGCCAGTTCCGGGGCGACCACGTTGGCAACTCCGCTGGAACTGAACGGAATTTCGTTGATGTTCAGCTCGCGCGCCAAGTCCCGGCCCATATTGCCAACATACGCCAGGCTGGCGATGTTGTTGGTACCGAACTCGTGCTCGACGCTGAGGCTGTATTGGTAGACGTGCGGCCAATACTCGCTCGGAGGAATGGCCGTGAAGCTCGTTGGGCCCGGAACCAGCAACCCATTCGAGGGCGGCGCGATGGCGCTGTATCCGGAGATGTTGCTGACGGTAACGCCGGGCGCGACCGGAGGATTGCCTTCGCCGCCTTCGGTTTGCGCCTCGTTACCGTTGCCGGACTCGTAATAGATACCCGCCCCGCCACGAATCGAGGTCTTGCCGGTACCGAAGGGATCCCAGGCAAAACCGAGACGCGGAGCGATGTTCTTGCCCGTGTTACGCAGTTGGCAGCCGTCGGGGATGCCATTGTGACCGCACTCGACCAGGCCATTGCCGTAGCCTCCCGGTGTGTCACCGGTGCCGGCGATGAACAAGCCGGCGGCGTTGAGTTGCGCCTCGTCGGCCTGACTGTACATATCCGGCTCGAAGCCCGAATCGATGGTCGGGCGGCTGACATCGTGAATGCGCGTGTAGAGGTAGTAGCGCACGCCGAGGTTCAAGGTCAGATGCGACGTAACCTTCCAGTCGTCCTGGATGTAGGGCTCGGTATCGGTCATTTGCCAGTGGCCCTTGGCATAGCCGCCGACCGCGACACCATTAAACACCTGAGTGCCTTCATAGTACGCCGAGATGTTGCCCATCATCATGTCCGCAAGCGCATTGCCGGTGCTGAAACCGGCAGGGCCGCCGCCATAGAACTCGTCGCCGCCCTGCGTGACGGTGCCGAACTGCTCGTTCTTGCGGTAGTTCTCAAGGTAGAAGCCCATCTTGGTGGTGTGAGCGCCGTGCACCCAAGCCACGTTATCCTTCCACACAATAATCGGGTTGGAGTTAAACCAGGGGTGATTGCTCTCGCCCTCAAAGGTGCAGAATGAAAGACCGGCGCAAAGTTCCGCCTCCGGCAACAGGTTATTGCCGGCGTTGGCGGCGAATAGGTGATTCTCCACGAAGCTGCTGGGCCGGGTAAGCGAATTGGCTACCGAGTCTGCCGCCTGGTTGTAAAGGAGAATGTGGTCGGTGGTGTATGAGGCCACAAACTCATTCTCGAGATTAGGCTTGAAGGTGTGCGTCACGTGAAATACCGCGCTCTCGCCCGGGCCGTCGAAGGGCGTCTTCACGGTGTCGTAACTCGACCAGCCCCAGAGGGTCTGAGGCGTCAGCTCATTCCAGGTATCCTGAGTGTAGCGGAAGAAGGCCTGGGTTTTGTCGCTGATGTTCTGATCGATTTTGATCTGCTCCTCGCGCCAGTTCACTGGTTCGGTCGCCGCCGTTGTCCAGCCCCCGAGACCGCTGTTGGGCAGGGGGAAATAGGCGTTCAGAAGGTCCTGAGCGTTGGTGTAAGACTGAGAGCTGGTGGAAAAGCCGGGTACCTGGTTGAGATTGTCATAGGTGACGCCGTTGACCGTCGGCAGCACGCAACCGGTACCGACCTGCACGTTGTAGTTCGGCGAGCTCTTGTCGCACTGCGAGAAGTCGCCGGTGCGCTCCAGCAGCGACGGCGTGCCGTTGGACAAGGGGGTGGACTGGCGATAGCGCCGCCACTCCTCGGACCAGAAAAAGAAGGTCTTGGATTTATCGGTGTTGTAGTGTCCCGGAATATAGACCGGTCCGCCCAACGTGTAGCCCCAGTCGTTCCACTTGAGGGGAGTAGCCGGCGAATTGGCAACCCCGATGTTGTCGCGATTCACGAAGAAGGGCTGGGCGTCGAAGTCGTTGTTACGGACGTACTCGTAGGCATCCCCGTGGAACTCGCGCGTGCCGGACTTGGTGGCCACTTCGATGCTCGCGCCCGCGTGTTTGCCTTGGTCCGCGCCGTAGGTCGAGGTCGAGATGCGGAACTCGCCAATGCTATCGAGGCTGGGGTAGGTGTTGAACGTGGAGGCCGACCCTTCGTCGGTGTTGTTGCCGCCGTCGATCTCCCAGTTGTTGTACTGCATGCGGTTGCCGTTGAAGGAGATGCTGTTGTTGCCGTTAACGCCCACGTCGGTCACATCGAGGCCGTTATCCGGCACAGCGCCCGGAACCAGCAAGGCCAGCGAAACCCAGTTGCGGCCGTTCAGGTCCAGGTTCTGAATCTGCGTGTTGGTGATGACCGAGGAGACGGCAGCCGTATCGGTCTGTACCTTGGGAAGGTTGCCGGTAACGGTCACCTCCTGGGTCACCTGGCCCACGCTCATCTGCATGTCGACGCGCTGGTGCTGACCTACGTTCAGGGTGATCCCGGAGCGCACGAGCTTCTGAAAGCCTGAAGCCTCCGCCGTGACCACGTAGTCGCCGATGGGAATGGCGGTGATGGAAAAGAATCCGGCAGAGTCGCTGGTCAACACGCGGGTGAACCCCTTGTCCGGGTTCGAGATGGTAACGGTGGCCCCCGGGATGACGGCCCCGCTCTTATCCGTCACTGTTCCGTCGATGTTCGCGGTGTCCTGCGCGAAGCCGCTGAAGCTAACGGCCAAGAGGACCGTCACCAGCAGAAGCAGCGTACGTTTCATTGGCATCCTCCGAACTTTGATCTGTACTGCGGTCTGGATATGCCGATGGTGAGAGGCTGGACTCGCAACCGCGGGATCTACGTCCCCCCTGCCTTGCCCCACGAAGAGGACCTGCCGGTCGGCGGCCATCGCGACGTGCGACCACGCCACGTGGAACCGCCTCCTACCCTCCTCAAAAGAGGGCCAAGGCGACGCGAATCTGGCAACCCGCCTCGACTTTCCTAAGACTTTCAACCGACGCAAGGAGTCGCAAGTACTTCAGAATGTGGAACAAAGAGCAGCGGCAGACTGTGCTTGGCTTGGAAGGAGCCCCCTGTTGAAAGTTCGCACTAGTCCTTATTTGCCCCGCGCAAATTTTGTAATATCTTCAGGTGATGTAACGCAAGGTTAATCCAGTTACGCGTCGTGAGCGTTAACGGTTACTTCTGATAAGCCTAACAGATTCAGTGGTCCTAAGAACGTTACACATTGTGCTTGACTGCCTACATGATGCCCAACTATAGTAGAAAAACGTTAGGAGAACCGCGTGGGGACGATACCTGCTTCGGATTTGCTTGAGCAGGAGCGGTCGGAACTCGACGCCGTGCTGGCTTCCGGAGCCATGGCCAAGGCCTTGGGGCAAGCCAAGCTGCTCGCGTATGTATGCGAGGCTTACTTCAATGGCAGGGGAGATCAACTGAAGGAGTACACCCTCGGCACCGAGGTGCTCGGGCGCCCGGAAGACTTTGATCAGACGCGAGATGCAATCGTACGAGTCGAGATCTATCGCCTGCGCAAGAAGCTCCGGGAGTACTACCGGTCCGAAGGGGCAAGCCACGCCCTCCATATCTTCCTGCGGCCCGGCCAGTACGTCCCGAGCTTCGTACCTCGGGAGCAGAGCCCTTACAGCACTCCAGAAAGCGAAGCGGCCACGAACAATGTCGTGGCGGGATGGGTGGAGCTTGAGGCGACGGCGGAACCCGAAGCCGCGCCTGTAGACGCTTCGGTTGTCGAGGCCCCGCTCTTGGGTTCGCCGTCCGATGAGCAAACGGCGGGCCCGACGCCGGTCGTTCCTCTCAACGCTCCGGCATCCATGCCGCTTAACCTGATCCGCTGGTGGCGATGGCTCGCCGTAGGCATAGCCCTGATCGCGATGGCAGGCGGGCTGATGGTCGTCGCCGCCAGGTCCAAGCGCGCCGTCCGAGCCACACCTGCACCGAGCGCGGTGCCGGCGGCGACGGAACCTCCTCCCGGCGCTACGTCCGGCGGCGCGCCCGCGGACGGCAGCGTGCGCATTAGGGCCGGATACTTCAAAGGTTCATACGTCGATCGAGCGGGCCGCGTCTGGGGAAGCGATCGCTATTTTTCCGGAGGTGACGCCCTGGCCCAGCCGCGCCAATACATTGCGCGCACCCTCAATCCCGGCATGTTTCAAACCATGCGTTCCGGGCAATTCTCCTATGACATCCCCCTGGCGCCCGGCAGCTACGAGCTTCATCTTTATTTCACCGAGACCCATTACGGGCCCGACACCCTCTCGGGGGGCGGCGAAACCAGCCGGCTCTTCGACGTGTCGATGAACGGGCAGCCGCTGCTGCACATCTTCGACATCATCAAGGACGCCGGAGGCAACAACATGGCGGACGTGCGCGCATTCAAGGACGTTCATCCGGCCGCCGACGGGAAGCTGCATCTGCGATTTCAATCCCTGATTGACGCGCCTATCCTGAACGCCATTGAAATCACGCCGGCGCCCGCAGGCCACATCAATCCTATCCGGATCGTTGCCCAGGAAAACTCCTATACCGATCACGCGGGGCACATCTGGCAGCCGGATCAATACGCGCGCGGCGGGCAGTTCGCCGTCCACCTGCACCGGAATCCCGTCTCCGGCACTGCGGATCCCGATCTTTTCGTGGGCGAGCGGTTCGGCAATTTCGATTACGCCATTCCCGTCCCTCCGGGCCGCTACTCGGCGACCCTGTACTTTGCCGAAACGTATTGGGGGACGGACAATCAGCGTCCCGGGCAAGCACTTCCTGATTACCGCGGCTCGCCCGAAGGCGGAATCGGCAGCCGAGTGTTCGACGTCTACGGCAACGGCAGGGTTCTGCTCAAGGACTTTGACATCTTCAGAGAGGCGGGAGGCGCCGGGCGCGCCCTGGCCAAGACGTTCCACGATCTCGAACCGGACGGCGAAGGGAAGCTGGTCTTCAGCTTTGTCCCTCAACAAGATTATGCCTGCCTAAACGCCATCGAGATCGACGACGAATCGCGCTAGTCCGCCCATGGCGGTAGTCCTACCCTCCGAACCCTTGACACCAAAGCATGGGCGGATCTTGGGCCCTGAAATTACGGATTCAAGGTTGTTAATCTGGTACGGCCATTCTTGAGTAGCTTCCGGCTCGCGTTTGGGTGCGGTAAACGGCTTTGGGTCTTAGCGCGAGGCCCTTTGTTGCGTTGTGGCGCCGCGTATCCATTCGAGGATGGTCTTATACTGCCAGCTCGACTCGTTGCCCGGCCAACGCTGCCCGCCGTTGTGGGTGGCCAGGTAGTCGGAAACGTCCCCTCCGGAATCCGTGGGGTGTGTTGGCTTGATGAGGATCAGGCTGTGGACGGGATCGTTGACATCAACCACGCGCATCGCGTACTTGTAATTATCCTCGCTGTCCTGCGGTGAGAAAGCGCCTTCCGCATTGGGCGGTTCCAGCTTGAAGATCACGTGGCTGGCATGGCAGAAGACGCAGGCCTTGCCATCTGGTCCGGGAGTGGCCAGGATGGGCTCCACATGGCTCACGAAGAAGCCGAAATCGAGCACGGAACCGGGCTGCACGTCCGCCAGGGCATCCGAAAGCTTCTTGCCGCCGAGCACGCGTTCGGCGATGAGTTGCAGTCTCGGATTGCGCTCCCGCCTTAGTTTTTCAAGCTCGGCCCGGAAGTCCTGCCGATCCTCGATGCCCTTCACCTTGCGCAGCAAATCGAGCGCGGCGGCGCGCACGTTGGCGTCGCGATCATCGAGGCTCGCCATCACCGTGTTGAGCACGAGAGGCTCGGCGAGAAAATCGGGGTCCTTGTAGTACGTGTTGTGGCCGAGGAAGTAAGCCTGGTCCTGCGAGACGGCTCCGCCTGAAACGCCCAGATGACGCCGCATGAACTTGGGATCATTCACTTCTTCGATCAGGATGCCGCGTTGGGAACTGCCGAGGTTCGCGAAGGCCTCGGCGACTTCAGCGGAAGCTTGAGACTTCGAGAGAAAATGCTCGAGGCAGATGCGGATGGCAGCGCGCTGCACGTCGGGCTCAGGGTCCCTGAGCCCGGAGAACATCTGATCTCGCAACGCGGGATCCTCGACCAGCGCGTTGAAACCAGAGGCCGCATTGAGCACTTGGGCGTAGTTTGCGGGCCGTGGTTGGCGTTCGAGAAGCCCGCGCAAGGCTCCTACAACCTCCGACTCCTGGTCCCAAGCCGAGCCGCTCGGCAAAGCCGCGAGCAGTGGCAGGACGACAGCTTGGCTGTCTGGATTCCCCTCCTTGAGGATCTCAACTACGGTTTTCACCAGCGCGGGATCGGGTGCGGTTGAGCCAGCGATGTTCAGGATCCCCCGCTGCCCATTCTCATACACGTAGGTAACTGTTTTCCGGACTTCCTCGCTCGGGTCCAGAGAGAGTTTGAGAACCGCCAGGGCAAAATGCGCGTCCCCGGCACCGCTAAGCGTGCTGCCCGCCTTCAAGACCTCTATCTTCATCGTGTCGTCTGTTCCAGGACCCTGCAGGCAGTCGATGAGGGCCCGCTCCAGTTCAGGCCCGGAGCTCGGGTAGAAATGGATGAGGTCGCTGTCATTCCCTACTCGCGTCTGGTAAAAGCCGTTATGAACGTCGTACTTAAAATCCACCGTCTCGCGATAGGGCGGGTATTCGTAACCGGGCTTGTGTAGGTCAGGAACCCCGTCAACGTACCGGGTGAGCACGGCGGGCAGGCCGATGGAAACGGTTCCATCCTTCATTGGCGGCAGGGCGTAGTGCCGAACATGGAAATCCCAGAGCGCGTTCAGGATAGTTTCCTTGCCCTGCGGCGACGCCTTCTGGATCACGCGCGCCAGCACCTGCGCCTGGTCGTGCACCACGGCTTCATATCCGTCTTCGATGCGATCTTTGTCGGCTTGAGTGGAGGCGGTTTTGATCCACGCCGCCATATAGCCGGTATTCTCGTCCAGCATGTCGTAGAGGCTCTCTTGAAGACCGCGGCGCACCATTGGGTCCGGCTCGGCGCCGAGCCGGAGGCTGACCGCCTCCAGAATGCTGCTGCGTGCTTGGCGCTGGTCCACCTGCCAGTAATACCAGCGCCACAAGCCGGAGGCAGCCTGGAAACGCACGAACGGCGCCGGATCGTCAAGATCGGCGACGAGTGCCTGCAGCAGTTTTGGATCGCCGGTGAGCCATTTGAAATGCTGGTTGAACACGCGGGTAGCGCCCCAGCGGATGCGGGCATCCGGCGAGCGCAGGGCGGAAGCGAGCTCGTTACGCCCGTTCTCCGCTGCCTCCGGCCGCCGCGAGATGATCATGCGGATGGCCCAGGCCGCTGTACACTGCACCATCTTCGTCGGGTCCCCCAGGGCCTTGGTGAGCACGGGAAGGGCGCCCGGATCCGCCATGTGCCCGAGAGCGCGAGCCGCGGCCTCCCGAGCCAAGGGCTGATCGCTGGTCGACAGGACGTGGCGAATCTGCCGCAGCGCCGGTTCCGGTGCCAAGTCCCAGAACTGATCGAGCTCGGTCAAGAGTAGCGGCAAATCATCACTGACGAGATGCGTGGGTGGAGGCGGGTAGGCTGCGTCCCAGTCCTTCGCTCGTGCGGCTCCCGGGTAGAGCGTGGAAAGCGCCATCACCGCAAATTGTGTGGCACGGAATGGCGTGTTGAACCCCTGATAGACAGGATCGCCTTCCCAACTTCCCTCGGGTCTTTGAGCGCGAAGGCAGGCCTGGACAGCATGCGCGAGGTTCTCGTCCGTCTCGGGGCGGCGTCCCGCAAGCGCCAGGGCCAGGATGGCGTGATACGAAATGAAGTCCGCCGGCTTGGCCTTCTTGTCGAAAGGGTAGGGCCACATGCCGTCAGGGGTTTCGTAGCTGTAAAGCCGGTCGATCAATTTATTGAGCTCGCCCTGGTACTTGCCGCGATTGACCGTGGCCAGGAACTGGATCTTCCAGTTCAGATCGATCATGTTTTTAGGCTCGTACGGAACCGCAAGACGTTCCACGTTATCCCGCTCTGCCAGCCACTGCGCATCACGGGTTTGCTCGTAGAGTTGGTCGAAAGTCTTCCAGCTTTGGCTGGCGATCTCGAACGGGCTCACATCCGGCTCGCAGCCGTCGGTTTCGTCGCCCGGCATTTCCTTGACGTCTTGGTAGTGAATCTTTAGGAAGTTGCCATAAGGAATGTCGAAACCCGCTCGAGAAGCGTCATGAGTAACATTGGACTCGTAAAGGTGCTCGATCACCGGGAGACGGCTGGCCACGGTCCGGGCAGAATAAATCACTCGTACCCAGTTCGTATCCGGCTCACCGTAAAGGGGCCGGCTGTTGTTGTAGATGCGGTCGGCGATAAACTCCAGCGCCTCGCGTTGTGTAGGCGGGTAGCCGTTCTGGATCGCAGTCAAATAGCCTCGCGCCGTGAACTGGGTGGGATGGCAGGCGAGGCAAAGGTGCGTCTCCGAATGGGCCATGGTCGTGCGCAGCGCTACAGCGCCGCGCCGCGGCACGTTGGAAAGCCAGGTGTCGCCCATGTCGATCAGAAAATCCATCCCGGTACGCACGGCTTGGGGTGGATCGCTGTACGGCGGAACGCGGTAGTCATACGTGCGCAGTTGGTAGGCCGGATGGTCCGCGGCGATGCGAACGTAATAGGTCTCGCCGGGCTTCAAAATGCGGGTGCGGAATTTGTAAAGGCCGGGATAGTTTTGCGTGGCCTCAATCCGATAAGCGGAGGCCCCATCACTATAGGGGATCACGTCCGGCTGGCCCGCCGCATTCTTGCCCAGCGTGAAGACGTCGACATCGAGGGGCACGTCGCGGTCGGTTACGGTGAGCTCGAAATAGGCCAGGCGAGGTTCGGAGCCACGGAAGGTGAAGCGGAACCACTGGAAACCCTTGAGCATGGCGGCGTAAGCATCTTCGGTGGGAGATGGAGCGTAAGGCCTCTCGTCGGAACTGCCGTAGATGGTCTGGCCGAACTCGAAAGGCTGGGCGGTCTGCCAGTCACCGTTCGGTGCCGCGGCAATCACGCCGCTCGCGTGCTCATTGCCTCCCGGACCCTCGGGCTTCGGTATCCGCCTTAGCGTTGCATGAAGAGCGGGCACCACTGTCCCTGGGGCCGCCTCCAGCGTCGCGACTACCGGACCGCTGGCTCGCGGCTGGAGAGTGAAATAGAAGTCCAGGTCGGCAGCATGGAGCCACTTGTCGCTGACCGGACCTTGGGCATCAGCGACACGCACGTGGAGAGCCTGGCCCACTTGAACCTTCGCGGGATCCGGCAGAGAAATCGTGACAGCGTAGAGCCGGCCAGCCTGCGCCTGGCCCAGCACAATCCTGCGAGCGGCGACGGCGGAGTTCGCGGCTCGGCCAGGGCGGCCGGAGTCAAACAGCCAAGCCAGCACGCCGACGGCAACCAACGCTACAGCCACGTGGAAAACGATGGAGGTCCGGCTAAGCTGCATCGTTCACCTCTTCAAAGGGCGACAGACCATTATCTTAGCTCAGATGATCGAGTTGTTACAGGCTACCTCCGACGCGTATTCGTCGGTCACCACCGCCTCAAAATCCACCGTCTCCCCGTCAGCAAGAATCATCCCAAGGTATCGGCCGCAGCTACGTGCTTGGCGGCTTTACGAGCAAGGAGCCGACAATTAATTGTCGACTGCGGCCGGTACCTCACACCGCGGTACGTCACACGCTGGACATACTCGTTCTGGGGCGGCATCGATGGGCTGGTGTCCTGGAAAGCAGAACCGGCTCACGCGCTGGGGAGGGCGCGTTTTCCAATCAGCCCGCCAACTCGCTACTACCACCAGCTTGGGACGGACTTACCTTCAATCTTCAAGATCGCCGCTTCGATCGTGTAGCTGACGCGGAGCGTTTTGCGAGTCTGTTCGAGCACTGGCAGGGCCTCCCGGGCGTCGGGCCCGATATTGCCAAGCGCGGCCGCCACGCTGCGCAGGACCATCACCTGCTCATCCTTCACGAGCAGCCTCTCTGCCAGCGGGCGGACTGCCCCGCGCGCCGCTGGTCCCATCGCACCCAGGGCATCTGCCGCTGGAACGCGGACGTAGTCCACAGGGTCGTTCAGCGCGCGCACCAAGTCGGGCAACTCTGGACCCGCCGCCGGTCCCATCGCCTCCAAGGCGACTGCCGCCAGCGCCCGAACCCTGGGGCTCGAATCGGAAAGGGCGTAGCCCAGGGCCGGGACCGCCGCCGCACCTGGCGCGCCGATCTGCGACAGCGCCCACGCCGCCGCCCCACGCACCTGGGCGTCCGGATCAGCCAGCGCTCCCGTTAGAGCGCT
>JASHPE010000015.1 GCA_030038235.1 Terriglobia bacterium
GCAAAGTTCACGCCCGCCGCGACGCGGAACTATTCGGTCGAGAGCCGCAGACGAGTGGGCATGAACCACATCGAAGCGCAGGTGCTGGACCGGGTGGCGCTCATTTATCCAGACACTTTTCGCGCGCTCAACGCCTTTTACGAAACGCACAGAGATTATCTCGACGAGAAGGTGTCGCGATTCGACCGCGAGATTCAGTTCTACGTTGCCTACCTCAATTACGTCAAAAAACTTGAGCGCGCCGGCTTGAGCTTCTGTCGACCCCAGCTCTCGCAAGCCTCAAAGGGGATCCGCGGTTGCAATGCTTTCGATCTGGCGCTAGCGGCCAAGCTGGTCGGGGAGAGGGTTAATGTTGTCCCTAACGATTTTGTCCTGGCCGGCGCGGAACGGATCTTCGTCGTCAGCGGTCCGAATCAGGGTGGCAAGACAACGTTTGCCCGCATGCTCGGCCAGTTACATTACCTCGCCTGTCTGGGCTGCACGGTCCCGGGTACGGAAGCTCGGCTCTTTCTTTTCGACCGCCTGTTCACGCACTTTGAGCAGGAAGAAGACATCACGAGTCTCCGCGGCAAACTGCAGGACGATCTGGTTCGAATCCGTCGCATACTCGACGCGGCAACACCGAACAGCCTTATCGTGATGAACGAGATGTTCTCATCGACGACGCTCAAGGACGCGGTTTACCTGAGCAAGAAGGTGATGGCGAGAATTTCCGAGTCGGACCTGCTCGGCGTCTGGGTCACCTTTTTGGATGAGTTGGCATCATTCAACGAGAAGACGGTCAGCGTCGTCAGCACGGTAGATCCGCATAACCCGTCAAATCGAACATACAAATTGGAGAGGCGATCGGCCGACGGGCTGGCGTACGCGCTTGCCATCGCTCAGAAATATCGCGTGACGTACGACTCGCTGAAGGAGCGAATCAAGATATGAGAGCGCTGCTGATGTATCGGGATCGGGATTTCGACCCTCATGAATGGCTGCGCTACTATCCGACGTATGGCGATCGAAACGTCAATCCGCGACTGCTCTTGCCGCATCACGAGCAGGCCCTGATCCAAGACCTGGAATTGGACACGCTGTTGCATGCGATGGCGGGCGACGATGAGTTTCTCCTCGATGTGGCGCAGAAGGCAACTCTATCCGGCCTGCGAAACGACGTGGAAACCATCCTCTATCGCCAGGAGATCCTGAAGGATTGCTTGAGGAACCCGGTGGTCGCCAAACAGCTCTACGGCCTCGCGGCGGAGATAATCGAGACAACGAGGAGGCGCTGGTATGAGCTATCAGGCCAGTACTTATCGTCCGTTATATACGGGGCTCTCGACATCCTGGAGACATCGCTGGGCATGCTCCGGAAACTGCGGGATATCGCCGAGGAACAGTCCGGGCGATTCGAGTCGGAGGGTCTTACCGCGCTATTCGCTATGCTGAAGAGGGAACTTAGCGATGATTACTTGGCCAGCATCCAGAGTTATCTTACGGAATCCCGGTTTCGCGGGGGTGTTTTGTTGAGCGCACGGTTGGGCGAGTGGGCCGAGAGCTCCGACTTAATACTCCGCAAGCTGCCTGTGAAAAAGTTGAACTGGTTCCAGCGAATTCTTGGCGAAAGGTCCTTAGGCTATACCTTTCACCTCGCCGAGCGCGACGAGACTGGAGCGCAGATCCTGTCGGACATCCGCCAGCGGGGAATCAGCCGGGTTGCAATTGCCCTAGCCCAATCCGCCGATCACGTGGTGAGCTTCTTCAAGATGCTGCGAGCGGAGTTGGCCTTTTACTGCGGTTGTTTGAATCTGCATGAAAGGCTCGCGGCCATGGGGGAGCCGGTGTGTTTTCCGACGCCTGCGCCCGCTGGTCAGCGCAGACACCATTTCAGTGGACTCTACGATGTCTGCCTGTCGCTCCGCATGCAGGGCAGAGCGGTGGGCAACACGGGCAGCGCGGACGGCAGGAGCCTGGTAATCATTACGGGTGCCAACCAGGGCGGAAAATCGACTTTCCTTCGGAGCATCGGTCTGGCACAGCTCATGATGCAGTGCGGCATGTTTGTCGGAGCGGAAGCCTTCGAGGCCGAGCTATGCCCTGCTTTGTTTACGCATTACAAGCGGGAAGAGGACACGACAATGAAGAGCGGGAAGTTTGATGAGGAACTTGCCAGGATGAGCGCTATCGTCGATCACATCACGCCGAACTCGATACTGCTCTTCAATGAATCGTTTGCTGCGACCAATGAGCGCGAAGGGTCGGACATTGCAAAACAGATTGTCTGTGCCTTGCTCGAAAACCGCGTCAAGATCTTCTATGTAACGCATCTTTACGAATTCGCACGTGGCTTCTTCGACAGAAACACTGAGGACGCCATTTTCCTGCGCGCTGAAAGAACGGACGACGGGACGCGAACGTTCCGACTGCTCGAAGGCGAGCCGCTGGATACCAGTTATGGCGAAGACTTGTATCGGCAGGTCTTCGGCGACTCGTCATGCCATGGCGTCGACAGCCCCCGCTCTGAATGATAAGAGGAAGCTGCTTGTGGGACGCCCGGGCGATGCCATTGGTCAACGGCCTTTGAAAGCAAAGAACTGGCTTCAGCGAGAATGATCAGTTACTCCGCTGTCCGTTCGGATTGTCTCACGTGCTCCGCTTGACTTCGCTCCACCAGCTCCACCATCCTGGCCTTGCGAAAAAGCGATGCTGTGCGTTATTCTAATGGCGCTTAGCGGTGGAGTTCGCTCAACGTCGCTTTAGAGGCGGCCAATGACTCCTACGGCGGAATCGCTGTAGGAGATCATCGAGTCGCTATCCTCGGTGGTTCCCCTAACACAGTCTACGGAGAGGAAGCTCAGGGCGCAGTGCGGCCGAGCAAGCGTCGCAGCACCGGCGAATGCCGGCGCTCGGGGCCTTAGGCCTGGCCACAGGTCCTCCTGAGAAGGAGTAGATTGAATGTCCAAAACAATTCAGCATTACCTTTTCACCTCAGAGTCGGTTACGGAAGGCCATCCCGACAAAATGTGCGACCAAATCTCCGACGCGGTCCTGGACGCCGTTCTTGCGAGCGATCGGGGCGGACGCGTGGCGTGTGAGGTCATGGTGAAGGACCAAGCGGTATATGTGGCCGGCGAAGTCACTACCTCCGCTGCGCTGGAGGTCGAGCAGGTCGTCCGGAATACGATTGCGGCCATTGGATATACGGACCCTGAGGGCGGGTTTACCGCCGAGTCTTGCAGCGTGTTGGTGAACCTAACTCGCCAAAGTCTGGACATTAACATCGGAGTGGAAACAGGTGGAGCAGGCGATCAAGGGCTCATGTTCGGGTACGCTTGCGACGAGACCAGCGAACTGATGCCTTTCGCGCTGATGACGGCCCACAAGCTCTGTCAGCGGCTGGCCGAGGTTCGGCGCCAGAAGATCGTTGACTTTCTCCGCCCCGACGGAAAGGCCCAAGTAACCGTCGAATACGCCGCGGGACGTCCCGTTCGGGTCGACACCATAGTGGTCTCCACCCAGCATAGTCCGGCGGTATCGATCGCCGTCCTCCGCGAAGCCATCCGGGAGTGCGTTATCAAGCCGGTCATTCCCAGCAGCATGCTCGACGCAAGCACAAAGTACCATATCAATCCGACCGGACGATTCGTTACCGGAGGACCTGTGGGCGATTCTGGCCTGACGGGGCGAAAGATCATCGTAGACACCTACGGTGGGACAGCGCATCACGGCGGCGGATCCTTTTCCGGGAAGGATCCTACCAAGGTGGATCGGTCAGCTAGCTACATGGCCCGGTACATTGCGAAGAACATCGTAGCCGCGGAGCTTGCGCGACGCGCCGAAGTCCAGTTGGCTTATGCGATTGGCGTGGCCGAGCCAGTTTCAGTGATGGTCGACGCTTTCGGTACAGGACACCTCGACAACGCAGAGTTCGTAGAAGTGATTCGCAGAGAGTTCCAATTGACTCCTCGGGGCATCATCGAGTCTCTGAACCTGCTTCGGCCTATCTACAGAAAGACGGCATCTTACGGTCATTTCGGGCGCGCGGAGCCTGAGTTTAGCTGGGAGAGAACCGACAAGGCGCAGGATCTGCGAGCGGGAGCAGCAGGCCCACGTCGAAGGAAGCCCGACGTCCGCGCCCCACAGCGGCAAGGCTCAGGTAGCCAACAGCCGTGATGCCTCTGTCCTCGCTGAT
>JASHPE010000174.1 GCA_030038235.1 Terriglobia bacterium
CGTGCGCAACATCCGTCAGAACCTGTTCTTCGCCTTCATTTACAACTCGCTCGGCATTCCGCTCGCCGCCGGCGTGCTTTATCCCATCTTCGGGCTGCTGCTCAGCCCCGTGGTCGCGAGCGCCGCGATGACCTTCAGCTCGGTGTCCGTGATCACCAACGCTCTCCGGCTGCGGCGTGTCGAGTTGTAGCTGTAGCTGTAGCGACCCTACTCATACCTCAGCGCCGTCATTGGATCCGTCCTCGCTGCCCGCCGCGCCGGAATGTAGCCCGCCAAAGCGGCCACGCCGATCATCAGCAGACTCGCGAGCGTGAGCGCCCAGGGATCCGCGGGCGTCAGGCCGAAGAGCAGGCTCTTGATCAGCCTCGATGCTCCAATTACCGCCGGCAGGCCGATCGCGACGCCGATAAGGACCAGCACCAGCGATTCCCGCAGGACCATCCAGACCACATTGCCGCGATCCGCGCCCAGCGCCATGCGGATGCCAATCTCGCTCGTCCGCCCGGACACCGCGTAGGCCATGATCCCGTAGATGCCGATGCAGGCGAGCAGCACGGCCAGCACGCCGAAGAATCCGGTGAGCTTGGTGACCATGCGATCGCTCGTCAGCGACTCGCTGACCAGATCGTTCATGGTGTCGATGCCGAGCGGCGGCAGGTTCGGTGCCGTCTGTTTCACTGCGGCGCGCACGGCGTCGGCCACGGAAGCGGGATTTCCGGAGACGCGCACCTCGAAACGGGCAAACGTCGCGTCGCCGATCGGATGAAAGAACGGCACGTAAAATCGGCGCGGAGTCTTCTCGCGCAGGCTGTTGTACTTGGCATCAGCGGCGACACCGACGACCACGAAGTCGGTGATGTTGGTGGGGAACATGTCCCAGATGCGCCTGCCGATGGGACTCTCATTCCCGAAATAGTAGCGCGCCATGGTTTGATTGATCACGCCGACGCGCTGGCCAGTGCCGCCGTCCTGTTCCGTGATGTCGCGCCCCATTAGGATGGGAATGCCCACGGTCGCGAAGTAACTGGGACCCACTTCATCGAAGCGCACGTCCATGTCCTGGCCAGACCGCGGCTTGTAACCATCGATTCTTATCTCGTCGCCCGATTCGGAATGGCTGAACAGGCCGTTTTCGGACAGCGTTACGCCCCGGACGCCTGGAATGGCGCGGACGTTGTCCATGAGAGCCTTGTACATCTCGGCGATCGTAGGACCCGTGTAGCCAGATTCGACCGGACGAACACTGAACAGCAGCAAGTGGTCGTGATCGTAGCCCAGTTGGACCTCGCTTAACTTCTGGAAGCTGTGCACGAAGAGTCCGGCGACGACCAACAGCACCAGCGAGAAAGCCACTTGCCCCACCACCAGAATCTTGCCAATCGGCGCCCGCGCGCCCTGCCCGGCGCCTCCGATCACGGCGCGCGACGTACCCTTCAAAACGGCGTTCAAGTCGACACGCGATGCTCGCAGCGCTGGCGCCAGGCCGAACAGAATCCCAGTGAGGATCGACACGCCGAGCGTGAACCCAAGGATTGTCGCGTCCGGATGCGTATCGAGCGGGATGGGCGTCGAGCCGATCGAGACCAGCCGCAGCAGCACGGCGTCGGCCCATTGGGCGAGCAGCAACCCGAGCACACCGCCGATTCCGGCCAGCAGCAGGCTCTCCGTTAGCAGTTGGCGGAACAGTCGCGACCGCCCTGCGCCCATGGCGACGCGCACCGCGATCTCCTTCTGTCTCGACGTGGCGCGCGCCAGCAGCAGATTGGCGACATTCCCGCAGGCGATGAGCAGCACGAGGCCGACAACGCCCATCAGCACGAGCAGCGGCGTACCGAAGCGGTCTTCGAGCGCGGAAGCGCCGCGACACCCCTCCGCGACGGGCAGGTGCTGGTTCAGAAAGTTGTGCCGGTCGTTTTCGGTGAGTCCGCCGAGTTGTGACTCGAGGTATTGCTGAAACGTCAGGTCGAGGCTGGCCTTGGCTTTGGCCACGGTGATCCCGGGCTTGAGCCGGCCCATCACCTGCAGCCACTCCGTCTTCTCGATGGGGTGCTTTTCGACAGTCAGCCAGTCCTGACCCGGATCGACCTCCGCCTGCATTGTCAGCGGCACCCAGATATCAGGCGCGGCGCCGACCCTCATGCCAAAGAAACGCTGGGGCATCACACCAATGATGTCGAACACAGTCTTCCTGATTTGAAGCTTCTGGCCGATCACGGCGGTATCGCCGCCGAAACGCCGCTGCCAGAAGCTGTAGCTGATCACGGCGACCGGATTCGCGTCGAGAAGCTTGTCGACCTCGGGAGTGAAAGTCCTGCCGGCGAGAGCGTTCACACCGAGTACGTTGAAGAACGAGCCGCTCACCATCTGGATGGCGGCCTGCGATGCTTCGCCACCCTGCCCGGTTCCCTCCACGGCCACCGGAATGTCACTGTGCAAGGCGTCGGCAGCGAAGATGCCCGAGAGCACCTGATTGCGCGCCGCGAGGTCCTGGAATTCGGGATAGGTCAGCATGTCGCGGTCGCCCGTCGAGTTCCCCACGCTCATGCCGCCGGCGCCCGGGACCGTGAGCAGAACGAGTTGCTGCGGATTCCTGACCGGCAGTGAATTCAGCAGCACCGAGTCGAGCACGGTGAAGATCGCCGTGTTGGCGCCGATGCCGAGCGCAAGCGTCAGGATCGCAATGGCGCTGAATGCCGGATTCTTGACGAGAGTGCGAATGCCGTAGCGAAGATCCTGCCAGATAGTCTGCATCGATGGTTCTCCCGGGCGCCCCACCCGTCCCGATTCAGATGTAGGGGCGGCGTCTGAATTACGACACCACCCCGGATTCTCGCATGGCAATCGCGGTTCCGGTTCGCCCAGTCTCTTAAGTTGCCGCGCAATAACAGGATGCCGCCAGCCGCGAGAGCCGTGCTGCGGTCCAAGCTGTCCGTTCGCGGACGGCGCTGGCCGGTCTTGGCACACAAGGGGATCGCCCCTCCGGAGCTTCCGATGACGGCGCACGCGGGAATCCATTTCGGCCAGGACCTGTCACTCGCCACTGCGCTGTTGCTCGTGTTTCGCAGCCGGTGACAGCTTCCTCCACGCGGCGATCGTGTGCGCTAAGAGGCACATCAAGCCAACCAACTGACTGAACCTCTCTCATGAATTCGTTTTGGCCAGTCTGCTCTGCAAAAGACCATCTGAACCCGCCACTTTGCGGACCTGATGCGTTCTCACGTCGTATGTGTTGCTCGACGCTGGTTTCCGGGGGCCATCCCGCGTCGCCGGCGTGGCGGGCACCGAGGGCCAGGCGCTCTGCATTGCCGCCATCGGCCAACATCACTGTTCGCAGGCCAGCGTGAAATGCTAGAAATTCTCGAGCAGCCAGGCGTTCTCGGTGAACATGGTTTTGGAAAAGGCCAGGTGGCGTCCATCGGGTGACGGTACCCCCAAAAACGGTTCCTGGCCTTCCTGCGACTGGAGACCGGTCGCGTGACCCTCGAGGTCGACATAGAGGAAGGTTGAGGCTGCGGGATCGGTGCGGGTGCAGATGTACCATCCTTTTCCGTCCGCGGCCCAGTTCAAGTTATAGAGACTCGCCCAGCCTTCAACGAGCACGTCGTGCGTTTGGGCTGCTCCCACGCGTCGGCCAGCGTCACCGCGCTTCGGCAGCGAAATAATGTGGACGCGCCCTTCGCGGTTGTCGGGCCGGGCCATGGCGATGCTGGCGCCATCCGGCGAGAGGCCCTAGTCAGTGGGGTTATGATCCGTCCTGGCCAGCTCTCCGAGATGGCTCCGCGGGATTCCTCCTAGCGGAAGTTTTTGCGCGGGGTCGAAGGCGTAAAATATCAGTTGGTTCTGCTCCCGTTCTCCCACCACGCACAGCTCGGCGGCCGCGGTTGTGTAGTAATAATTCTCCAGCCCCTGACGCTCGATGACCTCTTCCGAATGGCCCCCCGAAGCCGGCATTCGCATCAACCGAAAGGTGCCAGCCGTGTTGCCCAAGACGTAGAGCAACCACGTTCCGTCAGGACTGAAACGGGCGTGAGTGGTGTTCTCGCTTCCCGCGACGAGCCGTTGCGCCGCCCCGTGATCGAGCGGTTGCTTAAAAATATTGTAACGGCCAGTAAGGTCCGATTCGAATACCACGACCTGGCTATCCGGGGTCCAGGCGTGAGCCGAGTCACCGTGGCCCAAGGTCGGCGGGCGGGCGTTGTTGAGACGCCTTCCCTTGTCTTCCAGGTCGGCCACGAAGACAACTGCACCGAGCCCCGTGGCAGGGTCGGCGCTGGTGAGGTTACTCGGGATCGATGGACGCGGTCGGCGTACCCTCGGTGGTTGACGGCCCCTTGGCGCCTGGCCCCTGCAGCTTAGCCAGCCCGAAATCCAGGATCTTCGCCCGGCCGCGCGGTGACGAAGATATTCTCTGGCTTGATGTCGCGGTGGATGATGCCCTCTGCGTGAGCGGCCTCCAGCGCATCGGCTATCTCGATGGCGAGACCGAGCAGTTCGTCGATCTTGAAGGGTTTGGCCGCGATGGGGTGCTTGAGGGTCTGCCCCTCCACCAGCTCCATGGAAATGAACGGCTGGCCATCGACTTCATCAATATCGTAATTGGCGCAGATGTGGGGATGATTCAGGGCCGATGCCGCTTGGGCTTCGCGCTGAAGGCGCCCCAAGGCCTGATGATCCTGGGCCAGCGCCGTTGGCAGAACTTTCAAGGCCACGAACCGCCGCAATAAATCAATGGTTATTCTCCCACTGTCACCTTCACGGGAGCCGACAGCGCCAAGTGACCCCAGGAGACCTTCAAGGTGACGTTTTTCGGGTCGTTTTCGACACCCGTGAGAACGATGGTGAGCTTCTCCACCGTATCCGATCCTGCCACGTCGCTATTCATGGGCGCGGTGAACTCGACCCCGGCCCGCCGGATTTGAAATGCGTCCAGGTGAGCTTTGCGTACTTTGACTGGATCAATGAAAGCCAAGCTCCACGAAGATCCGTCCGCGGACCGCTCGAGACCGAGAAAGTACAGACCCGGCTTGATCGATTTGCCCGAGATCGTGATCGGCAGGTCCGTATAGAGATTCGACCAGAAGTTGCTGCCCATGCGCCAGATCTTGCCCTTGGTCATGGTGTCGAACGTGGCGGGATCTTCATAGTCTTTGCGCCAGACCGGCCGGCCGTAGTTGAAAGCGATCTGGCCGGCCGCTTGGTCCGCGGTTTCGTTCCAGTACAGCAACCGGGCGGAGGCGCGATCGTCCGGCGGGTCGCCGCCTCCCACGGCGAATTTCGCGTCTTGCTGGGCCCACAGGGTGCTTGCCACCAGCAGCGCAAGCGCGCTGATCCGTAGTTTCCCTCTCATGATCATCCCCCGTTAAACAAGTCTTTGTCGGATCGTTGGGCTGTCCCGTTAGCCGCAAAGCCGCTCTGAACCTACCCACAGTTGAGCCAGATCCCTGAGGTTATGTTTGTATGTGCGCGTTACTAAGTATTCTTTTCCACCTTTGACAAGCAACCTGTACTCTCCCGTCGGTAAAGGTTGGATCTCCTCCACGGCCGACATATTCACGACGACCGAGCGGTGGATGCGAATAAAACCGTAGGGTTTGAGCTTCTCAGCCATGGACGAGAGCGACTCATGCACTAAATAGGCATTCGGTCGGTGTCGCAACGAAACGTAATTACCTTCAGCTTGCACGGCCACGATGTCGGCTAAATCCACGAGCAGGATTCTACCCTTTGCCTTGAATGCGATTCGTGGCGCATGTCGTTTTGCTATCACCTCTAACTGCCGCAAGATTCGGATGAGGTGTGCAGCATCGACTCGGGTTAGC
>JASHPE010000175.1 GCA_030038235.1 Terriglobia bacterium
TCACAAAGCAATCACCCACTTTCAAGAAGAGAAAATGATCGGCGAGGAGCTCGGCGCGCGTACGACGCTCGTGCGCGCCCTTCTTGCTGAGCACAAGGTAGAAGATGCCCAGCGGGAAATCAATACCGCTCAGCCAATCACTGAGAAGGATTTACGTCGCGACTCGCTTCTCGATTTCGCGATCGTTGCCGCCCGCGTGCAGGCGGCGCTGGGTGAAAACGACAAAGCGAAGAACGGACTGCAATCGGCCCTCACCCAAGCCACCCAAATGGGCTTCCTCGAGTACCAGTTCGAAGCCCGGCTCGCCTTGGGCGAGCTCGAAATGAACTCCGTCCAGCCTGCACCGGGCCGCGCGCATCTGGCTGCTCTCGAAACGGACGCCACCGCCGCAGGGTTTCAGCTCGTTGCTCGCAAAGCACACCAAGCAGCGGCGTATTGACGTGCTCTCTTTGCAGCCTCCATCGGAGACCCATTTGCCGCAAATATTGGAAAATCGCCTTGTGACCACTGATCCGCGCACCGGTTCACCGTGCGTTGGCCGCCGATGCTCCCTTGTCGGCACCATTGTCCAGGGGTGCGCGACCGCAGTTCCCAGAGGTCTGCCAAGAAGCCGGTGGCGAAGAACGGCGTACGCACCGACCTCGTGTTCGGTTTCAGCCGATCGGAGGGCCGTCAGCGCAACCTTCCCAATGCCTGCGGCAAGACCTGCCAGAAACCCCCGCAAAGTGATGCACGTAAGTTACTGCCTCTTGGCGATCGTTCTCCCCGAGCTTTGCCCTGCCGGAACCACTTGATTTTGGCAGGTCCGGCTGCTGGCCGAGCCCTGCCGCCCTCCCCTTGACAATCCAGAGGAGCCGTGCCATCTTACTCTAGTTCATCTAGAGGAGAGTACTCGTAATGTCCAAACAAACTGAGCTGGTGCAAGGCACCCTCGACATGCTCATTCTCAAGACGCTGGCTCTCGAGCCCTTGCACGGATACGGGATTGGTGTACGCATCGAGCAGATCAGCAAAGGGGTTTTCCGCGTCAATGCTGGCTCCCTGTTTCCGGCTTTCCGTCGGTTGGAGCGGGCGGGATGGATCAAGCCGGAGTGGAGGGCGACAGAGAACAACCGCCGCGCCAAGTACTACAGCCTGACAGCGCGCGGTCGGAAGGAGCTCGGGGCCAGCACCGAAGAGTGGACGCGGCAGACTGCCGCCATCGCCAGGATTTTGGAAGCGTCATAGGAGCAAATATGTCTCTGCTACGAAATCTCGCCCATGGCCTGCGGGCTTTGTTCCGGAAGCAACGCCTCGAAAGCGAAATGAATGAGGAGCTGGGGGCTTATCTGGATGCGGCCGTCCGTGACAACGTGCGCTCCGGAATGAGCCCGGAGGAGTCGTTGCGGGCGGCCCGCGTGAAAATGGGCAGTGTGGAGGCCGTGAAGGAAGATATTCGTTCGGCTGGTTGGGAGTCTGCGCTGGAGACTGTCTGGCAGGATTTGCGTTACGCGCTGCGCATGCTGAGGAAGAATCCCGGCTTCACGGCCGTCGCGGTGCTGACGTTGGCTCTGGGAATTGGCGCGAATACAGCAATTTTCAGCGTCATCAACGCGGTCATGTTGCGCATGCTCCCCGTCGAGCACCCGGAGCAATTGGTGCAGGTGGCGTTTCAGGGAAAACACAGCGCGGCATCGTTTATCGGCCAGAGCTTCTCTTATCCGCAGTTCACGGAGCTGAGGGAACACAATCAAGTGTTCGCGGACATGTCGGCCTTCGATTACTGGACAACGTTCGATGCCCGCCTGGCAGGTTCGGGCGGTTCCGGGGAGACCATGAAGGCGCAACTGGTCTCTGCGAACATCTTTTCACTGCTGGGCGTGAATGCCGTGATTGGCCGCACGTTCGCGCCGGACGAGGATAATGGTGCCGGCGCCCATCCGGTGGCCGTGATCAGCTACGCGCTCTGGACGCGGGTCTTCGCGCGAGAGACCGGCGCTCTCGGGAGGAAAATCACGATCGCTGACACGCCCTTTACGATCATTGGCGTCGCACCCGCCCATTTCAGCGGGGTGAACCCGGGCCTCGCGTGTGATCTTTGGATTCCCGTTTCGATGCAGCCGCAGGTGAACCCGAACGATTCCCTGACTGATATCGATACTCACTGGCTTACACTCATGGCCCGCCTGAAGCCTGGCGTTTCGACGGAACAGGCGCGGGCGGGGCTGGATGTCGTGTACCAACAAATTCAACGCCAGGAGGATATTTCAGGGTTTTCAGATCAGGAGCGCCGGGACTTCTTCAGCCACCGCATTGTTCTGTTGCCGGCGGCGCGCGGAACGGACTACCTGCGCAACGAATTCTCACGGCCGCTCTTTCTGCTGATGGCCA
The DNA here is from genome assembly GCA_030038235.1 of Terriglobia bacterium. GTDB lineage: Bacteria > Acidobacteriota > Terriglobia > UBA7540 > UBA7540 > Gp13-AA77. Next base: position 2,371 of record JASHPE010000175.1, read on the forward strand.
TGGTCGCGCTGCTCCTGCTGATTGCTTGCGCCAATGTGGCTAACCTTCTGCTCGCACGCGCCAGCGTCCGCCATGCGGAGATCGCGGTGAGGCTGGCGTTGGGCGCGGGACGGCCGCGGCTCATGCGCCAACTTCTCACCGAAAGTACCCTCCTGGCTCTGATCGGCGGCGCTCTGGGCGTCCTCGTCGCTTATTGGGGAAGCCCGTTGCTGGTGATCCTCATGTCACACCGGCGGAACCAGGTGGCGCTCGACGTTCATCCTGACCTAGGCGTGCTGGGCTTTACGTTCCTGACAGCGCTCATCACTGGAATTGCTTTCGGCCTCGCGCCCGCGCTCCGAGCCACTCGGATAACCGCCAGTCCAGGCACGCGGCAGGTGACGGCCACCCGCGGCGGCCGCCGCTTGGGCGGAGTCCTGGTCGTGGCGCAGGTGGCGCTGTCGCTCGTCATGGTGATCGGCGCGGGTCTGCTGGTTCGCACGTTTCACAACCTCGAGGCCTCAGATCCTGGCTTCAATCGCCAGGGCGTGCTGCTGTTCTGGCTCGATCCATCGAAGGCCGGATACAAAGACGAGCGGGCGAGCCAGTTGCGTGAGGAAGTGTTTGAACGGATCCGGCAGATACCCGGTGTGCGTTCGGCGAGCTTCTCCTTCTTGACCCCGATCAGCGGCGGTGGCTGGGACAACGTCGCCCGATCCGTGGAGGGCTATACGCCCTACCCCGGCGAAGATATGGAAATCTACCTGAACGCTGTCGGGCCGCGATTCTTTGAAGCGCTCGGTACGCCGTTGCTGCTGGGCCGGGACTTCGGTCCGCAGGATGGTCCCAGTTCGCCATGGGTCGTCCTGATTAATCAGACGATGGCCCGGAGGTTCTTTGGCCAACGAAGTCCGATTGGCAAGCATTTCGAGCTGGGTCCCTGGAGCGGTAAGCAGGGAATCGAAATCATCGGCGTGGTCGGCGACGCCAAGTACATGAGCCTGAGGGAAAGCGCTCCGCCGACCGCGTATCTCTACATTCCCCAGCTCCCACAGGCCATGAAGCCCGGCGGAGTCACCTTCGAGGTCAGTAGTGGCGTCGCGCCGATGAGTCTTGTGCCTCAAGTGCGCAGCCTTCTTCAGGGCATGGACTCACGACTTGGCGCGTCCGACTTCAAAACGCTTGCGGAACAAGTTGACGACTCGCTCTCTCGGGAAAAGATGATGTCAACGCTGTCGGCCTTCTTCGGAATTCTGGCACTGCTGCTCGCCTGCATCGGACTTTACGGCGTGACCTCGTACGGCGTGGCGCGCCGGACCAGCGAAATCGGTATTCGGATGGCGCTCGGCGCTGAACAGCGCGGCATCCTGCGGATGGTGCTCAGCGAGGCGCTGGTCCTCGCGGTAATCGGCGTCGCCATCGGCCTGCCGTCGGCGTGGGCTGCGACGCGGTCGATCGCAAGCATGTTGTACGGACTCAAGCCGACGGATCCCTTGACAATCATCGCGGCCACGCTCCTTATGACGGCGGTGGCTGTCTTCGCAGGTTATCTGCCAGCGCGCCGCGCCATAAGGGTTGACCCCATGGTCGCCTTGCGGTACGAGTAAGCCACGTAAACCCAACCCTTCCTCGGCGAGGTCGGTTCGGTCAGCTGTGTCGTTCGGCCCTTGATCGGCCCACGGCGTTT
>JASHPE010000176.1 GCA_030038235.1 Terriglobia bacterium
CCCGGCCAAAGCGTATCAGCAGGCGTTGTTTCAACAGAGCCAGCCCGCGGCCATGTTCTTCACCGACGACGTCAAGGGCGACTACGAACGTATGAAGGCCGCCGGCGTCGAGTTCACCACGCCGCCCACGGACGTGCACTACGCGACCATCGCGACGCTGAACGACACCTGCGGCAATCTCATTCAAGTGACGCAACTGAAGCGCTGGTAGGGCGGATCCGAAAGTGTAGTTCGGAGGTTCCCGGTTGCTCAATTCCGCCCTGAAGAATTCTGAGGTCCAGATCCAGGCCGATTCAAGGAGAAACCGATGACCAATCTTGAGCAATATGAGCCGGGTCCGGCCAGTGGGGCGCAGGTCCGAAAGGACGGGGAGAAGTGGACGCTCATTCTGGTCAGGGAGCTGCGCCATTCGCCGGAAAAGGTGTGGCGGGCGTTGACCGACCCGGCGCATCTGCGCGAGTGGGCGCCCTTTGATGTCGATGGGAGCCTGGACAACGTTGGCGCCCCGGTGAAGCTTACCTGGGCAGGAACGTCGAATGTTATCGAAACAAGAGTGACGCGGGCCGATGCTCCGAAGGCACTTGAGTACGGCGACATCCGCTGGGAACTCGAGGCCTTGGGCGGCGGTACGCGCCTCACCCTGTGGAGCAACATTGATCGCCGCTTCGTCGCGTGGGGCGCCGCGGGCTGGCACATCTCGTTCGACGTGCTCGATCGCTTCCTCAGCGGAAATCCCATCGGCCGCATCGCCGGCGCCGAGGCCATGAAGTTCGAGGGATGGCAGCGGCTGCGCGCCGAGTACGCCAGGCAGTTCGGTATTGAAAAGCCCAACCGGCGGCCCCGGGTCGCTCAAGAGTCGTGAATTAGGGGGTCGCAAGACAACAATAACATCGGAGCACGTTTCGCGCCGGTGTCCTTGACGCCCTTCTGACCCTGTCGATACAATCAATTGAGGCCCTTCACCTCAAGATCGGCAGGGATTCACGTGGCATTGCGTCTTCACAACACGCTTTCCGGGCGCGTGGAGGAGTTCGTCCCTCTCGCCGACAACCAAGTGCGCGTCTACACCTGCGGTCCCACTGTCTACAACTACGGCCACATCGGCAATTACCGTACTTTCGTCTTTCAGGACATCCTGCGGCGCCACTTGAAATATCGCGGATACCAGGTGATCCAGGTGATGAACCTGACCGACGTGGACGACAAGACGATCCGCAACGCGCGCGAGGCCGGACTGCCGCTGCGCGAGTACACGGCTCGGTTTATCGAAGCATTCAAGGTGGATCGCAAGCTCCTGAACATGGACGACGTGGAGTTCATGGTGCGCGCCACCGATCACATCCCGGAGATGGTGGAGCTGGTCCAGACGCTCCAGCGCAAAGGGTACGCCTACGCTAGCGACGGCTCGATCTACTTCAAGGTGGAGGCGTTTCCCGATTACGGCAAGCTCTCGCACATGAAGCTGGCGGGCAATCTCGCCGGCGCGCGCGTGGACGCCGACGAGTATGAGAAGGCCGATGTGCGCGACTTCGTGCTGTGGAAAGCCGCCAAAGAGGGCGAGGACTCCTGGGACACGCCGATCGGCCGCGGGCGGCCGGGCTGGCACCTGGAATGCTCCGTGATGGCCATGAAGTACCTGGGCGCGACGCTCGACATCCACTCGGGCGGTACCGACCTGATCTTTCCGCACCACGAGAATGAGATCGCGCAGAGCGAGGCGGCCACGGGCCAGCCGTTTGCGCGCTTCTGGGTGCACGGCGAGCACCTGATCGTGAACAGCCAGAAGATGTCGAAGTCGCTCGGCAACTTCTACACGCTTCGCGACCTGATCGCGCGGCAATACAAGCCGACGGCGGTGCGGTACCTGCTGATGTCGGTTCCGTATCGAAAGCCGCTCAACTTCACCTTCGACGGGCTCAAGCAGGCGGAACAATCGCTCGACCGGCTGCGCAATTTCCGCGATCGCCTGACCACGGAGACCTTCACGGTGGGATCCAATCCGGACATGGCGGCCCGTGCCGTCGCTGCCCGCACAGGGTTCGAAGAAGCGTTGGACGACGATCTGAATACCGCCGAGGCGCTCGGAGCGATCTTCGATCTGGTGCGCGAAGGCAACATCGCCATGGATCGCGGAGAGTTTCGCGAAGGCGAGCGCGGCGATTATCTTGACGTGCTGGAGCGCTGGGATCGTATCTTCGCCGTGCTCGATGACGAGGACTATGCGAAGTTGCGCCAGTTCGGGTTTATTCAGGCTGCGGCGGCGGCCACATCGGGCGGCGCGGCTTCGAACGAGGCTAGTCAGGTCGTCGCCGGAGCGGGCTACGCCGCGCCGGTGCTGGTCGAAACTCTGACCGAAACCGAAATCGAAGATCGTCTCAAGGCGCGCGAACGCGCCCGCCGCGCCGGGAAGTACGCCGAAGCGGACCATATCCGCAATGAGTTGCTGAAAGCCGGCATTGTGATTGAAGACAGCAAGACCGGAACACGCTGGAAACGGAAGTGAATCATGAAACCCACCGCATTGTGGCTCGCATTCCCGTCCCTCGCCCGACCTAATCTCTTCTCCGGAGATTAGGACCCCCTTTGAACGCCGCACCTCGCGGCCGCCCATCGCATTGACACTCGCGGCCGCCCGGGTCACCGCACCATCAGCCCGTTCAAAGGAGACAGCATGAGTACCGCTCAAACGCAGGCAAAGGGCTCCAAGAACGCCCTGCCGCAAATCAACACGTCTTTGCCCGGCCCGGAAGCGCGCCGGGTGCTGGAACTCGATCGCACTTACGTTTCGCCGTCCTACACGCGCGATTACCCGCTGGTCGCGAAGCGCGGCCAAGGAATGATGGTTGAAGACGTGGACGGCAACACGTTTCTCGATTTCGCCGCCGGAATCGCCGTGGTATCCACGGGCCATTGCCATCCGGAAGTTGTGCGCGCCATTCAAGAGCAGGCGGCAACGCTGATTCACATGTCGGGAACGGATTTCTATTATCCGGGCCTGGCCGAGCTCGCCGAACGCCTGGCGTCGATCGCTCCCGGGAAAGAAGCGAAGCGCGTCTATTTCGGCAACTCCGGCGCGGAAGCGGTGGAGGCCGCCATCAAGCTGGCCAAATATCACACCAAGCGCGACAAGCTGGTGGCCTTTCACGGCGCTTTTCACGGACGCACCATGGGCGCGCTGTCGTTGACGGCGAGCCGCTCCATCCAGCGCAAGGGATTCGGGACCCTGCTGTCCGGTGTGTTTCACACGCCGTTCCCGGACACGTATCGCGGCACGTACGGCGTGCGCCCCGAGTGCGCGTCGGCGGATTGCCTGAGCTATCTCGAGAACGAATTGTTCCGGCGCCGCGTGGATCCTGACGAGGTCGCAGCGATCTTCATCGAGCCGATTCAGGGCGAAGGTGGATATCTCCCGGCGCCCGCCGACTTCCTGCAGGGCCTCCAACGGATCTGCCGCAAGTACGGAATCCTGTTGGTAGCCGACGAAGTACAGTCCGGCATGGGACGCACGGGCAAGTGGTGGGCGGTTGAACACGCCGGCGTTGAGCCCGACATTATCTGTGCCGCGAAAGGCATCGCGTCGGGTATGCCGCTCGGCGCGGTTATCGCGCGCGCCAGCGTGATGGACTGGACGCCCGGCGCGCACGCTTCGACGTTCGGCGGGAATCCGGTCTGCATCGCCGCGGCCATGGCCACCATGGACTTGCTCGAACGCGAGTACATCGCCAACGCGGCGCACATGGGCGAATTCATCATGAGCCGCCTCGCCGACTGGCGCGAACGCCACAAGATCGTGGGCGACGTTCGCGGTCGCGGTTTGATGATCGGTATCGAGATCGTGCGCAATCAAAAAACCAGGGAGAAAGCGCCTGATCTGCGGAATAAGCTGGTTCACGCTGCATTTCAGAAAGGCCTGCTGGTGCTGGGCTCGGGCGACACCACGCTGCGCCTGATGCCGCCGCTCATCGTGAATGAAGAGCAGGCGGACTTCGCCATCCTGACCCTCGATGGATGCCTTGAGGAAATCGAGCGAGAAGAGTAACTCGTAGGGGCAGGCCTTGTGCCTGCCCCTGCAGGAGCGCGATTTATGAGGTGGTGGGCGCATGCGGTTTACCGGACGCTGGTCTGGCGCGAGCGTCGCGACGCGCTCCGTGCGAAGCATCGCGCCGCAGCCGGAACTGGTCCACAGAAAACCCCTCGTGTCGATGCTCACCTCGAGACCGGCCGCCGTGGTGAACGGCTGACCTATTGGTATCTTCGCCAGGCCGGCTACACCGTGGTCGCGCGCAATCGCCGCCCCGGAACCCGCGAGGGCGAATTGGACATCGTGGCCTGGGACGGTCCGGTGCTCGCGTTCGTGGAAGTGAAGACGCGAACGTCGAGCGACGCCGGACCGCCTGAAACCGCAGTCCTTCCCAAGCAGCGCCGCCGCATTCTGCAATCCGCACAAGCCTACCTTCATCGCCTCGGACGCCGCGACGTCTCCTACCGATTCGACATCGCCAGCGTGTCGTGGACCACAGACGCGGGTTTCGAGGTCCGAGTGTTCAAGAACGCATTTCGCGACCGGCCCCCGCTGTAGGCCAGCCAGCTAGTCGTCACGGCGTGCTAATTGGCTCTCCGGGTCCAGGCGCCTATAAACGGCGGACTCAACATCACTCCGCCTGCGGAGCGGAAGGCATCGCCCAGTCGCCGGGCGTAGGTGTCAAGGTCCAGATCCTGCTCCGTCGCCAGACCGTGCTTGATAATGACGGGCGCCATGCTGCGCAAGCCTTGCACCAGAAAGTTGGCGAGTGGTTCCACGAAAGGGTCCTGAGCGCCCATGACAGCCACTTCGGCTAGCATGGCGGGAGCGGGCAGCCCTGCCGCGATGAAGGCTGGGTAGAGCTTGAGAGCCATCAGGGGCTCCGCGCCCGAGAGCTCGATGGCCTTCCCCATCAGACCGAAGAGGCGCTCGAATAAGGGCTGCGGCGGGAAAGTGCGGGCGCCGGAATTGTCGGACTCCTGAAAGGCGATAATGCCGCCGGGACGAACCAGGCCGGCCAACCTACGCAGGGCATCGCTCGGACTCGGATAGTACATCAGCACGAACCGGCCGACGACCGCATCGAACCGTTCGTGAAAGTTCATTTCAACCGGATCGCCCTCGATGAATTCGACGTTGGCAAAGCCAAGGGCGCCGGCTCGCTCGCGGGCCCTCTCAATGGCTTTCGGCGCGCGGTCGGCGCCCACCACCTTGCCCTCCGGCCCGACGATTTCCCGCAGCAGAAACGCCACGTCGCCCGCACCGCTGCCCACGTCGAGTACGCTCATGCCGGGGCTAATTCCGGCCTGCTCGAATAGCCGGCGCGTGAAGGGCTCCATGAGTTTCGCCTGGGTGCTCAAGCGATCTAACTCCTGCGATGAATGCCCGAGGGCATATTCCCGTGCTTGTCCTGCTGGTTCCGGCATAAGTCACCTCCTGGCAGTCTCCGCCCGTGAACGAGCCCCCCACCAAAAGACAAGTATATTCGCACCTCTCGGGCGGGCAGGAAGGGCCGGCGAACACGAATAGACAACCTCCTCTCGTTTTCTTCGGCTCATTTTATTGATTTTAAAAGACATTCCAGCTTGGTTCCGACCACATTTTTGATTCTTGCGGCTCAAATTCGTGGCGGCTGGACGGCAATTGCTGTGCGGCAAACCCTCGAACCTCGATCCCGACACATACAGAATCGTCAAAATCGGCCTTTTTTCGCGATTAACCTGTTGAAAACAAGCCGGATAACCTCGTTGGGTTCGTTTTTTCCGATTTGGGGCTATCCTCTTGGTTTTAATGTATTTCACCTTGTCGGGTTCGCTTGGGTTCGTTTCCAACGGGTGCCCGTTTCCCTGACTCCTGACCGTCAGCCCCTGACCCAAGGTCGACGGAGGTCACTTGGGACCGAAAGCTCGCGCGATGACGATTAGTCGTCACTCGATGATCGGTGGAGGGCGGTAGAGGGCGGCGCAGAACCATGGCGCGCTCCTCGATTTCTCAAGGAACGGTAACAAACTTAGCGAACCTCGGCGCTTTTGTCAAGCCTTTTCTTGAGCCCTGACTTGTAGGCTACATCGTCAGAAGATTCCCTGGGGCATCTCGAAGCCTCCCGTTTCCTAAGGGCACGCATTGCGGCCTATCCCGCGCATTTCGTCGCACCTGACAATCGTCAATCAACAAATCGAAGATCGGCAATTATTCATATCTGAGCGCCACCATAGGGTCCACCTTCGCCGCGCGCCGCGCCGGGAGATATCCGGCCAGCGCGGCCACAGCGATCATCAGGAGTGTGGCGGCGGCGAGCGTGAAAGGATCGGTCGCCTTGAGGCCGAAGAGCATGCTCGAAACCAGGCGAGAGGCTGCCAGCGTCAGGGGTATGCCGATAACGATTCCCACGAAAGCGAGCAGCAAGGCTTCACGGAGGACCATCCGCACGATGCTCGACCGTTCGGCGCCGATCGCCATGCGAATGCCGATCTCATTCGTGCGGCGCGCGACGGCATAGGAGAGCGTTCCATAGAGGCCGACGCAGGCCAGCATGAGTGCCAGCAAGGCAAAGAAACTCGAAAGCCGCGCGAAGAGCCGTTCCTGGAAGGTGGCCTGATCGATCTGCTCCGTTTGCGTGATCACCTCCTGCATGGGGACGTTCCTGTCCAGGTCCCGGATGACCCGCCGTAGCGTGCTGACCACGCTCATGGGATCTCCGGCGGTGCGAACCTCGACGTTCTGCCACTCCAGTATCCCGAGGTGTTGATCGAAGGGAACAAAGATGGTGGGCGGAGGGTCTTTGCGCAGATCGCCATAGGTAGCATCGCCGGCCACGCCGACGATAGTCATGCCCAAGGGGTCCGTCGAGCTGCTGAATCGGAATTGGTGCCCGATGGGGCTTGACGCGCCAAAATAGTGCTTGGCAAAGGCCTGGTTCACCACGCCGACGCGGGGCGCCGCGCCCGTATCGCTATCCCGAATGGTCCGCCCGACCAGCAGCGGAATGCCGAGAGTTTCAAAGAATCGGGAGCCGACGTAGTGGGTGTAGATGCCGATCACCCCGCCGGCATCGGCCTCGCCGGGCTTCGGAGCATAGCCCTCGATGATCACGCCTTCGCCGCCCTGGCCGTCGTTGACCAGAAAGTGGCGGGACATGCTTGCCGAGCGTACCCCGGGGATAGCCTCGATGCGCCGCTGCATTTCCTGATAGAAGTTGGCCAGACTCTCGCCTTTGTAGCCGGCCCGCGAAGCGTCGATGCTGAACAGCAGAAGATGCGTGCGATCGAAACCGAGGTCTTCCGTCATCAGATTGCGCAAAGTCCGCACAAACAAGCCGGCGCCGACTAGCAGCATGAGCGATATGGCAGCTTGCGCGATGACCAACCCCTTGCCGAGCGTGGGACGCATTCTGCCGCCACCCGGTGCTCCACCGGCGACCCTGCCCGCGCCTTCTTTGAGGGCTGGCGTCAGATTGAGACGAGTGCCGCGCAGCGCCGGAGCAAGTCCGAAGACGGTTCCGGTCAGGAGCGAGACGAGCACCGTGAACCCCAGCACGGTCAGATCGGGAGAAACCGAAAGATGAAGCTGGTCGCCTCCGCTCTCCATGAATCTCAGCAGAAGCCCGCTTCCCCAGTAAGCCAGGACCACCCCACAAGCCCCGCCCGCGACGGCCAGCATGAGGCTCTCCGTCAGCAATTGCCGGATGATTCGGCGGCGGCCCGCGCCAAGCGCCAGTCGCACCGCGATCTCTTTCTGGCGGCGCTCCGACCGCGCGAGCAACAGATTCGCCACGTTGGCACAGGCAATCAACAGGACGAGTCCAACCAAGGACATCAGCACCCACAGGGGCTGCGAGAATTCGCGCCGTAGCGTATTAAGGCCGCCGCTCGCCGGCTCGAGCTCGATCGTGGGAAGCCGCAGGGTCATGTCGTGACGCCGCTCGCCCGGCGGAGGCACCTTGATCGTTGACGTTTCCTGCTGCACGATCACGTCCAGCGCTGCGCTCGCCTGCTCTTTGCTCGCGCCCGGCTTCATGCGCGCCATCATCAAGACCCACCATTCGGTTCGCACCGAGAAGATGGTCTCGCCCTTGGGCAGCCAGCGCGACCAGCTCGGGTCGACTTGCATGTGGGTTGAGAGAGGGACCCAGGCGTCGGTGGGATGTCCTGCCTGGAGACCGAAGAACTCGGGCGCGGCCACGCCCACCAGCGTGAAGGGAACGTTGTTCACCACGACCGCCTTGCCCACCACGGAGGGGTCGCGTCCAAAGCGGCTGGCCCAATAGGCGTAGCTGATGACGACGACAGGGGCCGCGCTCGCCTGGTCGTCCGAATCGACGATGGTGCGTCCAGCGGCGGGGCCGACACCAAGCGTCGAGAAATAATTCCCCGACACATACTGTCCCTTGGCCAGTCCGGACGTTCCAGCGACGTTCACGTTGAACTGCTGGTCGGCGTCCGCGAAGCCCAATACGTCAGAAAAAGAGTTGTTCCGTGCCCGAATGGCTTTGTAAATCGGATAAGCGAAGGACGTGCCAGTGTCGCGGCCTTTGCTGTCCTCCCAGGAATCGCCGTCGTAATCCGACATCACGTAAGACTGGCCTTTGGATACCCAATTCAGCAGCACGAGCTGCTCCGGCTGCCGGACGGGCAACGATTTCAGCATCACGGCATCGATCAGGCTGAAGATCGCGGTATTGGCGCCGATGCCGAGCGCGAGCGAGAGAATGATCACCGCGGTGAACCCTGGAGATTTGGCGAGCATACGCACGCCGTAGCGAATGTCCTGGATCAGGTTGGCGACGAAGTTCACGCGGCGCATGTCTCTACACTCCTCTTTGATCTGCTCCATGCCGCCCAAGTCGCGCAGGGCAGCATAGCGAGCCTCCTCCGGGCTTGTTCCTTCCGCGGCTGCTTGTTCGATCGACTTTTCGAGGTGAAAGCGGAGCTCGTCGTTGAGTTCCTGCTCGATGCGCTGCCGTGCGAACAGCGAGCGCAAACGGAGCGGGAGTTTATACAGCCACCGCATGACAGTCCCCAATCGTCAATCGTCAATCGAAAATCGGCAATCATTCATATCGAAGCGCCACCATCGGATCGACCCTTGCCGCGCGGCGCGCCGGGATGTAGCTGGCGAGCAGCGCGACGCTCAACAGAGCCATCGGAGCAGTCACAAAGATCACGGGGTCCGTAGGACGCACGCCGTACAGCGCGCTGGAGAGCAGGTGCGCGAGGCCCAGCGCGAAGGCAAGTCCGATGGCGATACCCACTGATGCGAGCGCCAGCCCGCGCACGAGCATCCATCGCAGAACTTCGGACGCTTCGGCGCCGAGCGCCATGCGAACGCCGATCTCGTGCCGCCGCTGGATCACGATGTAGGAAATCACGCCATACACGCCGAGACATGCCAGCAGCACGGCCAAACCTGCGAAGCCGCTGAGCAGCAGCGTGCTCAGTCGCGGCTCGGAGACGGATTCCGCGAAGTACTGATCGAGCGTCAGCACGTGATAGAGCGGCTGGTGCCGATCAAGCGACGCCACGGCGCCCCGCGCTGGTTCGACGATGCCCCGCGGATCAATCCGGGTGCGGACCAGGATGATCATGGGGCTGAACGGGCTCTGGGCCAGGGGAGCGTAGACCTCAGGAGACGATTCCCCGCCGAGGTCGCCCTGCTTCACATCGCCTACGACGCCGACGATTTCGCGCATCGGCGATTCGCCCGGTCCATAGCCATTGCCGATTCCAGGGCGAACATGCTTTCCGATCGGATTCTCGTTCGGAAAGAAGCGGCGCGCCAGCGCCTGGTTGACGATCACCACGGGCGGCGATTTCGCGTCGTCCTGTTCGGTGAAATCGCGGCCGGCAGCGAGCGGGATGCCGATTGTGTGGAAATAATTCAGTTCAACGGCGTTGAAATCTGCGATGGGACGCGAGCCGATTGGCGTCGGCTGCCCCTCGATCTCAATGCTCGACTGGATGTTATTCCCAGTCAGAGGGAGCGACGCCACCGCGCTCGCCGAAATCGCGCCCGGAAGCGCGGCCATTCGCGCGACGACCTGATGATAGAACGCCGGTAACTGCGTGTCGGGTTGGCCAGCAGGCGAGTCAAGCTGAAACGTCAGAACGTTGTGCGGATCGAATCCCGGATCGACCCGAGTGAGCCGCAGGAAGCTCTTGACCAGCAGGCCGGCTCCGACGAGCAGTACGACGGCCAGGGCAACTTCGCTGACGACGAGCGCGCTGCGCACCCGATTGTGACCGCGTCCGGAGCTCACGCCGCCGCGGCAGCCCTCGCTCAGCGCGCCGGTCAGGCTGACTTTCGAAAGCTGGAAGGCCGGGACGAGTCCAAACAGAATTCCCGCCACCAGCGAAATCAGAAAGGCAAAACCCAGCAGGCGAACGTCGAGCCCGATCAGGTTCAGTCGGGGCACCTCGGCCGGAATGATGCGCACCAGCAATTGAAGCAACGCGAGGGCGAGCGCGAGGCCCACGGCCCCGCCGAGCAGTCCGAGCGTGAGGCTCTCGGTCAGTAACTGGCACACCGTGCGGAGCCGGCTCGAGCCGAGAGCGGCGCGCACGGCCATCTCTTTTTGCCGGCTGCTGGCGCGTGCCAGCAGGAGGTTGGCGACGTTGGCGCACACAATCAGCAAAACGCAACCGACCGCCCCGAGCAGCACGAACAGCGGAGCGCGCAGCGGTCCTGACAGACTTTCGAGTTCGGGCACAATCCGCACGGTACGCGGCCGGTTCTCAGGATGCGCCTTGTTCAAGGCGCTTGCGATCCCCACCATCTCGGCCTGCGCTCGCGGAATCGCGACGCCCGGCTTCAGCAGTCCCAGAACGTCAAGGTAGTGCGCCCCGCGCTGCGTGGTCATCGAATCCGCGCCACGAGCGTCAACCGCTATCGTGGTCCATAGTTCGATGGGCTCGGCCTGGATGGGGTACTGAAATCCGCCCGGCATGACGCCGACGACAGTGAATGGCAGTCCGTTCAGCTCGATTTTGCGGCCGATCACCGACGGATCAGAACTGAACTCGCGCTGCCAGAGCTCCTGGCTGAGAATGACGGGGTCCGTGCCGCCGGCCGCCGCGGGACTATCCTCCTCGGGCGCGAAGCTGCGTCCGAGCACAGGTTTCACATCAAGCAGCGAGAGAAGCTGTGCGGAGACGACCGCACCCTGCAGGTGTACGGCGTCGCTCGCCCCCACCAGCGTAAAGTCCCCGGTGCGGAAAGCCGCGATGCCGTCAAAGACGTGATTCTGCGCCCGCCAGTCGAGGAAATCCGGGTAGGAGGCGATGCCGCCGGTGCCAGTCTTGAGAATCAGCGATCTGACACGCACCAGGCGATCGGCAGTCGGGAACGGCAGCGGCTTCAGCACGACCGCATCGACCACGCTGAAGATCGCTGTCGTGGCGCCGATCCCGAGCGCAAGGGTCAGAATCGCGACGGCCGCGAATCCCGGATTCTTTCGGAACACACGCAGGCCATAGCGGACATCCTGGACGAGATTCTCGATCACCTTGACCCTCCGCATGTCGCGGCACTCCTCCTTCAACTGTTCCAGTCCGCCGAGCTCCTGCAACGCTGCATATCGGGCCTGCGCCGGAGGCATTCCCCGGGCGACGTTCTGCTCGATCAGCTTGTCGACGTGAAACCGAATCTCGTCGGTCAGGTCCTGTTCGACACGGTCCTTGCGGAAGATCGACTGGATCCGCAGCGGTATCTTTTTGAAAATGCGCATTTCCATCGCCTGCCAATCGGCAATCAGCAATCGTCAATCGGAAATGGTCAATCGGCAATTTCCAGCACCAGCCCGATGGCCGCCGATAGCCGCTGCCAGTTCGCTTGTTCCTGATCCAGATACCTGCGGCCCGCAGGCGTCAGCGCGTAATACTTCGCCCGCCGGTTGTTGTCGCTCTCGCCCCACTTCGCCTTGATCCATCCACTCTGTTCCAGCCGGTGCAAAGCCGGGTAAAGCGATCCCTGATTCACCTGCAGCACGTCTTTCGACACCTGCCGGATGCGCTGGGCGATGGCCCAGCCGTGCGCCGGCTCCAGCGCCACGGTCTTCAGGATCAGCAGGTCCAGCGTCCCCTGCACGAGATCGGTCGGTTTGCTCACGCTTCGTCCTCCTGTCGCTTATCGACAAGAGTCTACTCCCGTTCTTGTCGATAATCAAGGGGAAACTTTGAGCCTCGGCGGGCATCCCTTAGAATAGGTTATTTATGGCTTCGGCTCAGGAACAGGCGCCGGCGGCGCCCGTCATAAATCCGTGGATCATCGCGGTGGCGGTGATGCTGAGCACCTTCATGGAGGTGCTCGACACCACCGTGGTGAACG
>JASHPE010000177.1 GCA_030038235.1 Terriglobia bacterium
CAACCCTGTCCTTGGCTCATACCCGAGGACATTCCCCGTGAGCGGCTGCAACCGCTTGCGGGGAGAGTTTTCTTTCCTAACGTGGACCTGGAGGGGATCGGACCCTCTGCGCTATCGACTCCAGTCGCCGAAGGCAGCACCAAGCCAGGCCCACAAAAGACAGAAAGGCCAGCGAGTTCCCGTAATCTTATGTTGGGGCTGGCCTTACTGTCCATGCGCTTATCATAAATAAGTGATATAGCGATGTCAAGCAAAAAATCGTTGACGTATTCAAAAAAAGTGATAAAATTCCCCTCGCCTGAGTTTTGGACGTTTTGGGATTTTATCGCTCCGGGAAGCGACGCGAGCCCAATCGAAGACTGGCGCAAGGGCTTAGGCGAAGAAGCCGAGAAGGCCTTCAATGTTATTCTCAAGACCAACCGGACATCTCCCACCCCCCTGCAGTGGGTCGGCAGGGGGCGACACTTCTTCTTAGAAGGAAAGAGCAAGGGGGCTAGGGTTTGGGAACTTTGCTTCAACGACTCCGACAACGTACAGCACCGAATCTTGGGAATTTTCTGGCCCAGGCATCAGGAAAAGCAGGCAACATTACTGATCGGATGTACACACAAACAGCAGATTTACGATCCCCCAGACTGCCTTGGAACAGCTATTCGCAGAAGACAGCTTTTGGAAGATGGAAAGGCGAAAATACGTGAGCGAAAAATCAGAACTGATTTCTAAATTGAAGCGCGCCAAGAAGTCAAGAGACGCTTACACGAGAGCCCTCCTTAACGTGTTAATTTCTGCGCAGATCAAGGGTTTACGCTTCAAGCGCAAGCTAACACAGAAAGGTCTAGCTGACCTTGCGGATATGAAGCAATCTCGAATCTCAACGATGGAGAGGCCTGGCGCAACAAAATTCAACATCGAAACTCTTATTCGCCTAGCATCAGCTTTCAGAGTTGGACTCAAAGTCGAGTTCGTATCGTTCAGCGAAATGCTGAAATGGGAAAACGGATTCAATCAGGCTGAATTTGATCCGTTGACGATTGATCTCGACGCAGAATTTGAGGGCGCTGAAACGGTTTCTGCCCCTGCCCACGCCTCCGAGGACCGGGCTGGCATGCAAGGCCTAGGGAGACTGATTAACCCTCCCCGCAGAACGTCGGCACAAAATCAGCGTGCGGGTAGCACAGATTCGGAAGCCGAAACGCACCATATCGGGATCATGTCAACCTTTGTTGCACACGACTCGGGTCCGCTGCCATCCATGGAGGTGCGATCATGAAGCTGGCGGCTATACAACTCGGGAAGGTCACTTGGCTGGCTGAGGCGGTAGAATTTGATCCAAAGGGAAAACTTTTTCTGCCCGACTTTCTGGCTTCCATAGCCTCACTAGGCGAGTTTCGTGTCTTCCCGGACAAGTCCGGACAATACAGCGAAAAGGGAGCAAATTTTGAGATCGGTAAACTTGGAGATCAGCGGATAAATAAGCTTCAGCTCTTCAATGACGGAATCGTCATGGAAACGTCTTCTCCGACGCAAGATGCTGAGAGGTCGCTACTGAATCTAATGCTCTGGGCAAAAGATGCTCACGGAGTAACATTTGAGCCCGGTATGATCAGGCGGAAGATGTTTTACAGCGAGATCATCGCTTTCATGGACGTGGACCTAAATAATTTGCATCCTGTACTCAGAAAGATAGGGTCCGCAGTTTCCGAATCAGTGACCGCTGTCAATGGGATTCAGGCGACATTTCGAGCTTCTGGCGTAACTTTAGAGGTTAACTCCCTTACCAGAAAGTTCCCTGTTGGCCAGTTTTCCGTTCAGCGCAGAGCAGACACTCCCGACGCGGAGAACAAGTACTTTTCCAGCGCCCCACTTAAAACGGACGAACACATCCGCCTTCTGGAACAATTCGAAATTGACGTATCTGGGCTTGAAATCATCGCGTAGGCTTCTCCTCGTCCGCCCTCAACACAGAATTAGAGCACGACCTCACCGCGAACGTGCCCGAGGCTCGCAAAATAGCGTGATGCCGAACTGCCGTAGCGCGGGCATCGTGCCCGCTGTAGCGCGGACAGTCTCGTCCGCGCGTAAAGCGGCAGCTTGCTGCCGCTTTCCTTCCGCGAGCTCGCTCGGGGGGCTTGTCGCCATGGGCGGCGCAGGCGCGCCCCGCTCGCGGCTTGACGGCCAGCAAGCTGGCTTGGTCAAAGCGGCAGCAAGCTGCCGCACTCTAAAGCCGCGCTACGTCGCGTCCCCGGAGGTGTCATGTGAGCCTGTCTTCCCCTCGGGAGCGCGAGGGTTGGGAGGGGTAACCTGCCGGCTCGCTGGTCCGAGACAAGTGCGTCAGAAGTAGAGCGGCCTGGGAGTATCAAACCGAGCCCAGAAAAGACGGTGTGTTGTACAAACCGGCACTATTACCAGTGGAGTGAAGGGCTTGACAGTGGATGTATATTAAATACTTCCTGGGGTTTTGATGACCGCGCCTGCCGAAGTGCAGGGAATTGGCGGGCGCATGTGCGGCAAATCGGCGCTGATCGGTTCATAGGAGGAGCGGTCCATGAGCAGAAAGTCCGTTTTGAGATCTCTCGGCACACTGGCGTGTGTCGCGGTCGCATTCGCCATTATCAGTTTTACTCAGGCCTCGCGCGCGGCCGTTAAAGTACGTAGCGCGGTGGCTGGCGGTTGGGAGCGCGTGCAGTTCGGGTCCAGCCATTCCGTCTCCAAGCAAGCCGGAAACTCGGTGCATACCAACCAGCTCGGCAGTTGGACGACTCCGGCGAGCACCATCGACGTGGAAGTGCACGCGGCCATGCTTTACACGGGCAAGGTCCTGATTTGGGGGGTCTTGCAGGGTGGTCCGAACCCTCCACCGACCTGGACGCCGTCCAAACTGATCGATCCCATTGCGAATACGGTTACAGACGTCTCACCCGACTTCGACGTTGACTTCGTGTGCGGCGGGAACTCCTTTCTGCCCAACGGCAACGTCCTCATCACCGGCGGGGCCATCGTGCCCATCAACCTCAACGGCTCGGGCGTGAACAACACCACGATCTTCAATCCGGCGACCGAGACTTGGATTCAGGGCAGCCCGATGAATTATCCGCGGTGGTATCCCTCCAACGTGGAAATGGCCGATGGGACCACCATCGTGCTTTCGGGCCACGATGCATCGGGCACGACTTCGATCGCGCAACTCGAGTCCTATAACCCGACCACCGGCGTCTGGACCGTTCTGCCGCCTTCGGCGAACAATCCCGATGGCTCATATCCGAACCTTCTGTATCCGCGCATGTTTATGCTGCCGAATGGGATGCTCTTCAAGGGCGCCCCGGCTTACGGGACCGATCTGTTCAACCCGGCCACCAACACCTGGAGCTATTTTGGCAGGATGCAACAGGTTGGCAGCACCAACACCGGCACACTGTTTTACGTGAGCCATGTTCAGGTGCCGAACACCGACGAGATCTGGATCTTTGGCGGGACGCCGTCCAATGCCGGCGGCGGCACCACGGGCACGACCACCACGCAGTACATTGATTTCGACGCCAGCAGTCCGACGTGGCAGTGGGGTCCGAGCCTGAATCTGCCGCGTTTCAATCAAGTGGGGTTATTCCTCGCGGACGGCACCGTGATGGCCGTGGGCGGGAACGACGGCCCGGGGCGGTACGGCAGCCCGCAGCAGCTATCCGAGATCTACACGCCCGGCGCCACGAACTGGCTGGGCGGGACGTGGGCGTTGACCGTGCCGTTCTATAACGGCAACACGGTGGTCCGCGCTTATCACTCCGTCTCCGTTCTCTTGCCTGACGGGCGCGTGCTCTCCACGGGATCCACCAGCGGCGATACGTACGACGACACGTACCAGATCTTCAGCCCTCCCTACCTTTCGAACGGGACGCGGCCCACGATCACGTCGTCGCCGGCAACGGTGAATTACGGGCAGCAATTCACCATCAGCACGCCGGACGCAGCCAGCATCACCAGCGTGGCGCTAATCGAGCCTACGGCAACGACGCACGCCAACAACATGACGCAGCGATATGTGCCGCTGACGTTCTCGATCGGCTCGGGGAGCATTACCGCCACCGCGCCGGCGAGCGGCAACTCAGCGCCGCCGGGATATTACATGCTGGTGATCCTGAACAACAGCGGCGTGCCGTCGGTGGCGTCGTGGATCCAGTTGCCACTGCCGACGTAGGAAAGCGGGAGGCGGGAGGCGGGTGTCGGGTCTCGGGGAAACCTATTCGCTACTTCCGACACCCGACACCCTACTCCCGACTCCCGAGCTTGAACCCCGGAGAAAGTGAAGTTACATGAAGAGCAAGCTGGCATTTCTATTCACAGTGCTCTTAAGCCTGGGTTTCGCCGCCGGGGCCCGCGCGCAATCAGCCCACCCGCCGGCCAAGGACGATATGGGCATGCCGGTTTACGACGGCGGACGCCCGGACCCGATCGAGAATCAGGCCTGGTGGCTGGCGGACACCATCAATCGGGCGGAAGCGGAGTACTTCGGGCGCAACCACCTTTATATCTCGTTCGATAAGCTCCGGAGCGCCCACCTGTTTGAGGGCAAGCTGGCGCTGAAGGTACCGGTGGGTCCCAACGGCGAACTTTCCGGCAAACTGAGCGACCATTTCCTGCGGCTGCTGGTCGCGCCCGACGGGCACTATTACTCGCTGAGCATACGGCCGAATGTCGGCGGCTGCGGATTTGGAATGTTTACTGACGAATCGGGCGCGATTTATACGGCGCCGACGCTCGATTGCAATGAATAGGGAGCAGGGAAAAAGGTATGAAGCATGAAGTATGAAGTATGAAAATCGCGGTAGCGCCGTCATTCCCGCGAAAGCGGGAATCCAGTACGACGGCGGGCCTTTTTCTTAGTGGATTCCCGCTTTCGCGGGAATGAGGGCGCTACAGCGATCTCGATAGAGGGGTGACCAAATGAGGACGTGGAGGATCATCGCAGCAATAGCAGTTGCCGCCATTATCGCTGTCGCCGGCGCCACACACATCTCGCGCGCGGCTGTGAAGGTTCACCAGGGTGCAGCCCTTACGCGAGGGGCTTTGCAGTTTTCATCGACCAAGAACAACCTGGCCCGGCGCTCGACGTCAACCGAGCCCATGGGCACCTGGACCACTCCGGAAGACACCATCGACATTGAGATCCACGCCGCCTTGCTGAACACGGGCAAGGTGCTGATGTGGGGCATTCTGCAGGGTGCACCTGACCCGCCTCCGCTCTGGACGCCGGCCAAGCTTTATGATCCGATCGCTAACACGATCACCGACGTCTCAAGCATCTTCCCGGCGGACATGGTCTGCGCCGGCCAGTCCATCCTGCCCAATGGGAATGTGATCGTGGCGGGCGGAACCATTGTTCCGACGATCACGGGAGGAGGAGGCCTGGTGAACACGGGCCTGTTCAATCCCGCCAGTGAAACGTGGAGCCAGTCCGGCCCGATGATCAACCCGCGCTGGTATCCCACCACCGTCGAGCTTGGCAGCGGGCAGATCCTGGTGCTGTCAGGTCACAATCAGACGGGTACCGTTTCTGTCGAGCAGATGGAAACCTACAATCAGACCACCGGCACCTGGACCGGTCTGCCGCCTTCGGCCAATGATCCCGACCCGGGACCGGAGTTCCTGTATCCTCGTATGGACCTGCTCCCGAGCGGCAACGTCTTCAAGTCCGAGCCCGCGGAACAGGGCGATCTTTTTAATCCCACCACGAACACCTGGTCGCCCGTGGCCAAGATGGATAAGGACCGGTATTACGCAGGCCACGTCCTGATTCCCGGCACTTCAGAGGTGATGGTGGTGGGTGGGACGCCCACCAATGCGGATGGGGGAGGCGACGGCGTCGTAACCCCGACAACCGAGACCATCGATCTTTCCCAAGAGCAGCCCCAGTGGGTTTACGGCCCAAGTTTGAATACCGCGCGCTACAACCACATGCTTCTGTTTCTCGCTGACGGAAGCCTGATCGTAGTGGGCGGGAATCAGGGCCCGGGCCATTATTCAAACCCTGTGCAGGCAGCCGAAATCTTCAGCTTTACTACGCAGCAGTGGACCACGATGGCTTCCCAGTTGGGCGTCCGGGCGTACCACTCCGTTGCTGTTCTGCTGCCCGACGGTCGCGTGTTTTCGGCCGGTTCAACCAGCGGCAATACTTGGGGTAACGGATTACCGACTTACAACCACTATTTTGAGATCTTCAGCCCGCCGTATCTTTACAACGGCGCGCGGCCGACGATCACGGCTTCGCCGGCGACGATCAGCTACGGCCAGCCGTTCACCATCACCACGCCGGACGCCGACACCATCAGCAGCGTGGCCCTGGTGATGCCGTCGGCGAACACTCACGCCAATGACATGCAGCAACGCTACGTGCCCCTGCAGTTCACCGTCGGCGCCGGGTCCCTGACGGCTACGGCGCCCGCGAACGGCAATCTGGCGCCGCCGGGATATTACATGCTGGTGATCGTGAATTCGAGCGGCGTGCCGTCCGTCATGCCGTTTGTGCAACTGCCGTTGACGTAAGGGATTAGGGATTAGGGGTTAGGGGCTAGTGAACTGAGTCTAGGCACTAGCAACTAGCCGCTCAGTCGAAAGTGATCAGTCCATGGAGGGAAAGTCGATGAGCAGAAAGTCCGTAATTAAATCCATCGGCACACTGTCGTGTGTCGCACTGGCATTCGCTCTTATAAGCTTTACTCACGCCTCGCGCGCGGCTGTGAAGACGCGCAGCGCGCTGGTTGGCGCCTGGCATCAGGTCCAGTTCAGCGCCGCAAAGACCAGCTCCGGCGTGCGCCACGACCAGGAGGGAAGCTGGACGACGCCTTTGAGCACGATTGACGTTGAGGTCCACGCGGCCCTGCTTTATACGGGCAAGGTGGTGGTTTGGGGCGTTCTGCAGGGCGGCCCCAACCCGCCTCCTGTGTGGACGCCTTCCAAGCTGATCGATCCGATCGCCAACACCGTGACGGACATCTCACCCGATTTCGACATCGATTTTGTCTGCGCCGGGAATTCCTTTCTTCCCAACGGCAACCTCCTGGTCACGGGCGGTACCGTGGTACCGGTCAACCTGTTCGGCGCGGGCGTGAACAATACCACCCTTTTCAATCCCGCTTCCGAGACGTGGTTTCAGGGCAGCCCGATGAACTATCCGCGCTGGTATCCCAGCAACGTGGAGATGAGCGACGGAACCACGCTCGTGCTATCGGGACACGACCAGTCGGGCCAGACGACAGTCGCGCAGGTGGAATCGTATAATCCCACCACTGGGCTCTGGACCGTCCTGCCGTCATCGGCGAACGATCCTGACGGCACCGACTCGAACCTCCTCTATCCGCGGATGTTCCTCCTGCCGAGCGGCATGCTGTTCAAGGGCCCTCCAAACAACACCTCCGCGCTGTACAATCCCACAGCTCAAACCTGGCAACTGTCTGCCAAAATGGCACAGATCGGAAGCCCAGAGACCGGTACCTTGTTTTATACCAGCCACATACAGGTGCCGAACAGCAACGAGATCTGGGTATTTGGCGGGACGCCTTCCAATGCCGATCACGGCGGGACTATCGGCACGAACACGACGCAATACATCGACTTCTCGCAAACGAACCCGACGTGGCAATGGGGTCCGAGCCTGAACCTTCCTCGCTACAACCAGATCGGTCTCTTTTTGGCGGACGGCACGGTAATGGCCGTCGGCGGAAACGACGGGCCAGGGGATTATGGTGATCCGCAACAGGAATCTGAGATTTATACGCCGGGCACCCCCGCCTCTAACTGGATGAACGGGACCTGGACCACGACGGCGCCATTCTATAACAGCAACACGGTCGTCCGCGGCTATCACTCTGTCGCGGTTCTTTTGCCCGACGGGCGCGTGCTCTCCACGGGCTCCACCAGTGGCATGACGTATGACGACACTTACCAGATCTACAGCCCGCCGTATCTCTCGAACGGTACCCGGCCGACCATCACAAATGCGCCGGCGACGGTCAATTATGGCCAGAACTTCGTCATCACCACGCCGAACGCGTCGAGCATCACCAGCGTCGCATTGATCGCGCCCACGGCGACCACGCACGCTAACAACATGACGCAGCGGTATGTTCCCTTGAACTTCACAATCGGGTCGGGCAACATCACCGCGACAGCGCCGTCAAGCGGATACTGGGCGCCGCCGGGATACTACATGCTGGTGATCGTGAGCAATACCGACGTGCCGTCCGTGGCGTCGTGGGTCCAGATCCCCCCTGCGACGTAGTCCTCGGGAGTCGGGAGAAGGGTGTCGGGAGTCGGAAGGAGAAGGGTGAAGTCTGAAGTATTAAATCTGAAGTGTGGAGGCTGAACTGCTCCGGGAGTCAGGCCTCAGACGTCGGGCTTCAAGGTTCATATTTCATACTTCGACCCGACACCCGCGCCCCACACCCGACTCCCTATTTTGGTTGGACAAGCCCCTTCTGTACCGCATACAGAACCAGTTCGGCAGTGCGATGGATGCCCAGCCGGTCCATCACGTGAGCGCGATGGACGGCGACCGTGTTGGGGCTGATGCCGAGCAGCGCGCCGATCTCTTTATTCGACTTGCCGCCGGCGATCAACTGCAGCACTTCCTTTTCGCGCAAGGTAAGCGTATCGAAGGCATCGCCACCCTCGTGCAGCGCCCCGGTTTTCAGATTGTCGATCATCAGGTTCGATATGGCGGCGCTCATGTACGCCTCGCCGCGGGCGAGGGTCAATACCGCCTGGGCCAGATCGACCTCGAGAGCATCCTTCAGAATGTAGCCGCGCGCTCCGGTATCGAAGGCCTTCTTCACGTACGCAGGATTTGAGTACATGCTCAAAATGAGCACCCGGATGTCAGGATCGGCCTTCAGAATCTCCGCCGTCGCTTCGAGGCCGCCGAGTTCCGGCATCGAGATATCCATCACCACCACGTCAGGCTTGAGCGTGGCGCATTGCTGCACGGCGGCGAGGCCGGTGCCGACTTCGCCGACCACCTGGACGCGCGGGTCGTCTTCCAGCATGCGGCGGAATCCCTGGCGCACCAGGGCGTGGTCCTCGGCGAGTAAGACCCGAACCGGCTTGGGGGCTGGCGTGTTTGTCATGGTCTTACACTACCTTCTCCGCGCTGGCTCGTAAAGGGCCTATTGACGACGGTGACGCCGGCTCGAGCGGAACTCGCAGCCGGACG
The DNA here is from genome assembly GCA_030038235.1 of Terriglobia bacterium. Lineage (GTDB taxonomy): Bacteria > Acidobacteriota > Terriglobia > UBA7540 > UBA7540 > Gp13-AA77. Next base: position 9,200 of record JASHPE010000177.1, read on the forward strand.
GTGGTGCCGTGGTCCGGGCCTGCAGACTGCGACGTGACAACGAGGTCGCCGCGCAGGTGCTGGGCGCGCTCGCGCATTCCCATCAGGCCGAGGCCGTCACCGGTGGAACCACGCGTGTCAAAGCCCGTGCCTTTATCGCGCACCTCAACGTACAGGGCATCGTCGTGGCGCTCGACGGTCACCCAGGCCTCGGTCGCCTTGGAGTGGCGGGTGACGTTGTTCAGCGCCTCCTGCACCACCCGGTAGACGTGAATCGACGCCTCGGGCGCGAGCCCGCTCTCCGCACCGTTCCATTCGAAGTGCACGGGCGTCCCGGACTGCTTCTCGAATACTCCTGCCAGCCACTGCAGCGTCTCCTCCAGGCCGAAATCGTCCAGCACCGCCGGCCGGAACATCTGCGATTGCTCGCGGATGCGCTGCAGCGTCTCCTCGGTCACCTGCTTCACTTCCTCGAGCTGCTGGAGGAGCGCAGGATCGGTGGCCGCGCCCTTTCCGGCACGACGCAGCATCAGCCCGATGCCGGTCAGAATCTGGCCGAACTCGTCGTGCAGGTCGCGCGACACCTGCCGCAGCGTGTCCTCCTGCACGTCGATCAGTTTCCAGGAGAGCTTGCGAAGCTGTTCCGATTGCGCGCGGAGCTGTCCGGTGAGGTGTTGAAGCCGCTCGAACGTGCGGCGGTTGGCACCGAAGGTGTAGAGTCCGGTGGCGAGCGCCAGCAGAAAGAGCAGCGCGGTCAGCAGCACGATATCTCGCTTCACGCCGCTATAAACGGCGCTGATGCGCTGCGCCGCCTCGTCCTGCGCCTGATCGTTCAGCCGCAGGAGTTCCGACACGTCTTCGGAAATCTCCACGCGTCGCGGTTCCATCTCGGCGCGCGCCGCCTGGCGTACGCGGGCATCGTCGCCGCTGGCCGCCAGGCTGAACACCTGGTCGGCGGCGGCGCGAAATTGCTGCAAAGCGATAGCCAGCCGCGCGCGCTTCTCGTCGGCGAGCGGCGTCGAGACCGCGACTTTGCCCTCGCGCTCGAGCGCGTCCTGCATATCGGACTCGAGGCGCGTAAATTCCGGCTGCGAATCGCGGATGGGATAGGCCCCCGATGCCAGCGCGAGATCGTGCAGCGAAAGAGCCAGCAGGTAGGCGTCATTCTGCAGACGCAGCAATTGCAGCGACGCTCGCCGATTGCGCGCCACCACGTTGGTTTGGAAATCCTCAAGCCAGCGCACCTGGTGCGTGGTGTAAATCGCGAAGATTACGAAGGCGGAGAGAATCACGCACAGGCCAAGGCCAAGTCGAAAGGTGGGGGACGGAATGGCGCGAAGCGGATCGCCGGATGGGTCAGCGGGTTGTGCCGGGTCGGGCATTTCTGGTCGACAGTTAACAGTTCACAGTCTACAGTTTAGAGTTATGTTTGCGCTGGCTTTTCGAACGGGGAGTCCTCAAGAACTCCCTTGCCTTCCTCAACTACATACGTGCGCCCCGCTTCAAGCCGCCCCAGACTCTGCTTGAGCCCGCACGGCCACGCGATCTCCACCCCGTCAACGGCATCAAGCGATCCCAGACCGAACGTCAGGCGCCGATCCGACTCCGAAAGATAGCTGGACCCGCTCTTGACCGTCAGCAAGCGGCGACCCTGAGGCGTTGCGATGCGCACGTTGGCGCCGATGGCGTCGCGATTCGACCGTGTGCCGACGAGCTGAAAGCGGATGCTGCGCCGGTGCAGCGCGTCGGCACAGTCGTTGCGATAGAGGTATGCCGGGCCATTGTTGGTGGTCAGTATGATGTCGAGATCGCCGTCGTTGTCGTAATCGCCGTAAGCCGCGCCGCGCGCCACTTTGGGCGCGGCGAACGATTCGCCGACCTCGGAAGTAATCTCGCGGAATTTTCCCTGGCCCTCGTTGTGGAACAGGTGCGGGGGCTCGGCGTAGTGGATGGAGGGGTCCACGCGCGTGATGGCCTCGTCAATGTGACCGTTGGCCACGAACAGATCGAGCAGGCCGTCCAGATCCACGTCAAAGAAGAAGCAGCCGAAACCGAGCGTCTGGCGGCTGGAACTTCCTACAGACGACTGCGGCGCCTGGTCGACGAAGAATCCGTTACCCTCGTTGCGATAGAGCCCAAGCATCTGATTGGAGAAATTCGTCACCACCAGGCTGGGCAGTCCGGAGTTGTCGTAGTCGGCGGCGTCCGCGCCCATGCCCGCGCGCGCCAGGCCGTCTTCACTGAAGGCGACGCCGGCCTGGACCGCGGACTCCGTAAACGTGCCGTCGTGATTGTTGCGATAGAGTTTGTTCGGCTGCGTGTCATTGGCGATGAAAACGTCGGGCCAGCCGTCCTGGTCGTAGTCGATGAGGGTAACGCCCAGCGATTTCGACGTTGGATCGTTGAGGCCGGCCTTGCCGGTCACATCCTCGAAGGTGCCGTCGCCGCGATTGCGGAACAGCCAGCAGGTGGAACCGGGATAAGCCTCGGGCGTGCAGTAGGACTTCGCGTGGCCGTCGAGGCTGCAATAGATGTCGGTCTCGGGCGACCATTTCACGTAATTGGCCACTAGCAGATCGAGGAAGCCGTCGCGATTGTAGTCGAACCACATCGCCGAGGTGCTGAGGCCGCTGTAGCCCGCTAGTCCCGCGGGCTTCGTCATCTCCGTGAAGGTTCCATTTCCGTTGTTGTGAAACAGCCGGCACTGTCCGTAACACGTGATCAGCAGGTCCGTGTGCCCGTCGTTGTCGTAGTCGGCGGCGGCCACGCCGATGCCGTACATTTCTATGTCGAGTCCGGCGGCACTCGTGACGTCGGTGAACGTTCCGTTGCGACTATTGCGATAGAGCTTCAAGGTGGTGCGCGAGCGCTCGTGTCCCGGCCAATCCGTGCCGTTGAGCAGCAGGACATCGAGCCAGCCGTCGTTGTCATAATCGAAGAAAGCACAGCCGGACCCCAGGGTTTCCGGCAGATATTTCTTTCCGAAGGCGCCGCTGTTGTGATGAAAGTCGATGCCGGCTCGCCGCGTGACGTCCTGCAGGTGGATGCCGCCGCTGGTCACGGCGGGCGTAGTCCGATTCCGGGGCTTCTCCTCGGCCGACTCTTTGCTGTGGTGATAGGCGAATCCTCCGGCGGCCGCGGCCACGCCCGCGCTTGCCAGCGTCTTGATGAGGGTCCGGCGATTCATGGAGATCGTTTTCAACGTTATTCCATTGAAGCGACGAGTGACAAGTGGCGAGTGACAAATGACGCTGATTTAGTTCAATTAAGGCGAACACCTAGTAAGATCGCATTATTGACGTCTCTGACCCGCCCCAATATGCTCACGGCTTGTCAGGTGTTGGGTCTCGCGTTTGAGATGGGGATGGCCCGCGCGCCAGGAACGCGAAGATTCGATCCGGTGGCTCGTCGTGACTGGGGGTAGACAGGTCGCCCCCTGGCCCGGGCCCCCTTCCCCTCGTCCAAATTCGGTCGGGCGCTTGCCCGGGCTGAGCCTTCCAGGGGGTCAGTTCTGTAGGCTCTGAATCGTGCAAAGGAGTCACCATGCACCACCGTCGTCGTTTCGGCATTTGTCGCCTTCTTATAATCCTGCTCTCGATGACCGCAGCCGTCGGCGTTCTGAATGCCCAGCAGGACACGGCCACCATTCGCGGCGCAGTTCTCGACCCGAGCGGCGCCGCCGTGGCTAACGCCAGGGTTCAAGCGACCCAGGCCGAGACGGGCTTCATGCGCGAGACCCGGTCCGACTCGCAAGGGAACTACCTGCTCGTGCTGCTGCCGATCGGACATTATCAAGTGGAGGCTACGGCGCCGGGCTTCATGAAGTACGTCCAGGAAGGCATCGACCTGAGCGTGAACCAGGTGGCGGTGGTGCCGATGCGCCTCGCTATCGGGTCGGTCCAGCAAACGGTCGAGGTGCAGGCCGACGCCACACTGTTGCAGACCACCAACGATCTTGGCGAGACGGTGAACGGGCGCGAAATCCTGGACCTGCCCCTCAATGGCCGCAACTTTTCGCAGCTCGGTCTGCTGCTGCCCGGGGCGGCGCCGCTGACCCAGGGGTTGCAAACGGCCGGAGGCACACTGCGCGAGGGTCAATCGTACGCGGTGAACGGGCAGCGGCCGGAGTCGAATGAGTTTCTGGTGGACGGCGACGAGAACTACAACACGGTGAATGCAGGCTTCGTTCTGCGACCGCCGCCGGACGCGATCGCTGAATTCCGCATCCTGACCAACACCGCTTCCGCCGAGTTCGGCCACAACTCAGGCTCCACCACAAATATCGTCACGCGCTCGGGGTCGAACCAGTTTCACGGCGACGCTTACGACTTCTTCCGCAACGACGCGCTCGACGCGCGCAACTTCTTTTCGGCGGATACGGACCCGCTGAAGCAGAATCAGTTCGGCGGCACTTTCGGCGGTCCCATCCGGCGTGACAAGACCTTCTTTTTCGTCTACTACGAAGGATTCCGCAACCGGCAGGGAGAGACCCAACTGACTACGGTCCCGACCGAGGCCGAGCGCACGGGCGATTTCTCGGCCCTCTGCTCCAGTTACAGCCCCCAAGGCTTCTGCACAAGCCCAACGGGCACACAGTTGGTGAACGTCTTTGCTTCGCCGCCGCAGCCGATCCCGTTCAACATGCTCCCGGGCCCTTTTCTGAATCCGGTTTCGCAGAACCTGCTCGCCTTCTACCCTCTGCCGAATTCGCCGGCCTACGGCCCGAACGCGTACGACACCACCCAGGAGCTCCAAAACAGCAGCGACCAGTTCGGCACTCGCATCGATCATTACATCTCAACCCGCGACACGCTTTCGATCCACTATCTGTTCACCAACGGTTCGCAGCTCGATCCCCTCTCCATCGCGGGCGCCAATGTGCCGGGGTTCCCGGTCGGAGAAGATTTCCGGGCCCAGAATATCGCCTTCGAA